>JAZSKN010000026.1:0-22750 GCA_045534895.1 Acutalibacteraceae bacterium
GATCCGTTTGGAAATGCAGTACATACCGCACTTTCTTTTGACCTTACGGGTGAAGATGTTCTTATTACAGGTGCAGGTCCAATAGGCATTATGGCTGCAGCCGTTTGTAAATTCGTTGGTGCTAGACACGTGGTTATTACAGATATTAACGACGAAAGATTAGAACTTGCAAAAAAACTTGGTATAAAATATACAGTTAATACCGCTAAAACGGATCTGAAAGATTTTATGAAGGAAATCGACATTAAAGAGGGATTTGACGTAGGTCTTGAAATGTCCGGTAGTGAGATTGCATTTAACTCTATGATTTACAGCATGATTCACGGCGCTAGAATTGCTTTGCTTGGTCTATTGAAGAGTGATACCAAAATAGATTGGTCAAAAATTATATTTAACGGTCTTATAATTAAGGGCATTTATGGCAGACAAATGCATGAAACCTGGTACAAAATGTCGGCAATGCTTCAGGGCGGCCTTGATATTTCAAACATTATTACCCACAGATTAGATATAACCGAATATGAAAAAGGTTTTGAAGCTATGAACAGCGGTAAATGCGGCAAGGTTATTCTTGACTGGACAAAATTAGATTAAGGAGAAATATTATGAAAACTGCACTTAAATATTTTAAAGAAACTTGTGAAACAATTGAAAAAGAAGGTCTTACCAAAAACGAAAAGATTATAACCACACCACAGGGGGCAAAGGTAAAACTTTCGGATGGTAAAGAAGTTATTAACATGTGCGCTAATAACTATTTAGGTCTTGGTAATAATCCCGATGTTATAAACGCTGCAAAAGAGAGCTATGACAGCTATGGCTACGGTCTTTCTTCTGTTAGATTTATATGTGGAACACAAGAATTACATAAGAAGTTAGAAAACAAATTAAGCACTTTTTTGGGTACCGAAGATACAATTCTTTATTCTTCTTGCTTTGATGCAAACGGTGGTTTGTTTGAAACACTTCTTACCGAAGAAGATGCTGTTATAAGTGATGAACTTAATCACGCAAGCATTATTGACGGCGTTCGTCTTTGTAAAGCAAAAAGATTCCGTTATAAAAACAACAATATGGATGATTTACGCGCAAAGCTTGAAGAAGCAAAGGACTGCCGCATAAAGCTTATTGCAACCGATGGTGTCTTTTCTATGGATGGTATCGTTGCTGATCTTAAAAGTATTTGCGACCTTGCCGACGAGTATGATGCACTGGTTATGGTTGACGACAGTCACGCCGTTGGTTTTATGGGTGATACGGGTCGAGGAACTGCAGAACATTGTGGTGTTAGCGGTAGAGTAGACATTATTACCGGAACCTTTGGCAAGGCTCTTGGTGGCGCGTCGGGTGGTTTCACCTCCGGTAAACAAGAAATTATAGACCTGCTTCGTCAGCGTTCGCGTCCATACCTTTTCTCAAATACATTAGCGCCCGCCGTTACTGCAGGTTCAATTAAGGTTTTAGATATGTTAGAAAATGACCTGTCTATCCGTGAAAAGCTGTTTAACAATACAAAACTATTTGCAACCAAAATAAAAGAAATTGGTCTTGACGTCATTGATGGCGGCACACCCATTATTCCGGTTATGCTTTATGATGAGCACAAGGCTGTTGAAATGGCGAAACGTATGATGGATAAAGGCGTCTATGTTGTTGCGTTTTCGTATCCTGTTGTTCCTCGCGGCAAGGCAAGAATAAGAACCCAGATGTCTGCGGCGCTCAGTGAAGATGATATAAACTATATTGTAAAATGCTTTAAAGAAGTTAAAGAAGAAATGGGACTTTAATCCATATTAAATAGATTATGAATGAAACAGTAATAATTTATGTTATGGAACTTATAGGCACTATTGCCTTTGCAATTTCGGGTGCGTTGATTGCAGTAAGACGAAGCTTAGACTTATTTGGTGTAGTGCTTGTCGGAAGCATTACCTCGGTTGGTGGGGGAATAATGAGAGATTTGTTTTTGGGCAAATTTCCTCCAAACATTTTTTCTAATGTTATTGTGTTAATTATTGCCGTCATAACAGCTATCATTGTTTTTGTTATATCATATTTCAATGCTAACAAGTTCGAATCTTTTGAAAAACGTATAGAAAGCATCAACAATTTTTTTGATGCGGTGGGTCTTGCAACCTTTTCGGCAATTGGTACCGAAATGGCATGTGAGTTAGGTTTTTATGATATGGCTATATTTTCAATATCAATGGGAATGCTTACGGGAATTGGTGGTGGCATAATACGTGATATTTTAGTAGACAGCACACCATACGTTTTAAAAAAACATATATATGCCTTGGCATCCATTATTGGTAGCACTATATATTATTTGATTAGAATAAACGGTAATAAAATTGTTGCACTTATTGTTTCAATACCTATAATAGTAGTTATACGGCTTCTGGCGGCAAAATATCATTGGAAGTTGCCGAAAATCAATTTAAAGAATTAGTGTTGTGAAAGGATAGAAATATGACTATAACACAGTGTAAATACGTCCTGAAAATTGCAGAATGTGGTTCCTTTAATGAAGCGGCAAAGCAATTGTTTATAGCACAATCAAGTCTGTCGGTTAGTGTAAGACAGTTAGAACAAGAGCTTGATATTAAGATTTTTGAACGTTCGGGCAACGGTGTATATTTGACCGAAGAAGGTGCCGAGTTTGTAAGATATGCTAGACATATTGCAGAACAAAATGATTTTATTGTTAATAGATATACCCAAAAAAAATTAAGCAAGCGTTTATATGTTGCTACACAGCACTATGATTTTGTAGCGGATATTTTTGGAAAATTGGTTGATGAAACCAAAGAAGAATTTTTTGATTTTTCATTAACCGAAATGAAAACCTATGACGTTATACATCAGGTTGAAACCTCTTGTTGCGATATTGGGATAATTGCAATAGGTGCTAATGATATAGGTATTATGAAGCGATATCTAAGCAAGAGGGATTTGCTTTTTACTCCTTTTTTAGAGGCGTTTCCGCACGTTTTTGTACGTAACAATCATCCTCTTTCAAATCAGTCTTTAATTACGTTAAAGGATTTAGAAAAATATCCGTACGTTACTTATGAACAAGGGGATCATAACGTATCATTTTTTGCAGAAGAGATAGTAGATATCCACAGTAACAAGCATATTGCAATCAACGACAGAGCAACTTTAATGAACGCGTTGCTTTCTACCGATTGTTATACGGTGGGAACAGGCATTATGCCTTCTCAGCTTAATGAGGGAAGAATAATAAGCATACCGCTTGAAAGCGAAGACTATTACACAATAGGATATATTTTGCGCACCGATAGAAATATATCTGAATTAACAAGTACATTCATAAAAATGTTGAATCTAACGGCTAAAGATTATATAAACGAATAAAGAAATGCTTGACCAAAAGGTCAAGCATTTTTTAGAACTTTTATAACAATACCTCTTTATTTGTTCCGTAGAAAATATCATCTTTATTTGCAACAAGCTTTAAAAATTCCTCAAATTTTGCAAGATAATTGCTTTGGTAATCAAATTCGTAACTGTGACCCCAAATATAAAAAATTTGTGGGTTATCGGGTGACATATTTATAAATTTTTCGCCCATTTCCATCATCTTGTCAAAATGCAGATGATAAACTGTAGGGTTAAAGCGATACAAATTATCTTGTAAATCAAAGCCGTCGTTACAGGTAATTGTACGGCTGTATTTTACACCGGTATTATTCTTTATAATATCGGCAACTCGGTCGTCGTTATTAACTCCTCCGCCTGGGTATGCCATACCAATAACCTCGTAGCCTACAATTTCGGATAGGTTTAATCTGTCTTGTTCTACTTTGCGTATAACCTCGACTTCTTCAAGGGGTGGCAAATGGGGGTGTGTAAGTGTATGAACCGCAACCTCGTGACCTTCATAAACACCTTTAACGTCGCTTTTATGAAGCTTGTAATGCGCTATACGTTTATTTTCGCGTATAAGCATATTGTTTGTACCCAGCAATTCGGAATTAACGTTAAAAGTAGACTTTAAATTATACTTGTTAAAAAGCTCTACAAGCTCTATGTCTTGCACTACAGCATCATCATAGCTAAATGTAATTGCCTTTAATTTTCCACTTTCTTTAAAATTCATAAAATCACCACCTAAAAGTATACATAAAGAATAACATTTTTTAAAATATTTGTAAAGATATAATAACGTTTTAAGTTGACAAAATATTTAATTGGGTATAAAATAACAATATAAATTATTGAAGGGATGTTGTTTTATGGACACTTTAAAAAAGTTTTTTCCGTTTTCTTTTGGAGCTAAAGACGTAGCGGCTCTTGTTATTAAAATATTAATCTATTTGGTAGTAGGCGCGGTAATAGGCTTTGTTTTAGGCATTATAGGTAAAATTCCTGTTATACGTTTAATCACAGGCCTTGTAGGCACTTTAATAGGGATATATATTCTTGCGGGAGTAGTAATCGCTGTTCTTGATTATTTAAAAATATTAAAATAATTTAAGGCGTTAAAATCATCCGTTTTGTGCGGATGATTTTTTATAGGTAAAAGTATGTACAAAACCGCAAATGATTATTATAAGCAAAAGTTTGGCTGTAAGGTTTATAAACTATCGCTTGATGGTGGCTTTACCTGCCCAAACCGTGATGGTACCTTGGGCACGGGCGGATGTATTTTTTGCTCAAAGCTTGGTAGTGGTGAATTTGCCGCAAAGGGTAATAACATAACCGAACAACTCGAAAACGCAAAGCTACGTGTAGAAAATAAAAATAGAGGCCGTAAATATATTAGATATTTTCAGTCTTTTACAAATACATATGCTCCAATTGAAAAGCTTAAAAATATATATTATGAAGCCATTCAACCCGACTATATTGTCGGTCTTTCTATTGGTACGCGACCTGACTGTTTGGGTGATGCCGTAATAGAACTTTTAAAAGAAATTAATAAAATCAAACCCGTAAGCGTAGAATTGGGGCTACAAACCACCAACGAAAAAAGTGTAGAATATATAAGACGTGGTTATGAAAACACCGTTTATTTTGATGCAGTAAAACGACTAAAAGCGGCGGGAATAGACGTTGTAACCCACATAATAATCGGCCTGCCTTATGAAACGGCCGATGACGCTGTAAAAACAACGCGCGACGCTGTAACTGCGGGGACTAACGGGGTTAAATTTCATTTATTGCACGTGCTTAAAAACACCGATTTAGAGCGTGAATATTTAAGCGGTAAATTTAAATGCTTATCGCTTGAAGAATACGCCCCAATTTTAAAAAAATGTATTGATGCGTTGCCGCCCGATATAGTCGTTCACCGTATAACAGGCGACGGCGCCAAACGCGACCTTATAGCACCGCTATGGTCGGCAGATAAAAAGAAGGTAATTAATTATTTAAATAACTATTTAAATAAAGAAGAGGATTGTGATTATGAAAAAAATTAAAAACATTTTGCTAATTTTAGGTATCTTTTTATATCTGTTAGATGCTTTTATCATTGTTTTTGGAAAATCGCTCAGTGTGTTGCCTAATCCCGATGTTATACACTCTTATACCAAAACGTATATGTTATGCTCTGTTATAGCGGCATTTATTGTTATCATAATACCAACGGTGTTGCTAATTTTGAACCTAAAAAACAAATACAGCAAGGTATTTACCATAATTGTCGCCGCTTTAAGCGCAGTATCGGCAATTTATATTTTAATTGACCCATACGTTCGCGCCATACCCGAATATCTTTTATTAAGTAAGTTGTTTTTAATTGATACTATGTGGGTTTATGTTTTTGGCTTTTTGGTAAAGCGCACAGCATTAAGGGTAATAAGCTTTGTATTATTAACAGCAGGCAGTATACTTTCAATAAAATTTAAAAAAGGGGATTGACACTAAGTCAATCATCTTTTTTGTTTATATAAATATATTTCCGTTATTATCTTTAAGTTCAGCAATTACCGGTCGTTCAAGAGTGGCTGTGTTGGGCTTGTGCATTATAAAATACTCTTTGCCGTCAAATGCCTTAAATATCATACCGTGACCGCCGTCAACTGCCGAAAGCGGTGTTTCGCAAACACTCCAATTACCGTTAATATCTCCATTATCACTTTGTGACACCAGTGCGGTATATCCGTTTTTGTTAAATGATGACCATATAGCCAAAAGTTTATCGTTATGGTTGCGATATAAAAACGGTCCATCGGTAACGTATCCTTTAATATCTTTGCCAACTATACAAACGTCTTTATAGTTTTTTGCACTCCAAAGAATTCTTGGTTTGCTTACTGCACAAGTAAGATCGGGGGATAACTGCATTTCGCACACGGTTCCGTTTTCAATCTGTACCCATTCGTGACAGAATATAATGTGCGGATTACCGTTTTTATCTATGTAAAAAGTACCATCAAGGCACTCCCAGTCACTTGGTGTAATCGGCTTTTCGGTAAGAGGTACAAATTTACCATTTGATGTATCACAAACGAGGATTTGCGTACCGCGACAGGTGTTTTTTGCCTTAAAAGAAGCAAACATATAAAATTTGTTGTTATAGTAGTGTACTTCGGGTGCCCAGGCGTCGGTAGTAGCCCAAAAGTCGTCAGTTATTTCAAAAACACTTTTTGCCTCGCTCCATTCTTCAAGGTCGGTGCTTTCGTAAACGTCAAATCCCGTTTGAACACCAACTCTCGAGCCGTACATGTAATATTTATTATCAAAAGGCAATATAAATGGATCGCGAATATTTATTTCACTGAGTTTCATAAAAATCACCACATATATTTTAATATTAAATGATTGAAAAAGCAATATATTTATGGTAATATCTTATTGTTATATGAAAGGGCGTGTTTTTGTGAAAAAGGGTATATTTATTTCAAGTACACAAATGAGTAATGATTTTTATCATTTAGTGAATAATGCATTTGGTAAAATCTTAAATACTCGTGATAATGATATATCAAAAACCGACGGCTTGCTTACTGTTATGAAGCAATTTAACCTTAAAAATGGTGTTAAATCGGCTGTTTTGCGTATAACCTCGCTCGGCAATTTTGAGGCGATTTTAAACGGTAATCGTGTCGGAAATGACGAACTAACACCTCTTTGGACCGATTATAAGTATCGCGTTTTTGAATATGAATATGATATTTTGCCTTACCTTAAAAAGAAAGGCGAAAACATCTTTGCCGCCCGTGTATCATCAGGTTGGTGGTCGGGTCGCATTTCAAATGGTTATTACGGCTATAAAAAAACCGCTATTTGCGCTGAAATAGAGATTACGTATAAAGACGGAAACAGTGAAATAATTGCTACTGACGAAAGCTGGAATACAGCCGTTGCGGGTCCTGTGCTTTATGCAGATATTTGGAACGGTGAATACTTTGACGCTACAATAAAAGACCCTTGTGTATATATAGAAAGTACAACTTGGACAAAGGCAGAAAAATTCACCGATTACACTTGCGATATAGTGGATTTTAAGGGTGAAAAGGTTTGTGTTACCGAGTATATTGCGCCTAAAAGTGCTATTATATATCGTGGTACCCAAAATAACGGTACCAATTTTGGCGAGATAAAGACAGTAAAAAAAGCGGTTGGGGACAACTGTGAGTGCATAACACTTAAAGCAGGGCAGACAATGGTGCTTGATTTTGGCGCAGATATTGTCGGTCGTCCGTCATTTGCAATAAATGCCCTTAACGGTACAAACATAAAATGTCTTTTTGCTGAAATGTTAAACGATAGTGGTGATAAATCTCGTGGCAATGACGGGCCAAAGGGAAGCCTTTATGTCGAGAATTATCGTTCGGCACTTGCACGTTTTAACTATGTAGCGGCATCTACAAGCAGCCGTCGACAGCTTAATATAATTAAACCTTTACACACCTTCTACGGCTTTAGATATATGGAAATTACAGCTGATAAAGATGTAAATATTGAGTGTATTACAGCCGAGGTTTTGGGCGCCGATATGGAATATATTGGTAATTTTGAGTGCTCTAATTCAATGGTTAATAAGCTTTATCAAAACATTGTGCGCGGTATGCGTGGTAATTATCTTGGCATACCTACCGACTGTCCGCAGCGTGATGAACGTTATGGCTGGACAGGGGACACACAGGTCTTTTGTGGAGCAGCATCATATATTGCCGATACATATAATTTTTTAAGTAAATATTTAGGTGATATGCGCGATTCACAAATCGAGCGTGACGGTGCTTATGCCGATATTTGCCCTGCCGTTTTTGAAAAGAATTTTTGTGGTTCTGCGGCTTGGAGTGATGCCGGCATTATAATTCCTTATAAGCTTTGGCTTATGTACGGTGATGATACTGTAGTACGCGAAAATTATGCCTCTATGGAAGCATATATGAGCTATATAGACCGAAATTTTGGTTTGGATGGAGCTAAAGCGTGGTATGGTGACTGGCTAAGCTATGAGCCAACCGATAAGCGATATATATCAATTTGTTATCATTATAATAATGCCGTTATAATGCAAAAATTCTCTAAAATTTTAGACAAAAAAGATAGAGAAAAGTATTATTCTAATTTGAGTAAAAAAATACTTGATTATTATTTTGAAAGGTATGTAAAAGACGGCGAAATAATTGAAAACAGTCAAACAGCATATTTGCTGCCACTTTACTTTGATATGTTAGATGGCGAAATACGTGAGAAGACTATCAAAAAGCTTGAACAAAAGATAATAGATAATAACTACACACTATCAACCGGTTTTGTTGGTACGGGTGTGCTTAATCAAACACTAGCTAAAGTGGGGCATAATGATTTAGCGTATAGCTTGCTTTTGCAAGATGCCGACCCATCTTGGCTTTACAGTGTAAAACAGGGCGCTACAACCGTTTGGGAGCGATGGAATTCTTACACCAAAGCTGACGGTTTTGGCGATGTTAAAATGAATTCGTTTAATCATTACGCTTACGGTGCGGTTGCCGAATGGATGTATGCTTATATGGCGGGTATAAAACCCAATGAAGAAAATGGCGGTTTCGATAAACATTTTATTTTAGCACCAATACCCGACAGTCAAAAGCAAATTACAAGTGTTAAAGCTTCGTACCGCGGTATTGTAAGTGAGTGGCATTATGAAGAAGACCGGTTTGTGTGGCACATTGTTATTCCCGATGGTTCTGCACGCATAGAATTTCCACTTTCAAAAACACAAAAATCAGTTACAATCAATGATATTATTTTTACTGCTAAGGCTTTAGGCGGCGAAATCAAAGACGGAAAGATGATTTTTAAACTTACAGCAGGGGAGTATGTTATAATGTAAAAAAAGCAGTGCGAAAGCACTGCTTTTTTGCTTATTTATTCATATGAACATCAATTTGCGGATAGGGAATGCTGATTTCATTTTTATCAAATGCCGCCTTAACACCCTCAAGAACATCAAAATACACTGTCCAATAGTCTGCGTTATTGCACCATACACGTACGGTATATGTAAGAGCGCTGTCGGCATACTTTGAAAGACGAACAAAGGGTTCGGGTTTTTTGAGGGCTAGTGGGTGAGCTTCTACAACTTCGGTTATAACCTTTTTAACCTTTTCAACATCACAACTGTAAGCTGCGTTAAAATCGATATCTACACGGCGTAATTCTTCACTTGAATAGTTTTCAATAACCGAATTGGTAAGCGCGCCGTTTGGCAAAGTTATACGCTTATTATCAAGGGTAAGAAGCACGGTATATACAACTGAAATTTCTTCTACAACACCTGTTTTGCCCGAGGCTTCAATAAAATCGCCAACCTTAAACGGTTTAAAAAATAAAATCATAAGACCGCCAGCAAAGTTACTGAGTGAACCCTGCAGTGCAAGACCTATCGCAACACCGCAAGAAGCAAGAATTGTTATAAATGATGTAGCAGGTACACCCAATGTGGTTGCTATGGTGATAACTAAGATAACATAAAGCACGATTCTGCTGAAACTTACCAAAAACGAACGCAGACTGTCATCAACCTTGTTAAGCTTTGGTGATGTTTTAATCCATTTTGCAAGAGCGCTGATAAGCTTAAGACTAACAACTAAAATAATTATTGCACCAAGCAATTTTACACCCCAGGATGTCGCGAAGCTCCACAAAAAGTTCCAAATTTTTTCTAAATCCATAAAAACACTCCTTAAAATTTTTATACTGTAATTATATACAAATATTAGAAATTTGTAAATATTTTATTTCAGTGTTAATTTTATATTTTTTATTAAACGACAAATACTATGAAAAAGGAGTAGTATTTATGTCAAAAAGAATTGGTAAAAGAACGATAATTTTAGAAAACAAACCGTATATAATCGGCTACGGTTCGGTTGTGGGCAAAAAAGAATATGAAGGTCCTTTGGGGCACGAATTTGACGCCCATGACCTCGACAGCCGTTTTGGCGAAGAAAGTTACGAAAAGGCAGAAAGCACCTTGCAAAAAATAGCGCTTGAAACGGCTATGCGAAAAGCAAATGTTAACGAAAACGATATTAAAATGATTTTTGCAGGTGACCTTTTAAATCAGTGTATCGGCTCGTATTTTGGACTGCGTTCAAAGGGAATACCGCTTGTAGGACTTTACGGTGCGTGCTCTACAATGACTTTAGGATTATCACTTGCATCAATTATGGTCGATAGCGGCGCGGCTGACATAGCGGCGGCAGTTACGTCATCTCATTTTTGCTCTGCTGAGCGTCAATACCGTTTTCCGCTTGAGTATGGCGTGGTTCGTCCCCAAACGGCGCAATGGACGGTTACAGGCTCCGGCGCTACTGTTTTATCGAGAGAAAGGGTAGAAGGCAAGCCGTATATAGACAAGGTATGTTTTGGTGAAATAGAGGATTTAGGTGTTACCGACACTAACAATATGGGTGCCGCAATGGCCCCGTCTGCAGCTTCTACTATAAAGCATTTTTTAGAAGACACAAATACAACTTTGCACGATTATGATTTAGTAATTACGGGGGATTTAGGCAAGGTAGGCAGCGATTTGCTTTACGAATTACTTGAGGGTGAGGGTATAGATATCCGCTGTCGTCACAGCGATTGTGGACTTATAATTTTTGATCGTGAAAATCAAGACGTTCATTCAGGCGGTTCGGGCTGTGGCTGTAGCGCGGCGGTATTAAACTCGTTTGTGATGCACCGATTTGAATCAGGAGATTTTAAAAACATTTTATTTATGTCTACTGGCGCTCTTATGTCACCAACATCATCACTTCAGGGCGAGAGCATACCCGGTATATCGCATCTTATAAATATTAAAATATAAAAAATCTCCCTGCTATTTTAATGCAGGGAGAAAATTCTTACTTAGATTTGTTTTTAAGTCCTTCAAGTATTGTTTGCGCTTGAGCATAGTATTTATCAACATTTTTATTACTTTCAATAGCGGCGCCCTTTATGGTACGGCAAGATATTTGTAAATTTTCAGGCGTATCAAAAAATCCGCTTTCGTCTACACAAAATTCGTAAAAATCTTCATCAAATTTATAGGGCTCACCTTCAAAAAGTGAAATATCTTTTGAAAGTCCCATAAGGTATTTATATGAATCCTCATCGGTAATAAAAAGTAAGGCGCTTGCATCTGATGCAAGTATAGATTGCGCTTTTGAACGGTTTGTGTAGCTAAAATCGCCTTTATCATCAGGATTATTAGAGCAGTTAATAACGTTTATGTTAATTTCACCGTCATCGTTTATATCAGGGCAAAATTCTTTAAGATAATCACCCATTTTACTGCAGTTTGGGTCGCCAGTAATGCTGTGCGTAAAAACAACTATAGTCGCGTCGTAAACGGTTTTTGTGGCGCATTGTACACAAAGCAAGGTTATTGCTATTATAATTATTGCAATAACTGTTAGCGCAAATTTGTCGTGATACCATACATTTTTTAATTTATCGCTAAATGTAAGTGGGGCGGCAACCTCGCTTGGCTTGGGTCCTGCGCTTATTTCGCCGCTTTGCATTTTTTTAAGACGTAAAAACTCTTGTTGGGCAAGTCTTCGTTGTTTTAGGGTATCGCTTTCATTTTTTTGTGACATTTATCATTACCTCTATTACATTTTGTTAAAAGCATATAATAGTATAACTTAAAAAAAATAAAAAGTAAAGGCAATCATTGTTATTAATTTGTAAATATTTGTTGCATACTTTTTAAAAGTGTGATATGATATAATTAATGTATTATGTGCTTAAAAAAGGGGATTTTTTAAAATGAAAAAAATAGCATATAAATCAATTAGTGTAATCTTATCATTTGTATTGTGTTTTGCAGTATTTATTGGTGTAAATGCACCTGTAAATGCGGCTACGGTTGATTATGTATATTCAGGTCAATACATAAAAAACTGGGGCACACGTGAAGAGGTTGCTACCTTTATGTCACCAAATGCAATTGCATTTTATAAGGCAAACGGCACTACTTTTGAAGAACTTGCCGCATTATCGGGCAGTTCAAGTGCAAGTAGTGTTCCTTCAAGCGCACTTTATAAAGAATTGCAACAGTTAATGAAATCTAATCACGATTATGAAACATCATACAATGGTACACGTGATTTGTTTAAGCATACCGACTGCTTAAACAGCGGTAAAACGAACAACAAGATTTCTTCATTTTATTCGGGAAATTTTATTGGTCCTAATTGGGACAGCGGTAACACATGGAATCGCGAACACACCTGGCCAAACAGTAAGGGTGATGCATCAGGAAACGGTGAAAATGATATTATGATGCTTCGTCCCGCTTCTGTAAGTGAGAACTCAAGCCGTGGTAACAAGGCTTATGGTCAAAGCAGTGGTTATTATAATCCTAACGGCGAATCGGGCGGTAAGTATGACCTGCGCGGTGACGTAGCGCGTATTATACTTTATCAATACGTGCGTTGGAACTGCACAAACACAGGTTCTAAATATAATTCAACCGGTATTTTTGGCACCGACGGTGTTATCGAGAGTGTTACCGTTATGCTTGATTGGATCGAGGATGACCCTGTTGACACTTGGGAGCTTGGCCGTAACGATTCGGTCGAATCT
Organism: Acutalibacteraceae bacterium; assembly: GCA_045534895.1. Lineage (GTDB taxonomy): Bacteria > Bacillota > Clostridia > Oscillospirales > Acutalibacteraceae > UBA737. Next base: position 13,048 of record JAZSKN010000026.1, read on the forward strand.
ATTACGGGCACACGTAACGTGTTTGTAGATTATCCTGAGCTTGCATTCGTTTTGTTTGGTAAACAAATCCCAAGCGATTACACAACACCTTCGGGTAGCGCGTCAGACGGTACTGTTGATACTCCAACCACACCAAGCGATCCTGACGAACCCCAAGAGCCTACAATCAAGGTTGTAGAAAATCCCACAGCGAATACTGCGTATAAATTTGGTATGGTTCAGGATAATGTAAGTACTACCGACATTTACTATATTAAGGGCGGTATGGCATCAACCTATTATCTTGACACTTCAAATAATATTGATCTTGCACTTGATGTATACTTGCAAGAAACTACAGGCGGTTATTATTTGTATACTATGATTAATGGTGCTAAGAATTATATTAATATGGTTGCAAGCGGCACACACGTTAACTCGGTTTATGCATCAACCGCATCTACAGTTTACACTTTTGATACAACACTTAAAACCTTAGTTTCGGTAGTTAATAATACAGAATATGTTATAGGTACACGTAACGATAAAAACTATACTACCGTAGGTCCCGTAGATGTATCATCAAACGGCTTTTATTGTAAATTATACACCACATCTGCCGATATTCCTGTTGAGAGCGGTTCAACAGGTGATATTAACGGAGATAGTAACATTAACAACAAAGACCTTGGTATATTTATGCAGTATCTTAATGGTTGGAAAGTAACAATTGCTCTCTCTGCTGCCGATGTTACAGGTGACGGTAACGTTAACAACAAGGACTACGGTATTTTAATGCAGTACGTAAATGGTTGGAACGTTACAATTAAATAAAAAACAATAGTATCTCTATAAGACACGGTATATGTAAACATACCGTGTCTTTTTTGTTCTGTAATTATGCTTGCATTCTGTAATATTATACAAGCATTAAATCATATTTTCATAATAAGAATGAAAGAGGGGATTATATGAAATATTTAATAATAACCAAGCGTCAAATAATGTGGTGCTTAAGTGCGTTAATGGCGGTAATAATTGCGGCGGTAGGGTCGGTTGCCACCTTTGCAAACAGCGACCGTAAGCTGCCAATCTACTGCGTAGAAACCGACAAAAAACAGGTAGCCATCAGCTTTGACGCCGCGTGGGGTAATGACGACACCGAGCAACTGATAGAGATTTTAAAAGAATACGAGGTGCCCGCCACCTTTTTTGTAGTGGGCGCTTGGGTAGATAAATATCCCGAATCGGTAAAACAACTATCAGATGCCGGTCATCAGGTGCAAAATCACTCAAATACGCACCCGTATATGACGGGACTCTCGACCGAGCAGATGATTGACGAGCTTGAGTCTTGCAACAAAAAGATAGAAAACGTTACCGGTAAAAAACCAACTCTCTTCCGCCCACCGTACGGTGACTATGATAACCGCGTTATTGAGGCAGTCGAAAGTGTTGAAATGTACACAATTCAGTGGGATTGTGACTCTCTTGACTGGAAAGATAACGCTACGCCGCAAAGTATTTGCGATAGAGTAGTAAAAAAGGTTAAAAATGGCAGTATAGTGCTGTTTCACAACGATGCAGACCACACACCTGCGGCTCTCCCCGATATTCTGAAATGCTTAAAAGATGAGGGGTACGAGTTTGTATTTATAAGTGATTTAATTCTTAAAGAAAACTACGAAATCAAGCACGACGGAACGCAGTGCAAAATAAACGGTGACGAATAATCGTCACCGTTTATTTAAAGTAATAAGTAAGAAGTAATAGTGAAGTAGTATGGTGTGCCTTCGGCACGGATATAAAAACTTTTTACCTCTTAACTTTTACCTATTACTACGCAAGGCATTGCCTTGCGTTGCCGTCCCTTATGTTAAATATAACACTGTGTTATATAACATCTTCAAAAGCTATACAACCACATTCACACCTTTCCGTTGTTAACGGAACCTTTTTTCCACAATATTTGCACTTTTTTACAGATGTATCAATTTCCGTTTTTCTATTTTTTATGGTAGAATCAGTATTTGAATCTTTAATATCATCACATATCGTATCAGAATTATCACAAACAGAATTTTCTATACTTACGGTTTTTTCTACCATTTCGCCAAAAGCATACAATAACAAAACACTCAACCAAGAAATAATAGGACCTATTATGAGTGAAAATATTCCAATCAATAATAATATTATACCTAATGCTCCATCACCATAATCAATACTCGGGATAGCTAAAATTAACATTATAATAAATAAAAGTACGCTTAATACTACCCCTATTGCAAATAATAATTTTGCAATTTTTTTAATCTTTGATCCAACGTTTTCAAACATTTTTAACAACTCCTTTTTTACATTAGTCGCAAATAAAAAAATATAGTTCTACGCTAATGTAACGTAATTGTAGCACAAAAATATGTTAATGTCAATACGTTATTATAACGTATTGGGGATATAATGTCATTATGAAAAAGATTTGTTACTACAATAATAAAAATATTATTTCAGAAAAACTTAAAACGCTAAGAGAAGAAAAAGGGTTATCGCAAAGTAATTTGGCTGCCAAATTACAAACAATGAATGTTAATATAGACCAACAAATGATTAGTAAAATTGAGAAAAACAATCGTCAAGTTACCGATTATGAATTGGCGTGTATATGCAAATGTTTATCGGTGACGCCAAATGATTTGTTGAATTTTTCAAAACTAAAATTTTAATTAATTCTTTACTTTTGTATCTAATGTTGACAGCCTTGACTGGAAGGACAACGCCACGCCGCAAAGTATTTGCGATAGAGTAGTAAAAAAGGTTAAAAACGGCAGTATCGTCCTTTTCCACAACGACGCCGACCACACACCCGCGGCGCTACCAAACATTCTAAAATGCCTTAAAGACGAGGGGTATGAGTTTGTGTTTATAAGTGATTTGATATTAAAAGAAAACTATGAAATAAAACACGACGGAACACAGTGCAAGAAAAAAGACGGCTGATGCCGTCTTTTTTAGTGAATAGTGAAAAATGAATAGTGAAGAGTTTCGGTGTGCCTTCGGCACGGATATAAAAACTTTTTACCTCTTAACTTTTACCTTTTACTTCGCAATGCATTGCCCTGCGTTGCCGTCCCTATGTGTTCCCTATGTGTTCTCCTATGTGTTCTCCTATGTGTTCCCCCCGAGAGTATTTGCAATCTTGCTACTTTGTGTTATAATTAACATAATTCATTTTACTTAATAACGGAGAATAGGTATGATAAGACTTGCAGTAGAAAAAGATATACCCAAAATGTTAGATTTATTGTCACAGGTTTGCTTGGTGCATCATAATGGCAGACCCGATATTTTTAAAATTGGTACAAAATATTCGGCCGATGAGTTAAAGGTTTTGTTAAAAGATAAAACTCGACCGATACTTGTTTGCACCGATGAAAGTGACTGCGTTATGGGTTATTGCTTCGGTATTTTTGAGCAGCATATAAATAATTCGGTTTTGACCGACATAAAGACTCTTTATATTGACGATTTATGTGTTGATGAAAAATTACGCGGTAAGCATATAGGCCGACAGCTGTATGACGCGGCATTGAAGCTCGCCAAAGAAAACGGTTGCTATAACCTTACTTTAAATGTGTGGAGCTGTAATCCATCGGCATTAAAATTTTATGAGTCAATGGGATTAGTGCCGCAAAAAATATGCATGGAAAAAGTACTATAAAAAAAGACGGCTGATGCCGTCTTTTTTTAATAATAAATAAGAAGTAGTAGTGAAGAAGTTAGGTGTGCCTATGCACAAATTATAAACTACGTAAATAGTCCTCTAAAATTATTACTGCGGCAACAGCATCCACCGTTTGCTTGCGCTTTTTTCCACGCACATTGTTCATACTTAAATAGTTATGTGCGGTAACGGTGGTACAGCGTTCGTCCCAAAGGACTGTTTCGAGCCCACTTGTTATATTTATTTGTTCGGCTATAGCGGCACATTCCTGTGCGCGCTCACCCAAAGTGCCGTCCATATTTTTAGGGTAGCCCACCACAATACGCTCGGCCGCATATTCCTTGGCTTTTTGGCACACTTTATCAACAAGGCGGTCGGTATTATACTCGGTTATAACGTCTTTTGGAAAAGCAAATTGACCGCTTGGGTCAGATACAGCAATACCTGTTCTTGCTTTTCCTAAATCGACTGACATTATTATCATTATATCACCTTAGACCTTTCCTACAATGCGGTTTCTCTTGGGCATATATTCGGTTGGTACGTGACTATAATCATTAAAAAATTCTATGCCAATTTTATCATTATCGTCTATCTTTATAAGCGTAACCGCTGTGTTTTCGTGCCAAGGAACATCTTTAAGTCGGGTAATATCGTTATAAAGAATACGGCAGGTAAGGCAACGTAATACACCGCCGTGCGAAGCCGCTGCTATAGTTTTGCCGCGGTTCATATGAGCTAAAGCTATAACCTCATCATAAATGCGAACGTATGCATCGCGCATAGCCTCGCCACGCTCGGGGGCAAAGTCTTGTGGATGATTATTCCACGCGTCTGCAAGACCGGGGATTGCGTTAAACGCTTCTTGAAAAGGTTTTCCCTCAACAACACCACCGTCAAGCTCGGCAAGATTTTTACGTGTTATAACGCTAATACCTTTGCCGTAGGCAATAACCGCGGCAGTTTTTTGCGCTCGTAAAAGCGGGCTTGAATAAACGGCGTCAAGCTTTATATCACGAAAACGCTCTTTTAAATATTCTAATTGTTTAGAGCCAATTTCACTTACGTCACAATCGGTAGAGCCTTGAAAAAGTCGTTTGTGATTGCCCATAGCTTCGCAGTGACGAACGAGATAAATATAAGTCATTTTTAACCTTCTTTAATTTCTATTTTAATATTCTTTGGTGCATCAACTTTAATAATAGGTGTATCTTTAGTGGTGTCAAGCGATACGGCTATTACACCGTTTGGAGTGTCTATACTGCCCGAAACTGTAAGACCGCGTTTGGTTTTTACGGGGTCTATAATTACATCGGTATATCCTGCAGTGCCTTTGCGCTGGCGAATACCCAAAACACTTTGGAAAAGCTGACGTGCACACGCGCCAAACATTGGGTGATTGTGCGAACATCTACCGTTAAAGTATTCCCAAATTGTTGTAGCTCCCGTATTTTTCATATAAAGAAACGTACCGTACTTTTCACTTTTTAGCAGAGATAAGAAAACATCGGTATAGCCGTAATTACAAAGCACCTCGCAAAGTATGTCGGTGCATATGAATCCTGTGTCAAAGTAGCCGAGCTCGGTGTATTTTTGCGCTAACATCTTTACGGCATCTTCGCCTGCAAGACCGCACCACACGGCAAATGCGTCGCAGCCTTGTATACCGTCTGCAAAGTGGCCTGTAGCAGCATCATAATAGGTGTCAACAATTGCTTTTTCGGTAATAGCACGAAGCGATTGATAATAAGGAATATCATCGTTTTTGCCAATAAGCGACGCCATTTCTTCTAAAAGCAAAAGATTTTTAACAAAATAACAGCTGTTTACATATGGCTCGGGTATCTTCATTTCATCGAGAGATGCCCAGTCACCAAGACACCAACCGCCCGGATCTTCACTGGTTACAAGTCCATTTTCAGTGTGCGATAGCAGATAGCTAATCCACAGCTTCATACTGTCATAGCACTCTTTTATAATATCAGTGTCGCCATATTGCTTATAATATGCATAGGGTACAATTGTTATGGCACTACCCCAACCACCGGGGCCGCCGCCGCCACCCATAAATGGCGCGGTGTGTCGAATATGACCGTTTGTATCTTGACAGTCAAGAATATCGCGTATCCATTTTTTGTAAAACTCGCGCGTGTCTATCATCATCATAACTGTTGGCGCGCAAATTTGACCATCGCCTGTGTAGCCAAGTCGCTCACGGTGAGGACAGTCAGATGGAATACTGCCGTGCATATTATCGAGCTGAGTACGTAAAAATGCATCGTATAAGAAGTTCATACCCTCGTGGTTAGAAGTAAATGTTGAGGTGACAGGTGTATCGGCGTGGACAACCTTAACAGTTAAATCATCATATGTGCCGTAAATATCAAAATAGCGAAATGCGTGGAATGTGAATTTTGCTTCAAACATACGAGGTGTGCCGTCTGATATGAAGGTGTCGGTCATAATTTGAAGTTCGTCGCTTCGCGTTGTGCGATATGAGGCGGTACAGGAAGTAAAATTAAGTGACATATCTTCGTTGATGTTTTCGGCAAAACGAAGTGTAACAATGCTGTCGGTTTTTACCGAAATCACACCGGTTATATTTTCACCCGCATCAAAGATATGTCTGCCGTTTATTTCAGCAATTTTTTTAGGTTTAATTGTGCGGATAACCTTGTCGGGTGTACCAATTGCTTCACATAAAACAGTTTTTGGTGAGGGGAGTATATTGACAGGCTGTTCCTTTTGCAATTTTACACTGTAATCAATCATTTCACCTAAATATATATTGCTAAAACGTATTGGACTGTCGGTGTATGTTTCACTGCCGTCAGAGCAAAGCTCTGTCACACCATTTTCGGTTTCTAAAACTATTTTATAAATGCATTTTAAAATATCCCCAAAATACATTTTGCCTTCGGCAGTACGTTCTTCTTGACGGTAAAATCCATTGCCAAGCTGAACTGAAAGCAGGTTTTCACCGTTTTTCAACAAATGAGTAATATCAAAATTGTAATAATAAATTCTATTTGTTGTAGTACCTGTGGTACCTTTGTGCGCGCAAAGGGTTAGATCACGCGGCTCGTAATCGGTAACTACCGGTAAATACATATAATCGGTAATTGCCTTGTCGTTTATGCGTGCTTCAAAATAGCCGAGACCCGTAATGATAATATTTGCATTTTTGATGTTTTTTGCATCAAATCGGCGCAAAATAATTGGTGAAACAATTTTACTTTCGGCACCAATCCAAGCACAGTTGTTTAACTCGTTCATAAAAACGTCTCCTTAAAAAGCAACCAAAAGACCCATAATGATAACCTTACCGTCTTTGTGTGCATTAATTGTAAGTTCTGTATCCTCGGTTGTGGCAATGCCGGTATAAACACGGTGCCACATAGCACTTGGCCAACCAACAGCGGCGGTATTGCAACTGCTTTTCATTTTTAAAAAATTGGTTTCAAACGAACCGTTTGAATTAAAAAACTGAATATACACGCGTTTTGCGCCCTTAGGTACGTTAAGCTTAATAGTACCCTCGCTGTTATCACTCACAAGAGCGCCTCGCCATTTATAGCATATATCAGGGATTCTTTCTAAAAATTCAAATCCTGCGCGCGCCCTTTCTTTAAAGTCGCAAGCGTACAGAGCACTAACTTTATTAAAAGTGTCAAAATATATCCAGCTTGTGTGAAGCTCATCGGTTAAATATTCGTCGGTAAAATCGGTGCTTGCAAGCACGTTATCAAAATAATTTGTAATACAGGTAGCAAGTAAAGCGTGCCCTGAATTGTTTGGGTGAATTTCGTCGGGAGAGAGTTTAGCCCAGTCAAAAGCCGCCTCACCATCAGTGAAGAGAGCGTTATGATAGCTAATAACCGGCATATTATAGTGGTCGGCAAGCTCTAAATGTATTTTTTGCAGGCTGTTGCCGTTTTGATCTACAAGACAGATAGGCATTACGGCAATACCCTTTTCAAGACAGCGACGTATAATTGATTCATAGCTTTCAAATATTTCATCTTTTAGCAGATGTGGTATAGCGCTATGATCATTTACTGAAAATTCTATCAGCACTAAATCGGGATTATAATTCAGAACCATAGAATCAAGTCGAAATGTCCCTAAAAAAGAGGAAGTCGCGCCAATTCCTGCGTTAATACCGTTAATTTGCGTATCAGGAAACATTTCTTCAAACCAATCGATAATACGTTCAAAATAACATTTTTCTCCGCCTAAAGCATCGGTAAAAGCAGTGGCATTGTTGCGGGCTTTTGCGTGTGCGCCTTCGGTAATAGAGCCACCTATAGCCGCAATGGTTACGGTTTCACCGCACGCGGCTTTACAAAAAACTTGACGAAGACGGTTGTTAGTTTCATCCTGATCTGCAACGTAAGAACGCATAATCGCGTCTTTTATTGCCGGATCATTGCTGTCTAAAGCAAGAGCAAGCGAGTGTATAATTTTATCATATTTACTGGCTATATTTAAGTCGTTCACATTAAAACACTCCTTGTTGCTTATTGCATTTAATTATACAGCAATTGTTTTAAAAAAGCAATAAAAAGCCACTTTAAAAAATAACTATTGATAATTTTGTTAAATACTGCTAAAATAAGTACATTAATAGAATTAATGAGGTGTTTTTATGTCTTGTTTACAGCTTGAAGCCGTAAAAACGGGTGATACAGTTGCAGTAATGCGCACAAATATGGGCGATATCGAGATTAAGTTATTCCCCGAGCATGCACCCAAAACGGTAGAAAATTTTACTACACACGCAAAAAACGATTATTACAACGGTATAATTTTTCACCGTGTAATTAAAGATTTTATGATTCAAGGCGGTGACCCAACCGGTACAGGTATGGGCGGTGAGTCAATTTGGGGACGCAGTTTCAAAGACGAATTTACACCCGAGCTTCACAACCTTCGCGGTGCACTTTGTATGGCAAATGCAGGTCCCAATACCAACGGTAGTCAGTTCTTTATTGTTCAGGCAAGTGAGGTTCCTGCTAATTTAATTGAGCAAATGAAAGATTTGCCCGACGCTTTTCCACCCGAGATTGCTGATGCTTATGCTCGTCTCGGTGGCACACCTTGGCTTGATTTTCGTCACACCGTATTTGGTCAGGTAATAAACGGTATGGATGTAGTTGATGCTATTGCCGATGTAGAGGTAGGCGCCAACGATAAACCCGTAAACGATGTTGTAATTCTTGGCATTGATATAATCGTTAAATAAAAAGGAGTTTTTAAAATGAAAGGTATTATTCTTGCAGGCGGTAGCGGAACACGTCTTTATCCGCTTACTATGGTAACTTCAAAGCAACTTCTCCCAGTATACGATAAGCCGATGATTTATTATCCGCTTTCAACTTTGATGCTCGCAGGTATTCGCGATATTCTTATTATCTCTACACCTACCGATTTGCCTAACTTTGAGCGTCTTTTGGGCGATGGTTCACGTTATGGCATAAATCTTTCTTATGCGGTGCAACCCTCACCCGACGGTCTTGCTCAGGCATTTCTTATCGGCGAAGAATTTATCGACGGCGACAGCTGTGCAATGGTTTTGGGTGACAATATCTTCTATGGTAGCGGACTTAAAAATCATCTTCGTGAAGCAGCAGCGCGTGAGGTTGGCGCTACGGTATTTGGCTATTATGTTGATGACCCCGAGCGTTTTGGTATAGTAGAATTTGACGAAAATGGTAAGGCTATTTCGCTCGAAGAAAAGACAAAAAATCCAAAATCAAACTTCTGTGTAACAGGTCTTTATTTCTATGACAACCGCGTTGTTGAAATGGCTAAAAAGGTAAAGCCATCAGCTCGCGGTGAGCTTGAAATTACCGACCTTAACAAGCTTTATCTTGAAGACGATACCCTTAACGTTGTAACTTTGGGGCGTGGCTATGCTTGGCTTGACACAGGCACAATGGACGCTTTGGCAGAGGCTACCGAGTTTGTAAAGGTTATTGAAAACCGTCAGGGTATTCA
>JAZSKN010000082.1:0-23869 GCA_045534895.1 Acutalibacteraceae bacterium
TAGCACACGGTAGTGTGCGGAAAAATCCCTTCAAGCGGGCCAGAAAGAGATCATGTCAATTGACTTGGTCTTTTTCAATGAAATTCGCCTTTTGGCGAGTGAAATCGCCTTGCGATGAAATACGCTTTCGCGTATGAAATATTTGGCTTGCGCCAAATGTTTTGGAGGCGAATTTTATTTCACTTTTTGCGTTAGCAAAAAATTTCATCGTGAGCGTTAGTGAAACGATTTCATTATAAATCATGTCAGTGAATGTCAGTAAATTTTCTGGTATCATATTTATATAAATTATGATATAATACGAAAGGAGAAAATTTATTGAAGTTTTCAAGTGACGATTTTTTACAAGGTTTATGGGAAGGCACTAATAACGACTGGGTTAAATGGATACATAGAAATTTAAGTGATAATCATTGTCCTGAATGTTTAATGTTAGACAATTGTTGGTTTCTACGTTCAAAAGCACCACCCTGGCCCCATCATCTATATTGTCACTGTTTATTAGAATCAATCTCTCATGATTTGGTATCTAAAAACGCTATAGCTAAATCCGATTATAGTAAGTTCGACCCATACTTATTTAACCGTGACAGCAAATATCCACATAATAAAGGAAAATTATTTAACAGTTGGGGATATACCATTGATGATTCAAAATTGTTGCAAGATGAGATTGAAAAACAAGCATTACAAAAATATATTAAAGGTGACTATATTTTAGGAAAATTAAACAAAGACGGTCAGCGCATAAGCATACGAATTGAAATTCCTAGAAAGGATACTGGAAATATGGTATCATTTGTAACAGGTTGGATGGTATATCCTAATGGTCACATTCAGTTAACAACACCATACGGAGGTAAGTAAATATGAAAATGATGGATTGTGTAGAAGTAATAGTTGAAAAAGAAAAATATTCTAAGCACGGTGTACACAAAGGTATGCAAGGTTGGATATGTTTAGAACAAAGAGTCCCAGATTACTGGTTAGTTAATTTCCCACAATGTGGTGAAAAAGAGGACATTGCAGAAATAAGTATAAAGGAAGACGATTTAAAAGAAATCCCCGTAATGAATGCCATTGTTAACGAGCAAATTAAAGAGCAATTTGGAGATTGATTTAAAACAAGAGTTCAAACATATACCCTTTAATTTTTAAAAGGCATCGAATTCCTTCATACCTCCCAGAAAAATAGAGTATCAACCCTTGTGGTTGGTACTCTGTTTTTAGTTTGAAGGGATTCGAACAAGGAGGGAACAACATTTATGTTGCGGAAGAAAACAGTATAGTATACTGTTTTCGCCGACGTGGGCAAGTCACGAAAGTGGCGCGATAGGCGCGTTGCGCCGGAGAAATCCCTTCAAGCGGGCCAGAAAAAGATCAAGTCAATTGACTTGGTCTTTTTCAATGAAATTCGCCTTGTGGCGAGTGAAATCGCCTTGCGATGAAATACGCTTTCGCGTATGAAATATTTGGCTTGCGCCAAATGTTTTGGAGGCGAATTTTATTTCACTTTTTGCGTTAGCAAAAAATTTCATCCAAAACAAGTTTTGGATTTCATCGTGAGCGTTAGCGAAACGATTTCATTATAAATTATGTCAGTGAATGTCAGTAAATTTTCCTGTATCATAATATTATAAAATATGTTATAATACGAAAGGAAAATTTTATGAGAAAAACAATTTTAGATGATGGCTTTAATAACTATCTTGTTAACGGGGCATCTTTTGTAGGTTCGCCGGGAATCCCGTCGCTTATGAATTTGAATAATATTCAAATTCCAAAAAGTTTAATTCCGTTCGAAAAAATCAAACATACAAATAACAAACGCCAATATGTACATTTTTATATGCACGATAGATTTTTTGCCGATATTTTAACTTCAACAAAAAAATATGTTGATTTGTTTAAGGAGTTTGATGGTATTATTACACCAGACTGTACTATGTTAATAGGTCAGTCACCTTGTCTTTTACAGACTAACACTTACTTTAATCGTGCCGTAGGCTATTATTTGCAAAAACAAGGCATTCCTGTAATTCCAAATATACGTTGGAGCGACGAAAACAGTTTTGAATATTGCTTTTTAGGAGTTCCACAAAAGTCCATTGTTTAGGTAAGCACACACGGTTGCATACGAGCGAATAAACAAAAAGAACTTTTCAAACTCGGCCTTTCTGAAATGATAAAAGTATTGGAACCTACCGATGTTTTAGTTCACGGACATATGCCCGAGGTAGTTTTTAATGATTTTAAAACTAAAACTAATTTTCATCGTTATCCTAGTTTATTCGAACAAACACATCCTAAAAAGGAGTGTGAATAAATGGGAACCGGCTTTAAAGGTGGAACCATAAATTATAGAAGTATAAGTGATAATATTAAAACTACTGCCAATAAATATAGTTATTCAAAGGGCAGATTTGGTACTAATAGTCCTAGCACTGGAAACAAAACACGTAATATTGCATCAAAAGATCCTGTTGCAACCGCAAACGATTTTTACAGCAAAATTGCTAATGGTGGTTCGGAAAAGAAATATAGCAATAACTTTAAAATCACTCAAATGTCCGATGGTACAGTTATCACTTATAGAAAAACTTCAACATCTGACGGTACACCGGTTGTTGAGGTTAATATTTCAAACAGTAATAACACTGGTGGAGTTAAACAACAAAAAATTCATTTTACAGAAGGAGAATAATAAATGGATAATTCTACAATTTTTTCTAACAACGCAATTAATATACTGCAAAATATGATTGGCAAAACATTTGACAAATATAAATGTGATACTTTTATCAACAGTCCTATGGTATATGGAATTATAGGAATTTATATTGAAGGAAAAGCTTTTAAGCTTACTTCTCTTTTAAAAGAAGTCAATAGATTTTTAACACAAGATGAAGTTGCACAATTTGAAATAAAAGAAGTCGCAAATGATGAGATTAAAACTTTTATGGTTGATGGTGAAATGATTGAAACTCCCGTAAAGAGTAAGATTAAATCAATTTCCATTGTTAATGATTTTCAAACAATAGATTATCAAGAAAAGCTCTACAAATTTAGTTCTACCGTTGGACTTATATTTACATTGGATGATTCTCGAGAAATATCTTTTGAAATAGGAACATGGTTTTCCGAGATGATAACAATACAACGCGGATATAACCTTATAGAAAAGTTCACGCCGACCGATGATTTTTTAGAAGAATGGGAAGGTTGCGAAGGATATATTCCAAAAATCAGGCGTGAAATCACTGTTATTGAATGATTTTTGAGGTAATTTATGAGAACTGTTGATATGAGATTTAATTCCAACATTTTAAAACAAATGATAGGAAAAACTTTTAACAAATATCGTTCCGATGAATTTATTTTTAATAATTCAGTAACAGGAATAGTTGGGATTTTTGTTGATGCAAAAATTTACGAATTTCGCAACGAACAAAAATCGGTTGATTATTTTGGTAGTCAAGACGATTATGCCGTGTTTGATATATCGGAATCTTCAGAAAGTGAAATAAAATCTTTCTTTGATGACACAAAGCAAATAGATACCCCTATAAATCAAATCATAAAAAAAATCACTATTATTAATGAAAATCAACAACTTTTTGAAAATGGAGTTCAAACATATGATGTTTGGTTAACTCGCGGTATTATATTTGATTTAGATGATAGAGAGGTTGCATTTAAGAAAGATACTTGTCCATTTTCTGAAGAAATTGAAATTTATAGAGGATACAATTTAATTAGTAAATTTCCGCAAAATACTGACTTTCTCGAAGGTTGGGAAAATGGTAAAACTCCAAAAACTGAAAATCAAACTATAACTATAGAATGAACCTATATAGTCAAATAACTTTATAGTAAAACAGGAGTTCAAACATATATCATTTAATTTAAAAATGGCATCGAATTCCTTCAGACCTTCCAAAATCGACAAGTTTCGACAGGGACTTGTCGATTTTACTTTTTCACTATTAACTCTTCACTTTTCACTCTTCTCTTTCGAAACTTGTGGATTATGTAATAAGTAATAGTGAATAGTGAAGAAGTTTCGGTGTGCCTACGGCACTAATTATAAAATATGTATGAGTTCGAACATGGGCGGTTTGTCGCAAGACAAATTGCAACCTTTCGATTAACAGTTGCAAAGCCCATGGGTAACGAGCGTAAGCGAGGCGATAGGCGCGTTGCACCGGAAAACCCAATCTTTTTAAATCATTGAATTTAAATTGTATATGTGATATAATTTAAATATAGGTTAATTATTAGAGGGTATTATAAATGAAAAAGAAGAAAACAAAAGTTCAAAAAGCTCAAATTAGAGGCATACTCATATCTATTCCTACTGTTTTGTCTTACCTAATTTTTGTGATAAGTGGTAATGAGTTTTTCTCAATATTAACAAAGATATTTTTAATTTTTTTATTCCTTGCCATTACAAATTTATATATAGAAAAGGCAATTTATATAAATAGTTGTGATTTTAAAAGGGTGGAAAAAATTCAAACCGAAAACGGATGTTTTAAAGCGGCAAAAACTCTAGACACTATCAAAGGAATAGTACTACATAGCGTAAAGGGTGCTGACCTAAAAAATTATGTAGATTTTAATATGGAATTAGGTTATTCTCCTGATCATTGGAACACAAAAAATAATACTAAAATGCCACATTATTTTATAGGTTACAACAAAAATAAGGAAATCATTATTATAAACACTCTATCGCATTCACATTCAAGTTTTTTGTGTGGTAAAGGTATGAAAGGAAGTTATGATTTTTCCCCTATTGGTCATTTGCAAATCATAATTTGTGAATCTGAAGAAAATGATAAAGAATATTTCGATAAGGCTATGTTTGCCGCTGCACTTCAACATTGCACCGTTTTATGTAAAGCTCTTCATTTATCTCCAGAACAAATAGTTAGTGATAAAGAGGCATTCGAAAAAGGTTTTGCCGCAGATTTTAGTTCTTTAGATTCTTGGTTAACTTCTAACAATAAAACTATGGACGATTTTCGCTTTGCTGTAAAAAACAGGCTTAAAGGCAGATAAGTCAAGTTATCTTTTATTATTAGAACAATCATATACCCGTCCCTCTAATCCCACGATTATAAAGTTCAAACATATATCCTTTAAATTTTAAAACATAAAATCCATTCAAAAAGCAAAGAAGCATCAACGGAATTTGTTGATGCTTCTTTAATTTATTTATACAAATATCCTCAATTAAAATTGACAAACAATACCTTTATACTATATAATTACATTAACAATATTTTACTTTAGATAGGGGTAAAAGTTATGAATTATAAAGTAGATTACAAAGTGCAAAACGTTATGCAAACAGCCCCTTTGGGCAACTGCTTTTTAGAGGGCGAAATTGGCGCGCGTGTCGACCGTTTTATACTTGAGCGTGTAAGCGGCAAATTTGCTCTTGAAAGCATTTTGCGCGAGGCTGAGGATTTCTTCCGTACACAGTATGACGATATTTACACCTTTGGTTACTGGCGCAGTGAATTTTGGGGCAAATTAATGCTTAGCGCCGTTAGATGCTGTCAGTATAATAACGACGAGGTTTTAAAGGAAGATTTGCGTAAATCTTGTTATAAAATGCTCTCACTGCAAAGAAGTGACGGTTATCTTTCTACATACCGCAATTCAGATAACCTCTACCCTGTTGACGTAGTAAAATCCGCCTTTTATTCCGGTTGGGAGGCAAACTACTGCTGGAATGTTTGGGGTATGAAGTACACCCTTTGGGCACTTATAGAAGCATATGAATATATGCAAGATGAGAAAATCCTAAACGGTGCAGTAGCACTTGCTGATTGGATTGTAGCAAAATTCGCGTCAGACGGCACACGCGTTAAAGACAGCGGTGTTATGGACGGTATGCCCTCAAGCTCTATCTTAAAGCCAATGCTCGTGCTTTACCGTATTACAGGCGACGAAAAATATCTTAACTTTGGTAAAGATATTGTAAAAGAATGGTCGCGTGAAGATAACGAACGACCCAACCTTATTGAAAACGCTTTATCAGGCGAGGCAGTAGCCGACTGGTACGGTCTTTCAAGCAAAAAGCTTAACGAGGGTCACGACCTTGGCGCTGACTGGGTGCCAAAGGCTTACGAAATGACAAGCTGTTTTGACGGTATAATCGAAATGTACCGCATAACAGGCGATGAAGTATTGCTAAATGCTTCAAAGGCATTTTATGAAATGCTCTTAAAATATGAAAGCAACATTTTAGGCTCGGTTGGTTATTGCGAACGTTATCAGCACGCGGCAAGCTATGCTGACAGTGCCACCGAAATTTGCGATGTGCTTCACTGGATGCGTTTGTGCTACGAGTTATTCCGTCTTACAGGCGAAGCAAAATATATGCAGTCATTTGAAAAGGCATTTGTAAATGCATATATGGCAGGTGTTTACGAAGACGGCAAAATGAGCGCTTTCTTTGTGCGTAGTGCCGGACGTCATTACAGATCGCAACCGCAGTGCGAAACCCGTTATCAGCATTGTTGCCTTAACAATGTTGGCCGCGGTCTTACAAACGCTGCTGAAAGCTGCGTTACAAAGGGCGAAAACGGCTACTATGTAAATATGTTTACCCAAAGCTACGTTCGTTTTGGTGACACCGAAATTCGCGTAGGTGCCAACTACTTTGACAGTGGTTGGGTTGGTATTTCGGTTAGAAATCCCGAAAAAGACAAGAAGTTATATCTACGTATCCCTGAATGGAGCAAAAACACCAAAATTCGTGTAGGCCTTGGTGACGAGGTTGCGGTCCCCGTTTGCGGCGATTATTACGAAATTTCTCTTAACGAAGATACAACCATTATGAAAATTCGTTTTGATATGACTACCGAGGTTATAAATTGTGATTGGGAGCCTATTCCCGACGATGATTATCATAGCTTCCGTTGGGGCGACGGCACATTTGGTCTTTGCAATAAAGAGATGATGCTTAAATGCTCTAAGGTTGTATTGCGTCGCGGTCCTGTAATTTTGGCGCGTAGTAAAAAGTTTGGCGCAAAAGAAGAAGATATGTTCTCGCTTGAAACTCTTTATGGCAAGAATATTCAAAGCATTATAGCACGTCCAATTATAAACAACATAGGCGTTTTGGTCACTCTTAGAGTTAATATCACGGTTGACAACGAAGTAAAAGAGTACATTTTGTGTGACTTTGCATCGGCGGCAAACCTTGATACAAACGATCCTAAATTTTTCTCAATTTATCTGTAATTTAACAACCGAATAATCAGGCTGGCGAGAGTCAGCCTGATTTAAAATAAAGGTGATATTATGAAAAATACTTTTCTTGATATAATAAGAACTCCTGACGATATTAAAATTCAAACCGAAAATTCACCTTTTAGATTTGAAGAAAAAGGTGCCGTGAACAATACCAATGCAAAGGTTGAATGCACGGTGGAAAACGGTCTTTTAAACATTTCTTTATATACAAATGGTGATGCGGTAAGGTTTATACGCTTGCGTTGGAACGGCGATATTTCGGGTGTGCTTTCTATGCTTGGCGACTCGGTTGCACGCACACAAACCGACGACGCCGTATGGCACGGCTTTTTGCCACACGAGCAAATGCCTTGGTATTTTTACACCAATGACGGTGAGTCTTTGCACGGATACGGTGTTAAAACGGGCTGTAACAGCTTTGCTTTTTGGTGTGCAGACCCATTTGGCATAACACTGTTTTTAGACGTTCGCAATGGCTCAGGCGGTATTGTTTGCGAAAAGCTTTTGTGCGCGCAAATTGTTTGCCGCAAAGGAACTGCCGGCGAAGATATGTACCGCGCCGCACACGAATTTTGCAAGCTTATGTGCGACAAGCCAAATCTTCCCCCTACCCCCGTTTACGGACTTAATAACTGGTACTGGGCCTATGGCGCTATAGAAGAAAAGGTTGTGCTTGAAGAAGCCGAATATTTAGGCAAGCTAACAAAGGGCTTTAAAAATCGCCCATTTATGACCATTGATGACGGTTGGCAGATAGCACACGTAAAAGGTAAATACAACGGTGGCCCTTGGTATTTAACCAATGAAAACTTTAAATCTCTTGCTGATACTGCCGATAAAATACACAGGTTTGGTTGCCAAGCAGGCATATGGATAAGACCGTTGCTTACTTTGGCTCACGTGCCTGCCGAGGCTACATATAATAGTCCCGCAAAAAATGGTGGTCTTACCCTTGACCCCACACACGAGTTTTCAAAAGAATTAATCTTTAATGATATTAAACGCCTATCCGACTGGGGCTTTGATATGATTAAACACGACTTTACATATATTGATTTATTTAACGCCAATATCACAAATCTACCCTACTTGAGTTTTTATGACAAAACAAAAACTAATGCTCAAATTTTAAAAGAGCTTTACACACTTATTCAAAAGGCCGCAGGCGATTCGCTTATTATGGGCTGTAACACCGTAAATCATCTTGCGGCAGGTATACACCAAATTCAGCGTAGCGGTAATGATACCAGCGGCAGACATTTTGAATTTACGCGCCGCTTTGGCGTGCATTCTATGGTGCGCACACCGCAAAACAATGCCTTTTTTAAAACCGACGCCGACTGCGCCGCTTTTACCGAAAAGGTATCTATTCCGCTCAATTTAGACTTTTTAGAAATGGCGGCAATTACGGGTGGCGCAACATTTGCATCGGTAACACCGGGCATTTTAAACGACTCACAAGAAAAACGCTTACAGCAAATTTTTGCAATTGCTGATAGTATTGAGTATAAGGATTATGCCACTATTACCGACTGGACACACACAGCTGTACCAAGCAAATTTAATTATTTGGGTAAAGAATATAATTACAACTGGTACAAAGACTACGAGGGCTCGCGCCACTTTGTTTCTTGGATGGAATAAAAATAAATAATTTGCCAAAAGCACCCTTTAAATTAAGGGTGCTTTTTATTAAACTTAACAATAGATTTTTATATCTTTGTGTGCTATAATGCTATGGTTTAATAAGGGGGATAAATATGCAGGAATTTTATTTAAAGCCAAAGTTTTTTGAAACTATTAAAAGCTATAGCAAAGACCAGTTTGTAAAAGACGTTATCGCAGGTCTTATTGTTGCAATTATTGCTCTACCATTGTCCATAGCGTTAGCTCTTGCCTCGGGCGTGGAGCCTGCTTGTGGTGTATATACAGCTATTTTTGCCGGCTTTATTGTGGCACTTTTAGGTGGCAGTAACGTACAAATTGCAGGTCCTACCGCAGCATTTGCTACGGTGGTTGCGGGCATTGTGGCGACAAAGGGTATGTCGGGCCTTATAATAGCGACGCTTATGTCGGGCATAATGCTTATTCTTATGGGCGTATTAAAGCTTGGCTCGCTTATTAAATACGTACCAAAGACCATAACGGTAGGTTTTACCGCAGGTATTGCCGTTACAATATTTATAGGTCAAATAAAAGACTTTTTAGGTCTTACCTACCAAAACGGTGAAAAGCCCATCGAGGCACTTGAAAAAATAGAAGCAAACATACATAATATTTCGTCATTTAATTGGCAGTCTTTGGTTATTGGCGCTATATGCCTTGCTATTCTTATAATTTATCCCAAATTTGAAAAGCGTGTTCCCCCATCTTTAATCGCGGTAATAGTCGGCGCATTATTGGTTAATCTTATTCCCGTATTTAATGAAGGCACCTACACTATAGGCGAGCTTTATACAATACCACAAGGTTTTCAAAAATTTACGCTGGGTGAAATTAAGATTGATGCTAATACCGTTGTATCGCTTATTCCAAACGCTTTTACAATAGCAATACTTGCAGGTATTGAGTCGCTTCTTTCTTGTGTTGTGGCTGACGGTATGGTAAACTCAAAGCACAATCCTAATTCCGAGCTTGTGGCACAAGGTTTTGGTAATATGGCATCGGTTGCTTTTGGCGGCATACCCGCTACGGGCGCTATTGCACGAACCGCCGCAAACATTAAAAACGGTGGCAGAACGCCAATTGCAGGTATGGTACACGCAGTTGTGTTGTTGCTTGTTGTGTTATTTCTTATACCATATGCTTCTCTTATACCAATGCCTACTATTGCGGCAATACTGTTTATTGTAGCGTATAATATGAGTGAGTGGCGTAGTTTTGTAAAAATTGTAAAGAAGAAAAACTTTACCGATATTTTGGTAATGATAATTACATTCGCTCTTACGGTTATATTTGACCTTGTGGTTGCTATTATTGTAGGCCTTGCACTTCATTTTGCAATTCTTTTATTAAAAACTTTTAGAAAGAAGGCATAATTTGAGGACATTAAAAAAACACGCTTTATTAATAGCGATTGGCTTAATGTCGGGTGTTGTATGCGGTCTTTGCGGAGTTGTTTTTTCAAAAACGATAGGCCTTGTAACAAATATTCGTGTACAAAACGATTGGATTTTATACCTACTTCCTTTTGGTGGTTTACTTTCGGTTGGAATTTATAAGCTTTGTCGTGTTAAAAATATAGGCACTACAAATGTTTTTGATTGCGTGCGTAGTGAGCAATATCTTCCACGTTCTTTAGCGCCTGCAGTTTTTTGCGGAACCTGTATATCACATTTATTTGGTTCTTCAAGCGGTCGCGAGGGTGCTGCACTTCAAATAGGTGGCGGCATTGCCGATACGTTGGCGCGCGCCTTTAAGCTTGATGAAGACTCTCGCCACATTACCGTTATGTGCGGTATGGCGGCGCTGTTTTCGGCAGTATTTGGCACACCGCTTGCCGCCTGTGTTTTTGTGCTTGAGGTTATAATGACAAGCCTTTGCTTGCCTGCCGCAATACCTGTATTGCTTTCAAGTGTTACGGCCTTTATAATATCACAGTTATTACATGTTCATGCCGAAAGATTTTCTATTGGGGCACTGCCACAGTTTTCATTGGCCGTTGTGTGGAAAACCGTGGTTATAGTTGCCGTATGTATAGCAGTAGCGTTTGTTTTTTGCAAGGGCTTAAATCTTGGAAAAAAATTTGCGAGAAAAGTATTTAAAAATGAATTTTTACGTATTGCTATAGGTGGCGCATTAATTGTAGTGCTTACCGTTTTAATAGGTACCCGTGATTATAACGGTGGTGGAATTGATGTAATCGAGCGTGTTTTTGAAGGCAACGTTAAATACGAAGCCTTTGCTATAAAACTGTTGTTTACCGTAATTTGTGTATCGTGCGGATTCAAGGGCGGAGAGATTATTCCAACACTTTTTATTGGCGCAACACTTGGTGGTGCACTTGCTGTGCTTTTAGGTCTACCCATTGGCACCGGTGCCGCTATAGGAATAGCTGTCTTATTTGTCTGCGCTACAAAATGCCCTGTTGCTACTATACTGCTTTGCTGTGAAATGTTTGGCTTTTACTGTATTGGTTTTATCGCGCCAATAGTAATTATTAGCTTTGTTGTTGCAAGATATAAAGGGCTTTACAGCAATTCGCAAGATTTATTTAAGATTATCAAAAACATAAAAAAGGCTTGAATTTTTTCAAGCCTTTTAATTATATCTGCGACGGATTATTACCCGTTTCTCTTTTATATGTAGCAGAAAAATATCCCTGACTGCTAAACCCCAACGCGTCCGACACCTCGTTTACCGACATACCGCCTTTAAGCATTAGTGTAGCCGTTTTGATTTTTAACGTTAAAAAATATTTGTGCACGCTCATACCTGCGTATTTATCAAAAAGTCGTTTAAGGCTTGATACGCTTATATTTAACTCTGTTGCAAGCTCATCAACCGAAAGGTTTTCAGCTACGCGCGTGTTCATTATTTCGAGTGTGCGTTTAAAAAGCTCAGTTTCGTGGGTTTTGGTTTTAGGTAGCGTGTGAGCGCCACTTGCAATAGACAGCACAATGCGGCTTATATATATTGCCACCGTTTGCAAAAATATATCATTATTGGCAAACTGCGGCAGCAAATCATCAAAGGTATCGGCATTTTGCAGCTTGAGATGATTTTTAATTTCCACTTCTATAAATTCTAAAAAGCTTTTAATTATATTACGATTATGCTTGTCAAGATGAAAGGCTCGTCTTTCTAAATTTTTGCAAAGTGCCCCCGACATAGCAAAAGAGAAAATAAGCAGTGTAGCGCCGCTTTCACCAACAACATTAAATTTGTGCAGCTCTAAAGGCTTGTGAAAAATTATATCTCCGCTTTTAAAACTATGCACATTTTCGTCAGCCGAAATTATTACCTCACCGTCTGCTACATACACAACCTCCCAAAAGTCGTGCATCTCACCCAAAAAGCGATGACCTCTTTCAAAATGCCGCTTAAAAAGGCTATATAATTTCGTTACTTCAACCTGTTTATTTACTTCATAGGACTGCCAAGACATTTAAATTTCCTCTTTTTGAACTAAAATTATATATATTTAACCAAATTTGTATTGATTTATGTTTTTAGACCGTATATACTGACAATATATAATAAAACTTTACAAAAGTCAAGGAGAGTTTTTATGAAAAAGTTAAAAGTTATAGTTATAGGTGCAGGTAACCGTGGCGGTACATATACCGACTATATGACACACATGCCCGAAAAGTATGAGGTTGTTGCTGTTGCAGAGCCACGCGACAGCCGCCGTGAATATGTACAGCAAAAGCACAATATTCCTGACGAGATGTGCTTTACCGACTACAAGCCTTTACTTGCTCTTGGTAAAATTGCTGACGTTGCACTCATCGCAACAATGGACCGTGACCATTTTGAACCCGCTATGATGGCGATTGACCTTGGTTATGACCTTCTTCTTGAAAAGCCAATCACTCCTACCCCAGAAGAGTGTATTGCACTTACAAAGCACGCAAATGAAAAAGGTGTAAAGGTTGTTATTTGTACTGTTTTGCGTTACACCTTCTTGTTTGATAAGATTAAGGAAATTATCGATTCAGGTCGTCTTGGCAGAATTATGTCGGTTAACCACGAAGAATGTGTTGAGCTTGTTCACCAATCACACAGCTTTGTTCGCGGCAACTGGCACAATAGCAAAGAAAGCTCATTTATGCTACTTCAAAAATCTTGTCATGATATGGACATTTTGCAGTGGCTCCTTGGTAAAAAATGTAAAAAGGTTCAGTCTTTTGGCTCACTTTCTTACTTTACACGCGAAAACGCACCCGAAGGCGCACCCGAACGTTGCCTTGAAGGTTGCCCTGTAAGCGACACCTGTCCTTTCAATGCTACAAAGCTCTATCTTGAGGATTCGAGCAACTGGTTCCGTAGTGCCGCTACAAAGCTTGTAAAATCGAGTGATGAGGACGTTAAAAAGTCACTTATGGAATCCAACTATGGTAAGTGCGTATTTAAGTGCAACAACGACGTTGTTGACCACCAGACAGTAAATATGCTCTTTGAAGACGATATTACCGTAACCTTTACAATGAACGCATTTAACTCAGGCGGTCGTTTCATAAACATTTATGGCACCAAGGGTGAGCTTCGTGCAGCGCTTAAAGGCGATTCTCCGATTAGAGTTTATGATCACCTTACCAAAAAAACCGAAGAAATCCCATGCAACGCTACCGACGGTATCCTTGGCGGTCACGGTGGCGGCGACGGCGGTATTGTTGTAGCACTTTACGATTATATGACAGGTAGCTACACCGGTAACGCAGTACCTACTATTGATGAATCCTGCTACAACCACCTTATTACCTTTGCTGCAGAGCACGCACGCGTGACAGGTACAGTTGTTGATGTAGAAGAATACATAAACGACTTGAAAAAATAAAATTATTATAATATAATACAGTTAAGCCTAGTGTTTAACTGTATTATTTTTTAGGAGATATCATTATGATTAAAGTTGGAATTGCTGATTATGGACTTAACGTCTGGTATGGTAATATGCACGATTACGAGTGGCGGCTTTCTATGCTTAAAGAATTAGGCTTTAACGGCATAGAGCGACTTGAAGCGGCAAGCGCCGAAACCGCCCTTCGTTATAACGCGCTTGCTCATAAAATGGGTATGGACTTTACTACCTGCCGCGGCACTAACGCCGCCGACACCCTTACCTTTGCCGCAGGATTACAAAAAGAATATATATGGGTGCAGTCAACAGCTTCTGATTTTGATACCTTTTGCTGCCACGCTAACCATCAGGCCGAGGTAGCAAAGCAATACGGCATTAAGGTTGGTATTCATAATCACTTGGGCACTCCGGTTGAAACTGAGGAACAGTTAGAAGAATTTTTGCGCCGTTGCCCCGATTGTTACATAGTTTTTGATATTGGTCATCATCACGCCGCAGGTGGCGATCCGCTATATATTATAGAAAAATATTTTGACCGCCTTGTAACAGTTCATTTTAAAGACTATGTTATAAAAGATGCTAACGCTAACGTTTGGTCAAGCAGACTTCGTTTTTGTGAGCTTTCGGGCGGTGTTATGCAAGATGTACCAAAAAAAGTTGCTGAAGCTTTAATTAAAAAGGGATATAATGGTTGGGTTATGGTAGAGCATGATACCCATCTGCAAGACCCACGCATCGATTTAAAAATTAGCCGTGACTACCTGAAAGATTGCGGTATATAGGAGGAAATGTTATGTCAAATCCAATTAAATTAGGCCTTGTAGGTATAGGCCGCGCAGGCTGGGGTATGCACGTAAGTGACATTGAAAAGATGTCAGACAAATATAAGTACGTTGCCGCTTGTGACCTACTTCCCGAAAGAGTAGATAAAATGGTAAAAAAATTCGGTTGCAAGGGTTACAGCAACATTGATGATATGCTGGCTGACACCGATGCCGAAATAATTTGTATTGCAACACGTTCTTGCGACCATTTTGAGCACGGTGTAAAGGTGCTAAAAAGCGGCAAAGATCTTCTTATGGAAAAGCCTATTGCTTTAACACTAAGTCAAGCCGAAGATTTGTTTAATATAGCCCGCGCAGAAGGACGTAAAATTTACGTGCGCCACAACCGCCGTTTTGAAAGTGTTTTCAACGAGGTTAAAAATGTAATAGAGTCAGGTATACTTGGTAATGTGTATGAAATTAATATTTCTCAAGGCTCTTTTCAGCACCGTGATGACTGGCAAACCATAAGTGAGTTCGGCGGCGGTCAACTGCTTAACTGGGGACCACATATTATTGACCATTCACTTCGTCTTTTGGGCTCCCCCATTAAAAACATCACGGGTGAGCTTAAGCAAGTAACTGCAGGCGGTAACTGTGAAGACCACGTTATTATTCACTTTGAAGGTGAAGCGGGCAGAACGGTTAATATGTGCATTAGCGGCGGTATGGCATTACGCACAGGCAGACGCTTTAGCATTTATGGTGACCGCGGCTCTATGCTTTGCGGTGAAGACGGCAATGAAAAAAGCATTAAGCTTCGCTATATAAACCCTGAACAAATAATTCCACCTGTTGTATCAAGCCCCGACACACCCGGAGCCGCATTTGGTGCAAGCGGCACATACGCTTCGGCCACCGAGATTGACTGGATAGAAAAAGAATATATTGCCCCTGCCGAAGATTTATCGGTTATATGGGACTATATGTATGAAAGTTATAGAAATGGCGCCGATTACCCAATTAAAGAAAGTGAAGCATTAGAAGTAATGCAAGCAGTAGAGGCTGTACGACGCGGCACCAAATTTGATTTTCATAAGTAATAATTATTATTATAAATACAAAATTCCTCAAACAATAGTTTGAGGAATTTTGCTTTTTAATTATAGCCTTATACTAATTATTTTAACATATGTCAAAATATAGTTAGCCTAAAACTTAATTATCAATATGTCTAAGCTTTTTGCCCGATACAAATATTATTGCTCCGCTTATAAATACAACCGCCAACCACGCTGTAAGATTTGTGCTATCACCAGTTTTTGGTGAATCCGGTTGCTTTTCAGTGGGTTTTTCGGGAACAGTATCAGGTTTTGGTTCAGGCTGTGGTTCGGGATTTGGCTCCGGAGTAGGTTCAGGTGTATATTTATTGTTGAATACAAGCTCTTCAACAAGACCGTTATCGTCGGCATAAATATACTCTACCTTGTATGTTCCGTCAAGATTATCGATAGCGTTTACAGTAACTGTATAAGCCTTTTCATCATAGCTTATTCCCTTTGCATCGCCAATTACCTCTTTAACGGTAAACACATATTCACCTTCAGAATCTATCGCTATGCCTTCAAATTTAATTTTGCCCTCTGCATCGTTTTTAGCGGTTGCTACAACCTGATTGTCAATGTAAAGTTCAAATTCAAATTCGCCAGCAGCAAGGTCACGACCCTCAAGTATTTTTAGAGCTTCGATTTCTACATCTGCAGCAGCCGCTTTATAAGTATTTTCAAATATTATAGCATCTGCTGTAGAATTGGTAATTACATCGTTAACACTTGTTTGCACTTCAAGCTTACCCTCGCCGTTATCGGTCACAACAATTTTTACTGTATATTCGGTTGTATCAACCGTTACGCCGTTGCCGTCGGTCTCATTTTCGTATACAACATATTCATATGTGCCAACCTGATCGAATACTAAAGGATTAAATACTACTTTACCTTCGGCTGTGTTAAAAGCGGTATCTTGTATAACAACATCGTTAATAACGTCTTTAAGTGCGAAGTAAAACTCACCATCAACAAGATCTCTGCCATTTAAAATTTTGGTAGCCTCAATAACAACCTGTGCGTCCTGCGCCGTATAAGCGTTGTTAAACACGATTGCGTTTGCCGTTGAACCGTTAACATCAATGTTATCTACCTTCACCATAGCATTAAGCTGACCTTTGTTATCGTCGGTTACGGTTACAATAACATTGTATCTGGTGGTATCTACCGTGATACCCTTTTGGTCAATTTCATCTTCATATACAACGTAATTATATACGCCCGTTTTATCAAAGGTGAGTTCTGCAAAGGTTATTTTACCGTTGCCATCATTACATAAAGCAAGTGCAACATCATCTTGTATAACTTTGTCGTTATCGACATCGTAAAGATCAAATTTAAACTCGCCGTCACGAAGATCACGACCTGTGAGCGTTTTTGTAGCTTCAAGTGTAACATTTACGCTTTGTGCTTTGTAAACGTTAGCAAATATACCAACATTTGCATATTCGCCGGCTACGGTGCCATTTACCTCGGCTACTAATTGACCCTTGTTATTATCGGTTACAACTATTGTTACATTATGCTGTGCCTTATCAACAGTAATGCCGTTACCGTCAACTTCGTTTTCATATACTATGTATTCGTATGTACCTGTTTTATCAAAAGTAAGAGTGTTAAAAGCAACTGTGCCGTTTGAATCATTGGTTGCATCTGACTGAAGTATTGTACCGTCCTTCCGGGCCAGAGCAAACTTAAACTCTTTATCTTTAAGCACGGTATTGCGACCTGTAAGGGTTTTAATTGCGGTAAGCTTTACAGATACTTCTGCAGCCTTATAGGTGTTATTAAAGCTTATAACATCTTTGGTAGTGCCTACAACCGCATTGCCGTCTACCTTAACCTCTGCCACAAGGTTGCCCTTGCCGTTATCGGTTACAACAATTGCTACTGCATATTGCTTGTTATCAACCTTAATGCCGTTAGCGTCAACTTCGTTTTCGTATACAACATATTCATACGTGCCTATTTTATCAAAAGTAAGGGCATCAAAAACAACCTTGCCGTCAGAATTGTTGGTTGCATCTGACTGAAGTATTGCACCGTCTTTTTCTTTAAGTGCAAACTTAAATTCCTTATCCTTAAGGGCAGTATTACGACCTGTGAGAGTTTTTGTAGCCTCTAACGTTACATCTACTTTTGCCGCTTTATAAGTATTTTTAAATACGATTGTATCGGCAGTAGAACCCGTAACATCGCTGTTGTTTACCGATACCTTAGCGTTAAGCTGTCCTTCATTATTATCGGTTACAGTAATTGTTACATTGTATCTTGTGGTGTCAACTGTAATACCGTTTTGGTCAATTTCATCTTCATATACAACGTAATTATATGTACCCGCTTTATTATATGTAATGTTATTAAAGGTTATTTTGCCCTTATTTTTAGACTGAGCAACAAGAACTACGTCATCTTGTAATATCTTATCGTTATCTACATCATAAAGGTCAAATTTAAATTCACCGTCGCGAAGATCGCGTCCGCTAAGCTCTTTGGTTGCTTCTAAAACAACGCCGGTGCTTGCAGCCGAATAGGTGTTGTTAAATACGGCAACGTTTACAGCGCCATTTACAACTGCACCATTTACCGAGGCTACCAATTGACCCTCGTTATTATCGGTTACAACTATCGTTACAGCGTGATGCGCTTTATCAACAGTTATTCCGTTGCCATCGGCCTCATCTTCGTAGACTACGTATTCATATGTGCCTACCTTATCAAACGTAATAGCACTAAACGCTATTTTGCCATCGGCGTTATTTGTCACATTAGACTGAACTACTGTACCGTCTTTCTTTGCAAGCACAAACTTAAATTCTTTGTCTTTAAGCGGTGTATTACGTCCGGTAAGAGTTTTTGTTGCCTCTAACTCAACATCAACGCTTGTCGCAGAATAATTGTTTTCAAACTCAATTACGCTTGCTGTAGACCCTGTTACTGTAGAGTTATCTACAGCTACCGTCGCCACAAGCTTGCCGCTACCGTTATCGGTTACGGTGATTGCTATAGCATATTTTTTAGAGTCAACCTTGATGCCGTTTGAGTCAATTTCGTTTTCATAAATAAAGTAGTCATATGTACCGACTGAATTAAATGTAAGCGTATTAAACACTATGTTGCCGTTAATGTCGTTGGTTGCATCCGACTGAATTACTGTGCCGTCTTTCTTGGCAAGAGCAAACTTGAACTCTTTGTCTTTAAGCGCTGTATTGCGGCCTGCCAATGTTTTGGTTGCTTCAAGCGTAACCTGAGCGCCGTCGGCACTGTATGAGTTATTAAATGTGCCAACATTTATTGCGTTGCCGTTAAATGCAGTGCCGTTTACGGTGGCTGTAAGATTACCTTTACCGTCGTGATCAACAACTATTTCTACGTTATGCTCTGTTTTGTCAACAACAACACCGTTAGCGTCAACCTCATCCTCGTACACTTTATAGTTATAAGTGCCCACGTTTTCGAATGCAGGAAGCGTAAATACAACCTTACCCGTTGCATCGTTAGTCACATCGTCAAGTACTACAGAACCGCTGTCAACGCTGTATAGGTCAAACTTAAACTCCTTATCCTCAAGAGCGCGACCGGTAATATTTTTTGTAGCCTCAAGTGTAACGCTTATATTATTTGTTTTGTATATGTTTTCAACGTTAACAACCGACACATTACCGTTTTTATTTGTAATATTGGTTGTTGCGCTTATTGTACCGTCAAGATTATCTTTAACGGTTATTGTAAACGGAATATCATTAGCATATGTAATGCCGCCAAGACCTGTATCGTTTTCTTTTATAACATAGCTATAAACCTTATCGTTCTGATAATCAACACCAACAGCGTCGTATGTAAATGTAAACTGTGTTTTGCCATCAACATCGGTTTTATGAATTGGTGTTATAAGCTTATCAGCATTGTCATAAACGCCAAACTCAAAGCCTTCAGGGCTGTATGCGATACCGCTTGGTGTGGTAACGGTCTTGTTAATCTCTATAGTAACCTCTGCGATACCGCTTGCTTTATATACGTTTACAAATTGATCTAAATTAACTGTATATGCGCCCGAATTTTCTGCAACTGTAACGGCGTTAGACGCTACTACATCATTAATTTCAAGTTTTCCGTCTGTATCGTTATCGGTAACAACAACGGTAAATACACGGTAGTGCGAATCATAGGTAATACCCTTGGTATTGCTTGGAACAAGCTCTCTAACCATATAATGATATTCACCTACTGCAGTGAATTTTTCTGCCTTAAGAGCGTTGGTAAGAGTTGCACCAAAATTACCGGATTTATCAATCTTTTCGCGAACTATTTCTTCATATTGCGCGGTATGCTTGTTATAACGATAAAGAGCAAATGTAAATTCATCGTTATTCCACGGCCTGCCGTTCAAAACCTTTGAAGCATTGATTGTAATATTTGCAGATACATCGTCAGGATCGTAGTTATTTGTAAATACATACTCTACATTTGTGTCCGTTGTTACAACCTTACTGCTTGTTACATCAGTATCGGTATGGGTAAAGCCCGCAGGCATATCACCTTGCTCCGTAACCTCGACATGCCAACCGTCTTTAATTTTAATAACTATTGATTGACTGCCTTTAAGCTCGATGCCTTCTATTTTGTTATTAACAACGTTAAGGTTAAACTTATTGCCTGGCGCGGTCGAATAATATGCTTCAACCGTAGCGTCAGGGTAGGCTGTGCCATCTGCGCTAAGCACAGCATCAAACTTAAATACGTGATTGTTAATATTTGCAGGGGTAGTTGAAAACGGATGTGTAATATGCTTTGCAATTATAAGATTGCCGCTTTGTCTGATAGCATTTTCAAATTTAACCTGTGATAAATGATTTTGCTCGATTGTACCCGATGTGCCGCTGCTTGTTATAACCTCGTAGTTAGCGCCTGTGGGTATCTCTTCGTTAATTGTGTAGCTAACACCAGAGGGAATTCCAACTATAAGCACAGTTTCGCCCGGAACTAATGTTATTGTACCTTTACCCTCCGCATTAAGTATAATCTTTTCGCCTGTGTCAGTAAACATATTGTCTGCGCCCTTGCGAACTACACTATATGTCGCCGACGCATCGCCAATATCTACGTTAAATGTATATTCATCAGTGTTGCCTTCCATAGAAGCATCAACGGTTTTGCCAATGCTAATGCCTGTTGCCGGTGTTACAACAAGCTTACCGTTGTTACCCAAAACGGCATCTGCATAATAATGTGTGCCTTCAATATGCTCTACTGTTGGGAAATACGAATAATTAAGCGTGCCTGTATTATTAGCTGTTTTAAGTGTTTCAATTTCATCGTACACGCGATGTATTGTTTCTTTTTTAATATTCCAACCACCGTTAGTATCGCTTTTTTCTACACGGCCAAGCGCTGTATCAGAAATTCTTTCGTATACCTTTTTATGTACCGCTTCATTTCCGTTACCGGTAAGCTCGAAAATGTTTATCTGACGGAAATATTCATTGCCATCATCCGCTAATGGTTGTGTAGCAGAAGAATATTTAACGTAATCACTACCCTGCTTTACAAAAACAGGCGTAAGCTCGTTATAGTAATAGCGTTCATTTTCATAGTTTGGCTCAAAGTATGCTATTGTGTTTATAGCGTCGGTAGGATTAACGTATTCGCTACTGTTTTTATCAAACTGCTCATTGCTAAACTGATTGGTATAAAATACGTAGCTACCGTCAGCCGCGCGATTATTGTCACCAAGCGCCGCTTCAATGTTGTATTGATTTATATCTTCACGAAGACCTACTTCAAACAAAAGTCTGATAGGCTCGGCGTCGTTGATGTTCATTGTAATGTTTTTGGCATCATCATAGCTTGTGCCCTCAAGCTCTATCTCGTAATTAACAACAGGGATAAGCGACGCAGGCACACGGAATATAAGCTGTGCGTGACCAGGCATAATGTTATCGACATCATTTAAGCCAAATCTTTCCTTTGGTACTATTTCTGTATGAACCTGAATAGATACATACATAAGGTCGCTTGCTATATGCTCGCCGGGAATTTCGCCTAACATACCGTATGATTTGTTTATATATTTTGCGTTATCGGGAATATCTTTATAGGTGTGCTTATCGCACCAGAAGCCAAGATAATTACCGTCTTTATCGGCATACCAGCCAATATAATTTGAAAATGTAACGTCAGAACCCACCTTGCTATAGCTTAACTGCCCGTGGGTATAAGCCTGCATTATAAGATCTCTTGCCTCTTGCTGACTGTTAATTCCAAGACGTTCTTGTACCGACCATACAAGATTGTCGCCAAGCGCGTTGGGATTTTCAACGGTGCCAAGCTCGCCACCGTCTGCTCGGAAGTTTTCACAAAGCTTTTCGCCTGTAAAAAGCTTATCCCCAATCAATATGCCTTCTATTTCCTGTACGCTCATATAGTCGCCTATATCATCAATAAATTCAATATAGCCTTCCATATTAGCGTCATTTTTTTCAACCAAGGTTGGTCTGTAAAGTGACTGTATAATAATTTCCTGAACAATTTTTTCAAACGCATCTTCAAGCGTGGCATTTGTGTCGGCAGAATAGTATGCATCGTTGTATACTATGTCATCTACCTTGCCGCTTTTTCTGATAGTTACGGTTTGTCTGCCTTCACCAATAGTAACATTAGAACCAACACTTGCCGATTTGTATGTGTTCCAATAATTAGTAAGAGTTGTTGTAGAGCGTTGTGGATCTAACACGCTTCGTGCTGTAGCATCATTACCAATTTTAAAGCCTAAGGTATAAAACAATGTTCCGCTATTGTTGTAATAGCTTGTTATATCTTTTTTCACTGCAGCCGCAGTAATTTGTGTTAAAAATGAGAAATTGTTTGTTGATGTACCGTTTAAACCAATTGTAGAATTACCGGGATCGGAATAATTAGTTGTGCCGTAAGAAGGTGCGCCATCGGTCATAAGAACAACAACCGGCTTGCGTTGTGTGCCGGCTTGAAAACCGTCACCGTTAATGATGGTATCATTTGCATCACTTTTTTCTTTAAACATATCTGCCGCAAGACCAAGACCTCCCTGAATGTATGTACCCGACTGAACTCTTTGTGTCTTGGAATGTACATTATTACCGTTACCGTCTTTTACACCGTTTGAAATAGTAATTTCATTTCTTGAAGAATTTGTTTCAAAAAACTTTAATACATCACTGCTGCCAGAAACCTTATTCGCAGTGGTATAGCGGTCAATTGGTAAAAATGTGGTTGTGTTTGCCCAATACAAAACAACACCTACGCGGTTGTTATTATTTATTGACAATATTTCGGTCATAGCAGCATTGGCTGCGGCAACCAGCTCGGCAATTGCATCATTATTGTGAGACTGATATCCCGGACCCATAGAGCTTGATACGTCAAGCACAAGCACAGTGTCGGTAGGGATATGTGAATAGCCTACGATTGATTTATTTGACGCTATGGCTGAAAGCGCCACCAAAAAGCTATCGTCTTTTACGGTGGGGGTTATTTTATCGCCATAAGCATCGGTAAGACCCGTAAATGCCGAACCGTCAACAAAAACGGATTTGTCGGTCCAAACACCGCCTGCATTTTGTGTAGATGTGGTGGTTGAGCCAAAAAATTGTTTCCACCCGTCTAAAGTAGCGTTGTCAGCTATCTTATAATAAGGATTTGGTGTAGCTGCGCTAACAATTAAACCCGAAAATGTGGATAAAATAATTGTAATAACTAAAAATACTGATAATATTTTATTGATCTTCCTTTTTGTATTCGTCATTTTTGTACTTCCTTTCTAAATTCAGCATTATCGCAAACACCAATTAAATCTCCGTAGTGCTCGCAACGGTAGTAATCGCACGAACCGCAATCGCCATAGTTTTTATCAGCGTAAGGACAATTCTCTTTTGTGGCGTTGACCCATCGCCTACCGCACGGTGTGGTTCGCGGACTTTTGTCAAAATCGGGATATTCGCCAAAATATCGATTTAACTGCTCGTTGTAAGTAAAGTCAACCTCTACTGCATCGCCATACAAAACAAATTGGCGCTTAAACGTTTTAGACATAGGTCCCCTCCTTGTGGCAAATTTATTTTACAATGATAGTATAATTTATGTTTTGATTTTTGTAACGGGTAGTTTAAATTTAAAAAATAATATTTTTTAAATAATATTATTACCTATAAAAAAATGGAGTTTTT
>JAZSKN010000007.1:0-2014 GCA_045534895.1 Acutalibacteraceae bacterium
TGGCTACGACCCGACTTAAAAAAGCGTAGCGTTAATCAACGACCCTGCAACCACATTTGCCATGGCAAAGCATGCCATAGACGGTGATGTGCTTATCGCATCAAATCGCAACACAGGCTTTATAAACGACTATGTTAAGCACTCTATGTTTTCACTTAAGCTCGGAGGCAGGGGCTCTGTAATCTTTTATGCAACGCTAATCTTTGCGCTTCTTAGCGGTATCATGGCATATTTTTATTACCAATATATGTATGAAGCTGTTTATAGCGCAGCAGCCATAGCGTGTATTATTTCGATGCCGTCGTTGTTTTTTATTAATTGTTTACCGCTATCATCTGCATCTAAAAAGCTTAATGCGCGCGGCGCAATGATTGCAGGTATGTACGGCGCCGAAAAAATCGAACTTACCAACGCTGCTGTTGTTAACATAAACGACATCTTTCCAACAGGAACGATAAAAATGTACAGTATGAAGGTGCTGTCAGATAACAATGTTGATGACACCATAATGCGCGCGGCGTCACTTACAGCGGCAGTTAACAGCCCGCTTGAAGCAATTTTTACTAAGATTGCCGGCACAAATTCTTCGTACTCTATTCCCGATTCTGATACAGTTAAGTATGAAAAAAATCTGGGAATATCGGGTTGGGTAAATAATGAGCTTTTATTTATTGGCAACCGCTCGCTTATGCAAGCACACGGTATAGCAATACCAAGCCTTGAAATTGACAAAAAGATTTTGCGCCGTGGCTATTTTCCGGTATATGTTGCAACAGCCACCACCGCTTGCGCTTTAATTGTGATACAGTATGACGTTAAGCACGAAATAGCAAAGGATTTAAGAAAGGTTACAGAATTAGGACTTACCCTTCTTGTAGAAAATTGCGATCCAAACATAACCGAAGATATGATTTGTGATTATTTTGGTTTGTACGAGGGTTCGGTTAAAATTATGTCTAACGCGGGCGTTTATATGCACAAAAATGCAACTGTACCGGTTGACGAGTGCCCCGC
This sequence comes from Acutalibacteraceae bacterium, assembly GCA_045534895.1. GTDB lineage: Bacteria > Bacillota > Clostridia > Oscillospirales > Acutalibacteraceae > UBA737. The sequence goes on from JAZSKN010000007.1 coordinate 1,015, forward strand.
CCCTGCCGCATACCGCGGTTCAAATTTAAATCTTATTCGAATTATAAACTGTGCATCAATGATAAAAAAATCAAACAAGCTTCTTACAATACTATATGCTGTCTTTGCAGTTTTTGGCGTAATGTACTTTATTTATGCCGCTTTTTCAGGAATAACTACAATACCCGATCCTTTAACCGTGCTTATATACGAGTTAACGGTTTGTATTATATCAATAATCGGTTTTCTCATTCGAAAACCGTAGGAGGAATAAACTATGAACGAAAACAAGAAATTTTACATCACAACTGCCATTGCTTATGCATCTCGTAAGCCACATATTGGAAACGCTTATGATATCGTGCTTGCCGATATGATTGCCCGTTACAAAAAGATGATGGGCTTTGACGTATATTTAATGACAGGCTCTGACGAGCACGGTCAAAAGATTGAAGAATATGCTAAGGCTGACGGCATCAGCCCTAAAGAGTTTGTTGACCATGCTGCCTCTAATATTAAGGCAGTTTGGGACTCACTTGATACTTGCTATGATAAATTTATACGTACCACCGACGATTACCACGAGGACGCCGTTCAAAAGATATTTAAAAAGCTTTACGACCAAGGCGATATCTACAAAACCGTTTATGAAGGCAAATACTGTGTGCCTTGCGAATCTTTCTACACAGAAAGCCAGCTTGTAGACGGCAAATGCCCCGACTGCGGCCGTGAGGTTATTGACTCTAAGGAAGAAGCATACAAATTGCGTCTTTCAAAATATCAGGACAGACTTGTTGAATACTACGAGCAAAATCCTGACTTTATTAAGCCCGAATCTCGTAAAAACGAAATGCTTAATAACTTTATAAAGCCCGGTCTTCAAGACCTTTGTGTATCGCGTTCATCATTTAAATGGGGCGTGCCTGTAAGCTTTGACGAAGGCCACGTTATCTACGTTTGGATTGACGCGCTTTCTAATTACATCACAGGTGTTGGCTACAACCCCGATGGTAGTAGTGAG
>JAZSKN010000083.1:0-2407 GCA_045534895.1 Acutalibacteraceae bacterium
ACATATTGAACATAAGAATCGATTGTAAGCACCAACGAATTGCCTTTTTGAGCCTCTTCGACCTTTTCATAACTAAAAATCATATCGGTGCCCTTGGCATCCTTAGCGGCAACAACACGACCCGCTACACCCGTTAGGTCATTATCATAAAAGCTTTCAAGTCCTGCAAGACCCTGATTATCATCACCAACAAAGCCTAACACCGTTGAAGCCAATGTATCGTTTGGATAATATCTTTTGGTTGTTTCGTCTAAACCGATATAGCTTGCAATTTCGTTTTCTTCGTTATCTAAAATAAACTGTCTTATTTCTTCTACAGTATCATTTTCGATTTTCTTTTTAACAATTACATAATACGATTTTTTTTGGGTAAGCTCGTAAATCTCGTCGCGTGGCATATCAAGTATTTCAGATAAACCGTCAGCAATTATATTACGAATTTTATCAGCCTTAGACTTATCGTCTAATTTGTTTATACCGTTTGGCGTAAGATATACCGTCCAGGCGGGTGAGCTTGTTGCAAGCAAATTCATATTGCTGTCATAAATATCGCCGCGCGGCGCTGATATTAAGCTATCATAAAGCTGCTGTTGCGATGCTTTTGCCTGATATTCCTCGCCCTTAATGATCATAATCTTCACAAGGCTTGAAGTAGAAACCAAAGTGATGCATAAAACAACAATCACCATAACAAGCAAAGTTCTGTTTATCATTGATTTGGTTGGTCTTATAGACATTATGCATCACCTCTTTTTATGCTCGAAAACGAGAGCTGGCTTTTTTGCCCAAACTCTCGTATTCATTGTTAATATTATATTACGCGTTTTTAAAATCTATCACTTTAATTGTTTTTTGTTTCAACTACCACACCGTCTTTGGTTACCGCTGTGTTTTTATCGTTTACCCTTATATATTTAACCTGATCCTTGTCCATCTTTTGCATTCCTATTTCGGCTGCTTCAAGTTCTATATTAGAGTAAGATATAACACGCTCAAGTTCAACCTCAAGAGCTGTCTTTTGGCTTTGAAGCTCGTTAATCTCACTTTTAATATCGTTGGTTTTTGCATTAACTTCATTTATCTGAAGACGTAAAAATATGTTACCGCACATTGCCGCTAACATAAATGTAGCGGTCATTACAGCAAAAGCCGATGCTGAAACACGCTTTACAGCGCGTGCTTTCGCGCGCTTTTGTTGACGAGTTTTTGGTAACTTTATTATATTGTCTTTTCTTACCGGTTCGACGCTACGGGGCATAAACATTTCAAAGTCGTAGGCAAGACTGTCGTTATAGTACTTTAAATTGTCCACCGTTTTCATCATCCTTACTATTAAATATACATTAAAGCTTAATAATTGTTCTTAATTTTGCACTTCTGCTTCGTTGATTAACCGCCAACTCTTCTTCGCTTGCGGTTATTGGTTTTTTAAACGCCAATTTACCGCGAGGTGTTTTTCCGCAAACACATATCGGCAAATCAGGCGGACACGTACAACCTGTGCAATACTCTTTAAATTTTTGTTTAACCATTCTGTCTTCGAGCGAATGGAAGGTAATAATAGAAAGCACGCCGCCTGCATTAAGTAAATCAAACGCTGTATCAAGCACACGCTCCAAACTGCCTAATTCATCGTTTACGGCAATGCGCAATGCCTGAAAGCATTTTCTCGCCGGGTTACCGTCACGGCGCGCCGCCGCAGGATAACACGAGGCAATAATATCAGCAAGCTGAATTGTTGTTTCTATTTTTAAATTTTTTCTTTTGTTTACTATAGCGTTTGCAATTTTGTATGCAAATTTTTCTTCACCGTAGTCGCGAAAGATTTTTGTTAACTCTTCTACAGAAAGAGTATTAACCAAATCAGCCGCGGTAATTCCATTTTGACTCATACGCATATCAAGCGGAGCATCATATTTATAAGAAAAGCCACGGTCGCCGTTATCGAGCTGATACGACGATACGCCAAGGTCAAGCAAAATGCCGTCGACACCGTTAATACCAAGGTCGTTGGCGGCTTGCCTCATTTCGGAAAAATTGCATTGCACCACAACCGCGTTGTAGCCGTCTAATCTTTCGCGGGCAGTTTTTACAGCATCGGGGTCACGGTCAAGCGCTATCAATCTGCCGGTAGTAAGTTGTTTTGCAATATGCAATGAATGCCCTGCCCCGCCTGCAGTACCATCAATATAAATACCGTTAGGTTTAATATTTAAAGATTGTATTGTCTCTTCAAGCAATACAGATATATGTTTAAATTCCATAACTTAAAAATCCAGCTCGTTAACAATAGCAGCAATAGATTCGGGTGTGTCTTGTGTTGTTTATTTCTTCGAGAGTTCCTTGTACCAAATTTCAAGATTAGTGTCTACGCCAATAATGTGTGCCTCGGTTTCAAGAGATGCAA
>JAZSKN010000052.1:0-2553 GCA_045534895.1 Acutalibacteraceae bacterium
AGCCTTTTAACCCGTTAGAACTTGTTGCTCGTGTCCGTTCACAAATCAGGCGTTACGTTTCTTTAGGTAGCCTTACTGTTACCAAAAATATGATTGTAACAGGCGGACTTACACTAAATAAGGAAACAAAAGAAGTTCTTGTAGACGGTGAAAATGTTAAACTCACCGCAAGGGAATTTAATATTCTAAATTACCTTATGGATAATATGGGTAAAGTTCTTTCAAGTACACAGATTTATGAGGCGGTCTGGAACGAACCTGCGTTTCACACCGAAAAGACTGTAACAGTACATATTAAAAACATCCGCGAAAAAATCGAAATTAATCCTAAAGAACCTAAATATTTAAAGGTGGTGTGGGGTCTTGGATACAAAATTGAAAAGTATTAAGTATTCGATATTCACAAAGTTTTTGTGTTGGCTTATTGCTGTAGTTGTTTTTTGTCTTTGCTTTACCGTGGCTACTAAAGTTTTAATCGGGTGCTACGTTTTAGGTCCTGAGAATTATTTTAAAGGTGAAAAAATCGGCTTTTTTGAAACGAATCCTTTTTTAAACCAATTTCAGTCAGATTTCTTTGCTGCGTTTAATTTAGGCAGGACAAACACCGAAAAAACTCAAAAACAGGCAGCAGAAGAGAAAAATGAGATTGTAAGTGACGTTCTGAGCAGTTACTTAACCGCACGCGGTAATTTGATTAAGGATGAGCTTACGTATGCCGTTAATAACTGGGATGTAGAGTATTATGCATATGAGGATGAGATTGTTGAGAGTCCACCTGTTACGGAGCCCGGTAATACGGATTCCACACAGGTACAGGTGTATAACGATAACCTTGTTAAGAACGAATCAGTTTTAACTTTACCTGAGGACGCCCACTTGTATATCACTGTGCCGGATTATGCACCCAAAAATATTAAGCTTGCAAGCTATGCGTTGAATACCGTTGAGTCACCCGAGGGATTTAATAAATATGCAGGACTTGTTCGGCAAAGTGCATTTGATTCAGCAGCAGGTTACGGTGAGTTTATACTTAACGTTGACGTTCAGGTCGAGAATTTAGATTTTGTTGCAGATTTCTCCACGTATTATACCCTTGATGAGAAAGAGGCTAAGTCACATTTTAGTAAACAATATGATGATGCGCTTGCAGTTGCAATTGATTATAATAACAATATCAGTGATTATGTTGATAATATTGAAAGCCGTAAAAATCTGAAGTATTACGTTGTTGATTTTGACGGTAAGGTTTACGCAAACATAAAAGAAATTCCGGCTAATTTAAGCAACTGTAATTATTACGTGCTTGCCAACGGTGAAAACGTAACCGTTAAAGGCTTTCAATTAAGCAATCTTGAAGCTAATTTAAAAAGATATAATGTGAATAAGCTATGTCTTTATTTTAACGAAGATTTCAGCGACTCCGATATTTATAAAAATCAATATGAGCTTTACAAAACCATATTATCTGATAACGCTATAATACTCGTTATTCAGTTCGCCGGGTTGCTTTTGTTTTTAATTGCCGCTTTAATTATATGGTTGAGGCTTATCGGAAATAAAACAGAAAAATCAAAGTCCGTAACAAACTTTATCGAAAAAATTCCTAATGATGTTCACACATTACTGTCGGCAGGGCTTGTTGTCGGCTTGGTTAGTCTTTATTTTACGCTGATTTCACCTTACGTGTTTTATAACGATGTGACTTTTGTTCCGAATAATGACTTTGTAGCAGTTACCTGTGTTGCCTTATGTGGCTGCTTCATTGTTTTGACTGAATGGCTTTCTTCGGTTGTACGCACAAAAAAAGCACATAAGTCTTGGTTTAAAAATACTGTAATTTTTAAGCTTGTAAAGTTGCTGAAAAAATTAGTAGTGTTATTAATCGGGTGCTTAATGTATAAGCCCAAGGCTGTTAAGCTGAGATTTAGCATTATTTTTGCATTGTATCTGTTGGTTAATTCAGTCTTGATATTTTTCGGTACGGCTTTCGCCTTTGATATGCCGACTTTATCAATTGCTTTCGGTTTTTTCCTTATTGTATTTAACATAGTTGCAGGATATTTTGCTGTAGAGTATGTTAATACTCTTGACAAAATTATAGTTGCATCATCCGAGCACGAGGATTTTGAATTAAATGATTTTAATGCCCCTCGCTCCTTGAAAATGCTTGCAGATAACCTGAGTGACAAGAATAAGTCAATAGATAGGGCGGTAGCAGAAGCGATTAAAAATGAGCAGATGAAAACCCAGCTTATTACTAATGTGTCTCACGATTTAAAAACGCCGTTGACTTCACTTATTAATTATTCGGATTTGTTATCAAAATGTGAGCTTGATAATGAGGACGCGGTAAAATACGTTGAGGTAATTAATCAGAAATCAGATAAATTAAAACACCTTATTGAGGATTTAATTGAGGCTTCCAAGGCTTCAACGGGTAATGTGGTACTTAATAAGACTAAACTTAATCTTTGCGAGCTTGCGGTTCAGGCTATCGTTGAGTACACACCCGACCTTGAAAAGAATTTTAATACAATCAGATTTAATGAACCT
>JAZSKN010000070.1:0-2005 GCA_045534895.1 Acutalibacteraceae bacterium
TCAATTTTTTTGTTTAGTATGTATTCCATAGGCGGAACGCCGTAATTTTTAACAAACAGTCTGCGTAAATGCGCAGGTGAATAGCCTGATATTTGCGATAAATACTCGGGTGTTATTTTTTTATAGTAGTTAATGTTTATATATTCTACCGTGGACAAGAGCTTGTAATTGTCGGCATAGTCCTTGCTTTCCTTTAGGTTTTGTGAGCAAAGATTATATAAAAGTCGTAAAAACAGTTCGGCAACCTTTATTTTAGAAAGCTGCGCGCCCGATCGGTGAGCCTTGCTTATATCTTTAAAAAGTCCCAAAACATTTGCGTCTTTTGTTACTGTATTAATTTGAAAGTCAAAATCCTGATCGCAAAAAAAGGAAACAAAGTAATAAGATAAATCATTGTCGGTTAAGTTATAAAGAGTCATCCTTTCATAGCTTTTTATAAAAACTACGTCGCCGGCACTACAACTGCAATCACAATTTTGTGTATGCACCCTCATTTTGCCCGATTCAACGCAAAAAAATGCAGCGTGATCTGCTTGTTGCGTACAGTTCCAACCTGCGCGGTGCTTGTAATAACCTGCATTTTTAAATGCCGTTACGGGATTTGCTATAAAATTATCAAAATCTTTAATGGTATTCATAAAACAAGTCCTTTTTTAAAAGATAGGCTTATTGTAATGAAATTTAAAAATTTTGTCAAGGCAAATGAGCGAATTGTTATATAAATAGAGCGTGAAACATATTGAAAAAATCCAATATTTGTTATATTATTATATTAAATATGTATAATGTTTGAGGAGTGCGAATAATGAAAGCTCTAGTTGCCATAAAAAAAGATAAAACCTTTGACACTTTTTTTACTGAAGAAAACATTAAATTTGCAGAATCGCTTGGTGAGATAGTTTGGCTTGATACCGCGGTAGAGGGTATTGAGGAATTAAAGGAAAAAATCAAAGATTGTGATACCTACGTTACCTGTTGGGGCTCACCCGCGCTTAGTCCCGAAATTTTAGAGTGCGCGCCCAAATTAAAGCTGTTAACACACTTGGGTTCTACCGTAGCACCCGTAGTATGCGATGAGGTTTATGAACGCGCCATAAAGGTAATAAGCGGATTTGACTATTTTTCAAAATCAACCGCCGAAGGTGCTGTGGCGTATATGCTTGCGGCAATGCGCGACATTCCTTTTTATAACGACAGATTAAAAGAAAAAAGAATTTGGCGCGAAACAGACGATTACACCGACAGCGTTTTATATAAAAAAGTAGGGCTTGTTGGTTACGGCGGTGTGGGACAGTATGTTGCAAAAATGCTTAGCAATTTTGATGTTGATATGAAAATAAGCGCCCGCCGCGAATTGCCCGAAGAAGATAAAAAACTTTTTGGCTTTACACAATGCAGTATGGAAGAAATTTTTGAAACCTGTGATATTATATCTATTCACTTGGCTTACAACAACAGCACACATCATATGATAAATGATGAGTTGCTTTCAAAAATTAAACCCGGCGCATTGCTTGTTAACACGGCGCGTGGTGCCGTAATAGATGAAGAAGCAATGATCAAGCATCTTGAAAAAGGTCATTTTAAAGCGGCGCTTGACGTTTACGAAAAAGAGCCTATTGATATGGACAACCCTATGCTTGCGCTTCCAAACGTTATAATGTTTCCGCATCAAGCGGGTGTTACGGTTAATTTGCGCGCGGTGCTTACCCATGATTTGCTTCAAGAAAGCGCAGATTTTATTGATAATGGTATACCTGTAAAAAATGAAATATTAGCATCAAAAGCAACAAGTATGTCTAAATTTTAAGGAGATAAAATATGCTTAATTCACCTTATAAAAAACCACATATAACTCCACCTGCCGAGCATCCGCGTGTAATGTTCAGACAAAGCGATAAAGAAAGAATAGTAGCCAATTTTACCCACGTCGAAAACCGTCGCGCATACGAGCTTTGGCAGCGTATTTGTAAAAAAGATTTTCGTGAGTTTTATGATGACATAA
>JAZSKN010000084.1:0-29293 GCA_045534895.1 Acutalibacteraceae bacterium
ATGATATGCAATTCCTACGGAATTGATGATATACAACGGCAAGCCGTTGATTTCCCACCGCTTTCATGCTATAATACACCTAAGGCGGTGAGTTATATATGGGATGCTTGTTTTTTCCTTTAGAGTTATTGGTTGACGGTATTATTGAGGGCTGGTTTTACTTGATGGAAAGGATAATTCCTGAAAGGTATATTACACGAACGGTCCGAATTGTTTTAAAGGTTTTTGTTTGGATTCTTTCTAGTTTGCTCTTTGTGATAATGTTCCTAGGTGTTTTTGCAATTATTTCACCAGATCCTGATACACATTTATTGGGAAAATATATGATTTTTATACCTCTTGGAATAAGTGTCATTCAAATTCTTTTAGGTATTATTGCCCGTATAATTTCAAAAAAGAAAAAATAAAGAAAATCCTCGGGTTTCAACCAGTTCTTTTTTGGACACGAGAGACAAAAATAAAACCATCCATTACGGATGGTTTTTTCTTGCTTTTTTATCTTAATATGGTATTATAATATTATATAAACCTTCAAACAAAGGGGAAGCGGAATGTTCAAGGATTGTTATGCTATTTATGATGAAAGTACCGGTTTTATAAAGCTTGGTAACAGCAAGATAGAAAAAATTTTACAGGTAAAGGGTGCTTCCGTGCGTACCGCCGGTGTACGTGATACTGCTACCGGTTTTGACTGGTCGGGTAATTCACTTTGGCAACGCTGCCCTGTATTTGATGAGGGTGAAACACCTACTGTTTCATTTGAAACCGAAGTTATAGATAATCCATACGGTATGAAACCGCACCTAAAGGCTGTGCTTTGCCTTAAAGGTGAAAACGGTACCGCGTGGTATGAGTATTTAATTTTCCCCGAAATCGGCTTTATTTATAACCAAAACTTTGTTTCAAAGCAGGGTAACATTGCGGTTGTAGAGCAAGAAAATAAATCTAACGCTCCAACAGGTATCGAGGAAGAACAAAACAAGGCAGAGGCAAATTCTGTTAATTTTGATGTGCTCGACTGTGTGCCATTAGGCTCTCGTCATTTAAACATAAACAGTTTTAAGCTGTATGACAAAACCGACTATAACGATATGTTGGTAGAGCGTCAAAACGCTACCGCCTTTACATACCGTAACGGTGACATTGAGCGTGACGGTAGCGTATTTTGCATAAATGACTATACGAGCGGTAATTCGCTTATGATGATAAAGCATTCGCCAACCGAAAGTTCGGCACTTAATCGCAAAAACAAAGATTTTTATATGCAGGGTAACGTATATGCCACACTTTACGGTACAGGCATTGACTTTAACAATATGCCTGACGGCAAGGTGCCATATTATGCATCGGCTATAGGCGTGGGCAAAACTGCTGATATATATGATGAATATTGGCATTACAACACTGCTTTTTGTACCGACGATCCACGCGGCACTTTGTTTTGTATGTCTAATACCTGGGGTGACCGCAGTCAAGATATGGCGGTTTGCGAGTCGTTTATGTTGCGTGAAATTGAGCGAGCAAGACAAATGGGTGTTGATATAATTCAAATTGATGACGGCTGGCAGCTTGGCGTTACAGCAAACTCGCTTCGTAAAAAGGGCGGTGTTTGGGAAGGCTATTATGCCGATAACAGCGACTTTTGGGCGGTTAATCCCGAGCGTTTTCCAAGTGGGCTAAAAACGGTGGTTGACAAAGCGCGTGAATATGGCATCGAGTTTGGTCTATGGTTTAGCCCCGACTCGTCAAAGGATTTTGAAAACTACCAAAAAGACGTTGCCACACTTATGAACCTTTATAATACATATGGTATTAGATATTTCAAGCTTGACGGCGTAAAAATTCGCAATAAGCTTTGCGAAATGCGTTTTATAAAGCTACTGCAGGAATTAACAAACCTAACAAAAGGTGATATGCGATTTAACCTTGACGTAACTGCCGAGGACCGATTTGGTTATATGTATATGTCGCAGTTTGGTACCCTTTTTGTAGAAAACCGTTACACCGATTTTACAAACTATTTTCCACATAACACGTTTAAAAATTTGTGGAACTTGGCCCACGTTATACCAACCCGACGCTTGCAGATGGAGTTGCTTAACACAAGACGTAACACAAAAAATTACGAGGGCGTACTATTTGCGCCAAATACATATAGTCCCGATTATCTTTTTGCGACGGTTATGGTTGCTAACCCGCTATTTTGGATGGAAATGAGCAATCTCCATGATGACTATGCCGAAACGCTTGCTAAAATATCAAACGTTTATAAAAGCTATAAGCAAGAGATATTTGCTTCGCGCGTAATTCCTATTGGTGATGCCCCAAACGGTATGGCATTTTCGGGATATGCTTGCAAAAATACAGAGGATAAAGTGTATAACCTTATTTTATTCCGTGAGGCTACAAGTGATGATACGTATACCTTTAAACTACCCGATAATATTGATGGTAAAGCATTTGAAATTATTTATCAAAATGCATCTGCAAATATTGGTATAAGCGGCAATAATATTACGGTAAAATTTGCCGAACAACGTAGTTTTGTGTGGATTAGGGTAAAATAATCATTTTTAATAAAAAGCAGTGTTTAAGACTGCTTTTTATTGACTTTACGTATCTATAATGTTAAAATCTGTTTAAAAGAATAATAGGAGATTATAAGATGATTAAGAGGATCGCGGCATTATTAATGGCCTTTTTTATGTTTGCTTCATTTGTAGGTTGCGATAATTCTAAACCAAACCTATCTGATGACGTTGAAGTTATTGTTGAAGAAGAGGTTATAGTTGAGGAGGATGATACTTTGTCTAATGAAAGTAACGTAAGTTCTGAAGTAATAGATAATAACAGTAGTGTAGAAACACCTGTTTCAAGTGAGGAGCTCAGCACATCGTCTTCACAAGTAAATTCTACAACAAATACACCAAGCCAAGATGATAAAATTGATATTGATTATGAGTGGAAGAGCCATTCTGAAGATTATAAGTTAATTGCATTTACATTTGATGATGGTCCCGGCGATTTAATGGAGCAATACGTTCAGTATTTTGCGGCTTTTGACGGCGCAGGTACATTTTTTGTAAACGGCACAAAACTTACAAGCGATTATGCATACAAAAAAATGCAAAATGCAATCAACTACGGATGGGATATAGGTAATCACGGTGACAAGCATCTTGTTGCAACTATAGGTGGTGTAGGCGGCACTCCTGTAACGTATGATGCGCTTAAGGCCGATATAGATAATCTTACCCACAAGCTTGAATCTAATCTTAAGTTCCCAGATGGTTCACCATATAAGGTAAGTTGTTACCGACCACCCAATATTAAGCCTACTGAAAATACGTTTAAAATTTGTGATGAACAAAAATTACCTGTTATATGGCTTAAATACGATGCGCTTGATTGGGATAGCACCAAAACCTATACCGATAGATACCAAGTGTTTAAAAATGGCATAGGTTCTTGGAAAGATGGCGATATAATTCTTTGCCACGAGGTGCAACAATATGCGCATGATACCTATAAAATTTTAGAAGAACTATTGCCCGATTTTTATAGAGCGGGCTACCGCTTTTGCTCTATAAGCGAGCTTATGGAATTGCGTGGTATTACGCGAGAGCAAATTTGTGGCGAACTTAATAACGTTGATGGTAATCGTGGTATGGTTACCAATATTTTGGAGGCTGCCGCAGCGGGCAAAAAATAGGGGAGCGTTTTTATGAACGGATTTAAAAAACAGGTAGAATTTTTAGATTGGGAATACGGTATGTTTTTTCACTTTGGCATTCGTAGTTTTTACCCCGGTCACGTTGACTGGGACAACAAGGATATGCCACCCGAAAAGTTTAATCCAACCGAGCTTGATTGTGAGCAGTGGATTCGCATTGCTAAAGAAGCGGGCGCTACATACGCAATACTTACAACCAAGCATCACGACGGTTTTGCTTTGTGGCCCAGCAAGTATTCTAACTACAGTGTTGCCCAAACCCCTTGGAAAGACGGTAAGGGCGATGTTGTGCGTGAGTTTGTTGACGCGTGCCGTAAGTATGACCTTAAAGTAGGTTTATACTATTCACCTGCGCAGTGGGGAAAATATTCAATTCCGTTTGAAAACGCAAAGGAATATGATGATTATTTTGTAAATCAAATTACAGAGCTTCTTACAAACTACGGCAAAATTGACTATTTGTGGTTTGATGGTTGCGGTAGTGAAGGTCACGAGTATGATAAGGCGCGTATTGTTAAAGCAATGGGAGAAATGCAGCCCGATTTGCTTACCTTCTGCGACCCTGAATGGACACCGGGTATACGTTGGGTAGGCAATGAGGACGGTTATGCTTCACTAAACAATCCGCTTGTTGTGTCTTCGACCGATTTTTCTGAGCTTGCTACCGAGGAGCAAAAATTAACAGAAGCAGTATTTTTACCTGCTGAATGCGACTGCAAGTTGCGCGATACTTGGTTTTATGATCTTAATGAAGAAACCATTAAAAGCGTTGATGAGCTTTTTGGTATGTACGAAATGTCGGTAGGTCACGGCTCTAACTTTCTTATAAATATTGGGCCGGACAACCGCGGTCTTTTGCCGGATGCTGACATAAAGCGTATATTAGAATTGGGTGAACGTATTAAGGCAAGCTATGGCACATCAGCTAATTTTACCGAAATGGAAAAAGACGGTGATACATATACCATAATCCATAAGGATGCAGGTCCTACTAAAGAGTGGAATACACCTTATGAAAAAAATCTTACCAATTGTATTATGATTAAAGAAGATTTAACAAACGGACAAAGGGTTGAATCGTTTAGCATTTACGGCTATTTGCCAAGATACCGTCATAAAAAGATTTTGCTTTTTGAGGGTAGAACTATAGGCCATAAGGTCATATGTAAATTTAGCGCATTACGAGCATCTAAATATGAGGTAGTAATTAATTCTTATAGTGGCGACTATGTAATTAAAGATATAAAGGCATTTTACGCAAAATAACTTTAAAACAAGAGAATTTTATGAAATTTGATAACAAATTTGGTATGTTTATTCATTGGGGTCCGTATGCCGCTCTTGGTCTTCATGAGCAGGCATTAGCGCGTTATAATATTCCATATACTGAATATGAAGCAATGGCTATGCAGTTTAATCCTACTGAATATAACCCTGAAGATTGGGTGTTGCTTGCAAAAAAGTGCGGTATGAAATACATCTGTTTTACTGCCAAGCACCATGATGGATTTTGTATGTGGGACACAAAGGCCACAGATTATAATATAATGAACACTCCTTATGGTAAGGATGTGCTCAAAATGTTAGCTGATGCGTGCAAAAAACATGGTATTCTATTATCGCTTTATTACAGCAATCCTGACTGGCATTATGAATATGGTTACAATCCGGAGTCAAAATCGCATCAGTGGGGCGCAAAATATAAAAATCAGGTAAATACAGTGAAGTTACGAGAATTTATAAAGGCGCAAATTACCGAATTGCTTACCAATTACGGAAAAATTTATACTCTGTTTTGGGACATACCACCGTGTATTTATGATCCGTCTTTAAATGAACTTGCAAGAAAACTGCAACCCGATATTTACATAAACGACCGAGGTTGGAGTGAAGGTGATTTTTCTACTCCTGAGCGCGAATACGAAGCGGCAAACAATGGCCGCTTTACCCGTATGACCGAAGCCTGTAACTCTGTCGGCGCACACTCTTGGGGGTATCGCGTGGGCGAGGATTTTTACACCAAGAGGCATTTGTGCTGTGCAATTGATCGATATATGTCCGCAGGTGCTAGTTATCTACTTAATGTAGGTCCCGATAAAAAAGGCGTTATAACCGATGATTACTGTCAAAATCTTTTAAAGGTTGCCGATTGGTACAACCGTATGGATGAATGTCTGGAATGTCACGAAGCTGACGATACCGATTATGGTATAAAAAACAATAAATATATAGCAAATATAAAAAACGGGAAAACGTATCTCCATTTTTATGAAGGAATTATGTCAAATTCGGTGGCAATTAAAAATTATACGAAAGTTCCTAAAAGTGTTAGATTTATGAATTCGGGCGAATCGCTTCACTACAACATAATTCCGTTGCCGGAATTTATGGATATGTCAAAGACTACACAAGATGAGTTGCTTCATATATACGGCATTGATGCCGATAAATATGCAGATGAGCCAATTGTAATAGAAATTGAGTGGTAAAGAAGGATAAATTATGAATTTTAGCAATCTTAAAAAATGTATGGATGCGCTTGTAAGTGATGAACTTAGACCCAGTGTTGACGTGGCGGTTTATCGTAATCATGAATTATTATATCGTTATTATACAGGTGTAATAGATATAGAAAACGGCGGCGAGCTTCATGGTGACGAGCAGTATTTTATATACTCAATGACCAAGATGATTACTTGCTGTTGCGCACTTCAGTTGCTTGAGCAGGGTAAATACAGCCTTGATGACAAAATTTCTAATTGGTTGCCCGAATTTAGCAGAATGAAGATAACTGCTGATGCGCTTAATACCGAAAATGCCAAAAAAATTGCCAGCGGTCAAAGCGTGGGTGAAAACGTCGATGTAACCGATGACGGATATGCAAAAACACCGATTACCGTAAAGCATTTGTTTACAATGACGGCAGGTCTTGATTATAGCCTTTATGACGATGCATTAAAAAATGCTGCTGCCGAGGGTAAAAAAACCACGCAAGAGCTTGTACGCGCTATGGCTAATAAAACACTCGGTTTCGAACCGGGCACACGCTTTAGATATAGTCTTTGCCACGATGTTTTGGGCGCGCTTATAGAAATATGGTCCGGAGAAAAATTAAGCGAATATATGCGTAAAAACTTATTCGAGCCTCTTGGTATGAAAAACACCTTTTTTGGTGTGCCTCAAGATAAATCTAAAATGCCGTCACTCTACAGCTATTTTGGTAATCCGCCCGTATTTAAAAAAGAAGCTTTCAATTGTGTATATAATATTTCCGACAAATATGAAAGCGGCGGCGCAGGCCTTACCTCTACTACAGAGGATTATGCATTATTTCTTGATATGGTGGCTTGTGGTGGCGTGGGCAAAACAGGCGCCAGAATATTAAAGGAAGAAACTGTAAAACTGTGGGGCACTAATCACGTAAGTGGTGCGGCAGCAGACGATTTTGACGAGATGCGCCGCGGCTATGGCTATGGACTTGGTGTGCGTGTGCATATGCGACCCGAAACCAGCGGTACCATAAGCCCTGTAGGTGAGTTTGGTTGGGACGGCGCGGCAGGCGCGTTTTCTATGGTAGACCCAATAAACCATATATCACTTACATATTTTCAAAATGTAATGGGTTACTCCCCCGACCAAAATGCAATACGAAATGCGCTTTATAAGGATTTGGGATTATAATTATAAAAATATATCTATATAAAAATGAGCCGAGTTTTCTCGGCTCATTTTTGAATGTTAGGGTTATCGGTTCTCTCAAGCAAATAATCGACAGATATATTAAAGTAATCAGCAATTTTTATTAATTCAACAATTCCAGGCTCGCGTTCACCGGTTTCATACCGGCTTATAGTGTTCTGATTTGTGTTTAAGTCCATTGCCAATTTTAATTGAGAAATTCCCTTGGATTTTCTGATTTGTTTTAATCTCACAAAATCACTCCTTGACAATATTATCCCATATTGGTATAATATAAATATCCCAATTTGGTATATTTATAAAGGAGAGTATTATGTTTTGTAAAAATTGCGGTAAAGATATCGGCGACGCAAAATTTTGTCAATATTGCGGTAGTTCGAATGAAGAAAAACAAACAAATATCACAGTAAATCTAATACAAGAAGATTTTGTGAAAAAAATTAAAGAGAAAATATTTGAAATAGGACATGAAAAGCTTTTGAAGCTTACATCATTGATTGCTACAATAATCAGTATTATTGTAAGAATTGCAAAAAATGAAATTGAAACAGTATATGGTGTTGTATTAACACAAGATGATTACTTTGTTATATCGGATATTGGACGCAAATATATGATAGTTGTTATTCTTATTCAACTTGCTATTTCGGTATTGCTCTATAATAATGCAAAAAAAGCACAAGCTATTGTTTCAAAAAAGACGTTATTACTTGTTGCCGCTTCTATAATTATTCAAATTTTTGCAATGATTTTAAGACTACCTGCGCCATATTGATCGAGAAGGAGAGACAGTAATGTTTTGTAAAAATTGTGGTACAGAATTAGATTTAAACGCTGCTTTTTGCCCACAATGTGGTAAAAGTGTTTCGGATAATCAAGCTGTAAAGAAAACAATAGTGATTTCGACAAAGAAATTTTTGGCGCCCGTAGTAGCATTGATTTTAATAATATCTATAGCCTTGCTACTTATAAAACCTTCTAATGTTAATTCGTCGCCGGAAAAGGTTGCAGTGGCAACAATAAAAAGTGAATATGAAGCAGATGTTAAAACTATGATTGATTGCTTTCCAGAATTTGTGGTAAAAGAGTTAGCGGTAAAAAACGGACTATCAATGAATGCAAGTCGAAAAGATGTTGTTAAAGAAATTCAAAAAGCTTATCGCGGTGCGGAAACAAAAAAGGTTGAAATAATATCTACAAAAGTTGTAGGCGAGGGAACAACCGAAGATTATACAATCTTTCGCGAATTGTTTGATTACTTAACAGACGAGGTATATGATTCTATTGAAAAAATTGCAAAGGTAGAGGTAGAATACGATGTAGGTGATTATCAAAAAACAATAAAAATGACCTGCATAAAAATAGATAATAAATGGTATTATTTGCGTGGATTAACTTGATGAAAAAACACTTGGCTAAATAAAGCCAAGTGTTTTTTTGTAAAATTTTTTCTTGACAATCAGGTCTACATAATGTAGAATAAAAATGGTCTACATATGTAGAATGAATTTTTAAAGGAGAATTTACAATGAGCGATTATACTTTAGGTGTGATAGAAGGTCGATTTGCTGATATTATTTGGAACAATGAGCCGATCAGCTCTACCGAGCTTGCTAAACAAAGTGAACATATATTGGGTTGGAAAAAATCTACAACATATACTGTGCTTAAAAGGCTTTGCGAAAAAGGAATTTTTAAAAACGATAAGGGAACGGTAACCTCGCTTATTTCAAAAGCAGATTTTAATACACATCAAAGTGAAAAATTTATAGAGCAAAATTTTGATGGCTCTTTACCGGCTTTTTTGGCGGCATTTACAGCTCACAAAAAGCTTACTGAAGCAGAGGTTTTAGAGCTTAGACGTATGGTCGAGCAATATGAGGAGAAATAATAATGGAGGCTGTATTTTTAAAAGTACTAAATATGAGCATTACGGCAAGTTATTTAGTATTTGCAGTAATGGTTGCAAGATTGCTTATAAAAAAAGCTCCTAAGTTTATAAATATTATTTTGTGGGGCTTTGTAGCGATACGCCTTGTGTGTCCATTTTCTTTTGAGAGTATTTTAAGTCTTATACCAAGCGGTGAGACGGTGTCACAAGATATAATATATTCTGATACTCCACAAATACACAGCGGCATAACCATATTAAACAGCACTATCAACGATAACGTTATGCCGCAATTTTATCCCGATGCCACCAACAGCGTCAATCCGTTACAAATAATAACATTTATAGCAAGCGTGGTTTGGATTGCCGGTATTGCTATTATGGTTTTATATACCGTTTACAGTTATTTAAAAATATATTTTAAGGTGCGCGAGGCGGTAAGGGTAGACGGTAATATCTACGAGTGTGACCGTGTTGAATCCCCGTTTATTTTAGGCGTTATAAAACCGCGTATTTATTTGCCGTCTAATATGAGTGACTGCGATCGTGAGTATGTTGTTGCGCACGAAAGAGCACATCTAAAGCGTTGTGACCATTTATGGAAGCCATTGGGATTTTTGTTACTTTCGGTTTATTGGTTTAATCCTATTTTGTGGGTGGCGTATATACTGCTTTGTCGCGATATAGAGCTTGCCTGCGACCAAAAGGTAATAAAGTTAATGGGTGAGAATAGCAAAAAATCATATTCAGATGCGCTTATAAACTGTAGTGCCCCCGGCAAAATGATAACCGCCTGCCCTGTGGCTTTTGGTGAAACGGGAGTCAAATCCAGAATAAAATCGGTGCTTAATTACAAAAAGCCTACTTTTTGGGTAATTATAGTAGCAGTCGTTTTAAGTGTTGTGGTAGCGGTTTGCTTTATGACAAATCCTGCGACTAAAATTACCGATTTAAAGGACGATAGAATAGATTATAATACCCTATTTAATAATGTAGAAAAAATCCACGCCGGTATGGGTGATGTTGAGTATTATATATCTTATGAAGACGATATTAAAGAAATTAAAAATCAGTTTAAAAAGATAAAAATAAAAGAAACGCCAATATCAGATAATAAAAGCGTTATGTATGATACTACAAATTGGATTATGATAGGGAATTATTGGTTGTGGTTTAGTGAGGATTTCAGTCAATTCGGTGGAAGTTTGGCTTATACAAGTTATATGCCTCTACCGCACAAGGTTTCAAATCCACAGGCGGCAAAAAGACTTTTTGAACTGATTAAAAATTCAGAGTCTAACCGGGTTAACACAATGCTTGCCGCGACAAACATAAAAACAGAAAGCCATCTAAAAGGGGTAAGTATTTCGGTAAAACAAATTTTAATAAATTCGCATACGCCTTTAATGAATATTGAAATTAAAAACGAAAGCGAAAACAGATATATGTATGGCGAAGATTTTCGCTTTTACCATAAAAAGAATGGTAAGTGGACGTCTTGCAATACGTTTAAATATAGTAATAAAAGAACTATGTGGTTTAATTCGGTGGGAAATATTTTAGATCCATATAAAATAAATACAAAAGAATATTCTCTTGCTCAGCAAGATTTATCAAAAAAGGGTAAATATAGACTTGAAACGGATGATTGGTGGATTGAGTTTGAATTAGTAAACCATGCTGATATAACCGAGCAACCTGATAATGATTTGAGCATAGAAAAACTAAAAGAAAAATATCCCGATTATTTTGCACTTGATACTACAGATGGTATTTACATATACGTAAGTGAATTTGCACAAGGAAGTTATAAATGTCAATTATTGAGCGGAAGAGACGATTTTCATTATCCTGATAGTGATATACATACAGAAATAGGTGCAACGCTTGAAGAAACAAAAGCAATACTATCAAGTTATAATTTATCGGGTGATAAGCTGTATGTAATACCATACCGCAATATGCTTTCAAGTTATTATTATAAAATTGATGATGAGTATTTAGAAAATCTAAAAAAATTATTTGGCAGCACGGTAACACATGATATTTATCAACCTAATTAATAATAAACAAATAATATAAATTTAGACACAAAAAAGCACTTGGCTTTATAAAGCCAAGTGCTTAAAATTTTTATTTAATTAGTCAGCGTTGTATTTCTTACGAGCGGTGTAGCTGGTGTGGAGGTCGTGGTGAGCCTTGTGGCCGCCAAAACCGTCATACCATTCGCTGTAAAGTGCCTTTACAACGGGTGACTCGTGTGACTTACGAATAGCGCTTGCAGCGTCTTGGTCGTAAAGTGCTTTTGCACGAACAGCCTTAAGATCAACTGTGTCACGTACTGACTGTGGCTGAATTGGCTGACCGCCGCCGTTTACGCAACCGCCGGGGCATCCCATAATTTCAACAAAGGTCCAACCGTCTGGGTTGCCTGCCTTCATCTTGTCCATAACAACCTTTGCAGCAGCAGCGCCACTCGCTACAGCTACCTTAACTTCCATATCGCCAAGCTTAGCTGTTGCTTGCTTAAGTCCCATTGTGCCACGAACTGCAGTGTAGTCAACGTCGGCGTTGTCTTTACCACTGATCCAGTCGTTAGCTGTACGTAAAGCTGCTTCCATAACACCGCCTGTTGCGCCAAAGATAACAGCAGCGCCGGTATCTTCACCGAGCGGATTGTCGAAATCTTCATCAGGAAGATTTGTAAAGTTAAGACCGGCTCTTTCAATCATACGGCCAAGCTCACGAGTGGTGATAGCAATATCAACATCGGGAACACCTGCAGCAGACTGATCTTCACGGCCAATTTCAAACTTCTTGGCAGTACAAGGCATAACTGATACGCTAACGATATCCTTAGCGTCAATGCCCTCTTTTTCTGCCCAATATGTCTTAATAACTGCGCCGGCCATTTGCTGTGGTGACTTACAGGTAGAAAGATGGTTAATCATATCGGGGTAATAGAATTCGCAGAACTTAACCCAACCTGGTGAGCAAGAGGTAATCATTGGCAATACGCCGCCGTTCTTAACGCGGTCGATAAGCTCATTAGCCTCTTCAACGATTGTAAGGTCAGCTGCAAAGTTGGTATCGAATACTTTTGCGAAACCAAGACGACGAAGAGCAGCAACCATTTTGCCCTCTACGTTAGAGCCGATTGGCATACCAAAGCATTCGCCCAAGGTTGCACGAACTGATGGAGCAGTCTGAACAACAACAGTCTTGGTAGGATCAGCCAAAGCTGCCCAAATCTTATCTGTATCATCCTTTTCGGTAAGTGCGCCTGTAGGACAAACTGCAGTACACTGACCACAAGAGATACAAGGAGTATTGTTAAGAGAAAGCTCAAATGCCTGACCAATGTTAGTATCAATACCACGGTCATTTGCACCGATAACGCTTACATACTGCTCTTCACAAACTGCTACGCAACGACGGCAAAGAATACACTTGTTGTTGTCACGTACAAGGTGAGGTGTGCTGTAATCGAGCTCATATACCGGCTTAAAGCCTTCAAATGCGCCTTCATCTACGCCATAGTCACGGCAAAGCTTTTGAAGCTCGCAGTTGGTAGAACGTGCGCAAGAAAGACACTTTTTATCGTGTGTTGAAAGAATAAGCTCAAGTGTAGTCTTGCGTGACTTTTGAACCTTTTCAGAATTGGTGATAACCTCCATACCGTCGGTGCAAGGATATACGCAGGCAGTAACCATACGGAAACCGCGACCCTCGTTAACCTCTACCATACAAATACGGCAAGCACCAATTTCGTTACGCTCTTTCATAAAGCAAAGGGTAGGAATTTCTACACCTGCTACGCGGGCAGCCTCTAATACTGTGGAGCCCTGTGGTACGCTTACTGCAATACCGTTAATTTTTACATTAATCATATCCATTATAATCTGGCTCCTTTCTTATACTTTACTAATTGCTTTAAACTTACAGTTACCGATACATACGCCGCACTTAATGCACTTGGTAGTATCAATGTTGTAAGAAGCAAGCTTGTGACCAGGTGCTATGTAGTCAGTCTTTTCGATAGCGCTAACAGGACAGTTACGAGCGCAAAGACCGCAACCGATACACTTATCTTTGTCAATAACAAATGTAAGAAGATCTTTACATACGCCTGCAGGACACTTTTTGTCAACGACGTGAGCTACATACTCATCGCGGAAGAACTTAAGTGTTGCAAGTACCGGGTTTGGAGCTGTTTGACCAAGACCGCAAAGAGAGTTTTGTTTAATGTAGTAGCAAAGCTCTTCAAGCTTGTCAATATCTTCAAGATTTGCCTTACCTGAGGTAATCTTGTCAAGCATTTCAAGAAGACGCTTTGTACCAACACGGCAAGGAGTACACTTACCGCAAGACTCGTCAACGGTAAATTCAAGGAAGAACTTAGCCATATCAACCATACAGTTGTCTTCGTCCATAACGATAAGACCGCCTGAACCCATCATACAACCGATAGCAGTAAGGTTATCAAAGTCAACCTCGGTATCGATAAGAGATTCAGGAATACAACCGCCTGAAGGACCACCTGTCTGAGCGGCCTTAAATTTCTTACCGTTAGGAATACCGCCACCGATGTCTTCAATAATGTGACGAAGTGTAGTACCCATAGAAATTTCTACAAGACCTGTATGCTCAATCTTACCGCCAAGTGCAAATACCTTTGTACCGGGAGCCTTTTCGGTACCCATTGTCTTAAACCAGTCAGCACCTTTAAGGATGATTTGTGGAATGTTAGCAAAGGTTTCAACGTTGTTTTCAACGGTTGGAGAATTGTAAAGACCTTTAACAGCAGGGAACGGAGGACGTGGACGTGGTTCGCCACGGTTGCCTTCGATAGATGTCATAAGAGCAGTTTCTTCACCGCAAACGAATGCGCCTGCGCCAAGACGGATCTGAAGGTCAAAGTCAAAGCCCGAGCCAAATATATCTTTACCAAGAAGACCGTATTCATTAGCCTGATCAATAGCCTTTTGTAAACGAGCAACAGCAATTGGGTATTCAGCACGAACGTAAACGTAACCCTTTGTAGCACCTACTGCATAACCTGCGATTGCCATAGCCTCGATAATACAGTGTGGGTCACCCTCAAGAACTGAACGGTCCATAAATGCACCCGGGTCACCTTCGTCGGCGTTACATACAACGTATTTTTGAGCTGCCTTGTTAGGAGCACAGAATTTCCACTTAAGACCGGTTGGGAAGCCGCCGCCACCACGACCGCGAAGACCTGAATCTAAAACGGTTTGGATAACGTCTTCAGGCTTCATTTCGGTAAGAACCTTACCAAGTGCTGCGTAACCGTCCATAGCGATATACTCGTCTATGTTTTCGGGGTCGATAACGCCGCAGTTACGAAGAACAACACGGTTTTGTGATTTGTAGAATGCAGTATCGTTAAGTGATACGCTTGCAGCTTCTACAATTTCTTCTGCTCCTGTGTCGCTGTAAATCAAACGCTCTACAGGACGACCCTTAAGAAGATGCTCTTCAACAATTTCTTTTACGTCATCTGTGGTTACACGGCTATAGAATGTACCGTCAGGATAAACGATAACAACAGGACCCAATGCGCAAAGACCAAAACAGCCTGTCTGAACGAGTTTTACCTCTTCGCCAAGACCTGCAGCTGCAATGTTTTGCTCAAATGCTTCCTGAATTTTTTTACTACCTGACGAGGTACAGCCTGTACCGCCACAAATAAGTACATGTGCACGAATCATAACTTTACCTCCAAATATTATTCACAGTTAGCAACGGTGTATTCAGTTACAACCTTGCCACCCTTAAGATGCTTTTCTACAACTTCTTTTGCCTTTTCGGCAGTCATTTTTACATAGGTAACCTTGTCCTTACCTGCTTCATAAACCTCTACAATTGGTTCATACTGGCAAAGACCTACACAACCTGTTTGTGATACTGTAACGCTTTGAGCAAGTCCACCCTCGTTTACTGCTTCAACAAAAGCGCCAAGTACAGGGCGAGCGCCTGCTGCAATACCGCAGGTAGCCATACCAACAACAACACGTGTTGTGCTTACGCCTTCACGGATTACAACCTTGTCTTTCATTTTGTCTTTGATTGCTTGAAGTTCAGCCAAAGATTTCATTTTTAAAACTTCCTTTCTTGGAAATAATTTATAAATTTATCTATTATTTAGCAGTTCATACTGCTCATTAAGATACTCACGAATCCATACGATAACCTCGTATGTGTCAAGTGGGACACCCTCAAGGGCCGTGCGAAGCTCACGGGTGTCAAGTTTTACTTCGCCGCTATTTGTTTGGTGAATAAAAAGAAAATCAGTATCGGGATGACCTTGTATTAAAGTCACAACCGTTTCTTTTATGTCGCCAAGAGGTGTAAAGTCCAGATGATTTTTAAAAAACACAGCCGTCACGGTGGTGCCGTGGTTTTCGGGATTAGTGCTTGAAACTATTTTTACATTGCCGCCTGTCATTTCGGCAGCCATTTTAAGTAGCGGAATGCCAAGACCTACCTTACGCGTTGTACGTGTTGTATAAAACGGATTTTCAACAGTACGAATTATTTCTTCGCTCATACCACAACCGTTATCTTTTACTATCATAGTAAGTGTGTCGCTGTTTTCAAGTATAGAGATTTCGGTCAAGGTTGCGCCCGCTTTTACGGAATTTTCGGTAATATCAAGAACGTTTAGTGATAATTCTTTCATTTTATTCCCTCAAAGCTTTAAATAATTGTTGTCTTACAAAATTACTGCTGTAAGGCTCATCGTCAATTTCAAAATAGTTTTCACGGTCACGCATATCGGTAAGCCTATGCGCATCTGAGCTAATAATAACTTTTTTATTTTGCAAACCATATTTTTGTACGTACTCGTCGCGCTTTTTGCCGTCGTGCAGTTCAAAGCAATTAAAGCGTGGACTATCGGGAAAAGTGCCAAGTATTGATATGATACCGTTTGACTGTCTGTCAATATGAGCAGGATAGCAAATGCCGCCAAACTCATCAACCATATCGGGTACTTCGTTTATAGAAATAAGGGTTGCATTTATAAGCAAATTTTCTTCTTCTCCAATTATGTTATCAAAACCATCAAGTATCTGTTGACGTCCAAAAATGTCGGGACGGTTTTTGATGGGTATTTTAAATTCGTTAACCCTTTCGCCAAATGCCATAGCTCCATCTAATGTTTCAAATAAACATACAACGTGTATATCTTCGCTGGTAGTAAGCTCCATACCGGCAATTGGTACAATGCCGTACCGCTTTGCCGCTTCAAAAAAAGCAGGGCAGTTTGCCGTGGTGTTATGGTCGGTAAGGGCAACAATATTAAGTCCGCAAAGAGAGGCCATCCCTGCAATATTGTTAGGGGTATTATCGTCGTCTCCGCAAGGCGACAGGCATGAATGAATATGTAGGTCGTAATAGTACCTGTTCATTACATCATACCCGACAATTTTATTGCTGCCTCGTAAGCGGCAAGAGAAGTAGAAAGAATGTTAATACCTTTTTCTTTTGCAGTGTTTAGTAAATCTTCACCTAAAGTGACATCCTCTGCTAAAAGAACACAAGATACATCAGAAAGAGAGGCCACCGCAATAACGTTTATGTTAGACATAATGGTAATCCAAACGTTATCGGCTTGGGCTCTGCCCATTACCCAACTAAGCAAATCGCCTATGTATACGCCGTTTATCTCACGTTCGGGTTCGGGCAAGCACAAAACATTAAATTGACTGTTTTGACTTAATTCATATACCGTCATTTTAATCTTCCTTTTTGTGCAAATTTATAAGGCAATCTTCTAATTTTGCATTTCCTTTTACTATGTCTTCGGCAAATGCGCGGCAAGTGGGCGCTCCGCAAGAGCCGCAATCTATACCGGGCAAGGTTTCACGAAGCTTTTGAATATCTGCCATCATACGCATAGATTCAGCCATACTGCTGCTTAGTCGCGCAATGGGTTGATATTCGGGCAATTCGTTAAACAGATAGTAATCAGGAATGTATTTAGAATCTTCACCGTTTAAAAAGTTTTGTGAAACGGGTAAATATCTACGCAGGGTTTGCAGTCTTGCTTTTGCAATAAACGGATTTTGCATTGTAAGCACACCGCCTACGCAACCGCCTGTGCAGGCATTAAGTTCTACAAACTGAAGTTGCGGAATATTTCCGTTTTCTATTTGGTCAAGAACGCGGTTAACATTTTCGATGCCGTCGGCTGCTAAGTAATTCTCATTAAAAATTGCTGTCGCCTCGCCACCGCTACGCGCCCAACCAATACCAATCATACCCGATTCTGAAAGCGTTTCAACAGGAGCCTCTCTTTTCATAGCGTTTATTAGCAAGAAATAGATATCGCTTATTGAAACGACCTCATCGACCTGACTTTTATAGCCTGCAAAGCCGTTTTTTACATAGCTTGCTTTAGCGGGACAGGGCGAAATAAAACAAACACCAATGTCGTCAGCCTTTAGTTCGGGATGATTTTTAAGCGCGCGTTCACGCGCTAAGCGTGCTGCAACCTCCATTGGAGGAAGCATATGAATAATATTATCGTTAAGCGATGGATATCTTAGTGCTATCAGTCGCATTACCACAGGGCAAGCCGAACTGATAGCCGGCTTGTTGATTCCGTCGGTTTTAAGATAAAGTCGTGTATAAGCAGACACAAGCTCAGCCGCTTTTGAAACTTCAAAAACATCATCAAAGCCGATGTTTAAAAGCCCTGCAAGTACATAGTCAATATCGTCAAGATTGTCAAATTGACCGTACAAGGTAGGTGCGGGTAGAGCAATTTTCCATTTAAAGCGGTTCATACTCTCAAGCTTGCTGCACACAGCCTTTTTGGCCTTATGCGGACAAACACGAATGCATTCGCCACAATCTATACACCTGTCGCTGTTTATAACAGCGTGACCGTCTCTTATACGAATTGCTTCGGTGGGGCAGTGACGCAAACAGGTAGTACAGCCGGTGCACTTGCTTGTATCAAGTAAAACCGAATGTTCATAGGTATGCATAATATACTCCTATTAAATATTTACTCGCATTGTAACGGTTGTGCCAACACCTACGGTTGATTCAATTTTCATATCGTCGGTATAGCGTTTCATATTAGGAAGCCCCATACCTGCGCCAAAGCCGAGTGAACGAATTTGGTCGTGCGCGGTAGAAAAGCCTTCCTGCATTGCTTGTTCAATGTTTTCAATACCGGGTCCGTTATCCTTAAGTATTATTTCAATATGGTCTTCGTGAACGTTTACGTCGGCAACACCGCCGTGCGCGTGAATAACCATATTAATCTCGCCTTCGTACATAGCTATAGATACTCGTCTGATGGTTTCGGGGTCAAGCCCCAAGCGTCTTAGATTTTTTTTGATTTGTATTGATGCCTGACCGGCGGTTGTAAAGTCATTTCCGTCTACATTGAAGTGAAAGTTGAGTATTTCGCTCATTCTTTAACCTTATTTCCCACAAGACCGCTTTGATAAAGTAAACCGCAAGCCTCGTAAAGTCTTTTGTCAGAAACCATTAGTACTATTCCACTGTCTCTGGCTAAGTCTATCATCTCTTGAGTAGGAACTTTAGAACGAACAAAAACAACACAAATCATATCCATCATTTCGGCTGTACGAATAACCTGTGGGTTTACAAGACCTGTAAGCAAAACGGCTTGATCCTTAACAAATGCCAAAACATCACTCATAAGGTCGCAACCACAGGCAGAGTATATTTCGCGATTAATATTTTCTTCACAGCAAAGTACCCTTGCATTAAGAAGTTGTTGCATCTCGCTTATTTTCATAAGTTATCTATCCTTTAGTCTGCGTATTTAGCAAGAATATCATCCACGTCGTCAACAGTAAGACGACCAAAAACATCTTCGTTAACGGTAAGAACAGGAGCCAAACCGCAAGCGCCTATACAACGGCAGGCAGTAAGTGAGAATTTACCCTCTTCGGTACATTCCTCAGCGCCGATGCCAAGCTTTTCGCTAAGCTTGTTAAAGATATCGCCCGAGCCTACAACGTAGCAAGCGGTACCCAAACAAACCGAGATGTTGTACTTACCCTTAGGTGACAAAGAGAACTGAGCATAGAAGGTGGCAACACCGTATACCTTTTCAAGTGATACGCCCATACCTTCGGCAATCATTTCTTGAACCTCAAGCGGTAGATATCCATAGATATCTTGAGCTTTTTGCATAACTACCATAACGTTGCTTTTGTCGTGGCAGTTCTCAGCAATGACTGCTTTGAGTTGTGCTTCCTGTTCGGCAGTGCCTTTAAAGGGAAGTTTGCTAATTTTTTTCTTCATAAGAATTTCCTCCTTACAGATTGTGACAAAATATAACAAGTAGATTGTTAAAATTGTATCAATATATATAATAACATATATTTTGCGTTTTGAAAAGGGGTTATTTTTAAAAAAATAAAGTTTTTGTGAAATACTTTTTTCATAATATAAAAAGCAACAATACCCAGATTATAAAAATAATCCGGGTACAAAAAAACTATTCTTTTAATGCGCGCTCAAGCCAGGTAAAGCCCAAATCAAGAGCAGAAAACAAATTGTCCTTGGTGCTGTCTTTTTTAACGCGGTCTTTTAACGCCTTGTCGGTATTACTGTCGAGCAACTGAACCGATACTTTGTCGGCAATTTCAAGCTTACCGTCTTTTTTAGATGAAAGTATTTCAAAGCGTACTACGTATTTTTCACTCATATCACCGTAATATATTTCATTGCCTTTTCTAACAAGCGGCTTATCTTTATAGGTTAAAAAATTTGTTTTAGACATATGTGTATCTCCTAAAATATAAAACTTAAATGTTGCCTTAAAATTATATAACATATATATAAATATGTCAAGCAGATAAAATTAACAAAAATGTTGACTTTTGACAACAATTTTATTACTATTATATTTGTAAAAATTTGATTTTTTTGAGAGGATGTTTTTTACAATGGATAATTCACAAAAGACTATGGAAACTATAGTAAACCTTGCCAAAGGCAGAGGTTTTGTATATCCGGGAAGTGAAATTTACGGCGGTCTTGCAAACGCTTGGGACTACGGTCCTTTGGGTGTTGAGCTTAAAAATAATATTAAGCGTACTTGGTGGAAAAAATTTGTTCAAGAAAACCCATATAACGTTGGTCTTGACAGCGCTATTATTATGAATCCGGAAACATGGGTAGCATCAGGTCACTTGGGCGGTTTTTCTGATCCGCTTATGGACTGTCGTCAGTGCAAAACCCGTCATAGAGCCGATAAGCTTATCGAGGATTACGTAGCTGAAAACGGTCTTAGCGATAACCCAGCTGCTATGACCGACGCCGAGATGATGGAATATATTAAGGAAAAGGAAATTGCCTGCCCCGACTGTGGCTCACACGACTTTACCGATATTCGTAAATTCAATCTTATGTTTAAGACCTTCCAGGGAGTTACCGAAGATAGCTCTTCAACACTTTATCTTCGCCCTGAAACAGCACAAGGCATATTTGTAAACTTTAAAAATATTCAGCGTACAACACGTCGTAAGTTGCCTTTTGGCGTTGGTCAAATCGGTAAATCCTTCCGCAACGAAATTACACCGGGTAACTTCATTTTCCGTATACGCGAGTTTGAGCAGATGGAGCTTGAGTTCTTCTGCAAGCCGGGCACAGACCTCGAGTGGTTTGATTACTGGCGTAGCTTCTGCCGCGATTGGCTTATAAATCTTGGTATGGACGAAGCTTCACTTCGCCTTCGCGATCACGACAAAGACGAGCTTTGCTTCTATTCTAAAGCAACGACCGACTTTGAATTTTTGTTCCCATTTGGTTGGGGCGAGCTTTGGGGTGTTGCAGACCGTACCGATTATGACTTGAGTCAGCACGCTGAGCATTCGGGCGAACCAATGGAATATTTTGATCCTGAAACAAATGAAAAATACGTACCATACGTTATCGAGCCATCTTTGGGCGCCGACCGTGTAACACTTGCATTCCTTTGCAATGCTTATGATGAAGAGGTTGACGAAAAGGGTGACAAGCGCGTAGTTTTACGACTTCATCCGGCACTTGCTCCATTTAAGGCTGCTGTTCTTCCGCTTTCTAAAAAGCTTTCTGATAAGGCTATGGAAATTAAAAACGATTTGGCGAAAGAATTTATGGTAGATTTTGACGATGCAGGTTCAATCGGTAAGCGTTATCGCCGTGAGGACGAAATAGGCACACCATTCTGCATTACATATGATTTTGAAAGTGAAGAGGACGGTTGCGTAACGGTTCGTGAGCGCGACAGTATGGAACAGGTTCGTATTCCAATTGCAGAGCTTAAATCATACATTGCCGAAAAAATAAAATTCTAATTTTGCTGAATAATATTTGGGGGACACTTTCAGTATGGAAATATTAATAGAATCCACCGGTGCAACACAAATACTCATAATGTTTGCAATGCTTGTTGGCGGTTTGGCATTTTTTATGTACGGAATGAATGTAATGTCAAGCGGACTTGAAACAATGGCGGGCGGCGGATTAGAGCGCACTATGAAAAAGGTTACCGCAAATGACTTTTTGGGATTTTTCCTGGGTGCAGGTATAACCGTTGCTATTCAGTCATCATCAGCATTTACTGTAATGCTTGTAGGTCTTGTTAACTCTGGTATTGTTCAGTTTGGTAATACGTTTGGTATGATAATGGGTTCAAACGTAGGTACTACCCTTACTGCGTGGATACTTAGTCTTGCCGGTATCAGTAAGGACAGTTTTGTAATGACACTGTTACAACCAATGACCTTTTCGCCCATACTTGCATTTATAGGTATAGTAATCCGAATGTTTACCAAATCCGAAAAAAAGCATAATCTTGGTATTATATTCATTGGCTTTGCAGTGCTTATGTTTGGTATGGAGTTAATGAGTGCTTCAATGGTATCTGTTCGAGAAATACCGGGATTTGATAAATTTTTAGCAAGTCTTTCAAGCCCTATAATTGCACTGCTGGTATCCACTATATTTACAGGTGTCATTCAGTCATCGGCTGCAACAATCGGTATCGTTCAGGCTTTGGCCCTCTCGGGTGGTATTACTTGGCAGATGGCAATACCGCTTGTGCTTGGTGCAAATATCGGTACGTGTGTTACTGCGCTTATTTCAAGCGTTGGTACCAATAAAAATGCAAAGCGCGTTGTAATAATGCATTTCTTTGTAAACGTGTTTGGTTCAGGAATTTGTATGATTATAATGTACATTATGAAAGCGTTTGATGTAACATTGCTTGGTGCCGAAATTGGTATGGTTGGCGTTGCAATAGTTCATACGCTGTTTAATGTTGTAACTACTGTTGTTTTATTCCCCATAAAAAAAATTCTCATTGGTTTTTGTGCAAAACTTGTACCGGAAGACAAGGAAGAAAAGAAGCACACCGTATTTTTGGACGAGCGTTTGTTTAACAACACGCCACTTGCAATCAGCGAGTGCCGCCGTCTTTCAAACGAGATGGCAGATTATACTCGTCAAGCAATAATGTCATCGCTTGATATTATTGCCGATTATGATGAATCAAAAGCCAAGTTTGTAAAAGATACAGAAACGCTTACCGATAAATATGAGGACAAGCTGGGCACTTATCTTGTGCGCCTTAGCAGTAATAATCTTACTGAAGACGATTCGCACGCAGTGTCACGAATGCTTCATTCGCTTAGCGACTTTGAGCGTATCAGCGACCACGCACTAAATCTTTGCGATACGGCACTTGAAATTAAAGAAAAGAATATTATATTTTCTGACGATGCAAAGCGTGAACTTGGCGTTACAATAGATGCATTAAGAGAGATTGTGAATATTACGGTTGATTCCTTTGTAAATGACGATTTTGAAAAAGCTGCGCACGTTGAGCCTATTGAGCAGGTAATTGATAAGCTTAAGGACGAGCTTAAAGCACGTCATATTGACCGTTTGCAAAAGGGCGAATGCACTGTTCAAATGGGCTTTGTGTTCTCTGATTTGCTTACAAATATAGAGCGTGTTTCTGACCATTGCTCAAATATTGCTGTATATACAATTCAGCAGGATTCACCAAAGCTTGATACGCATAAGTATTTAAGAAATGTAAAAACCGAAGCTGTTGGTAATTTTGTTGATGAATATAATTCATACGAAAAGAAATATTCTTTAGATTAAGGAGAGAAAGTTGTGTTTAAAAGAATAGTAACATTGTCGTTGGCGTTTGTAATGGCATTTGCAGCTATCGGTTGCGGAGAAGAAACCGCTGAACCTGCTGCTAAAGAAGAAAATAAGACACCACAGTATGCTGAAAAACAGTTTGAAATATCGGGATTTTGGGCTCCTTATGAAATAACCGAAGAGAGCTTTAAACAATATAAAGATGTCGGCTTTACCCACCTTGCTATGATAAATCATTCACTTGGCAGTACAAGTGAAGAGCAGTTTTACTTAGGCTCTGACCGCACTATGAAATCACTTGAACTTTGCCGCAAGGTAGGTCTTAAGGCTATACTTAACTATAACGACTGGATGGTTCCGCGCTGCGAGGAAGATGGGGAGAATTTTTATGGTGAAACTCCATTCAGCAAGCAGGATATTTATGGTGAGTATAAAGACATAATCACAGGAATTCATATTTGTGACGAGCCTTATGTAAAACGTTCGGACGGTAGCAATCATTTTGAAATATACGGTAACAAAACCCTTATAGATGATTTTAAAAAGGTGTATCCAAATGCCGATTATATAGTAAACCTTATTCCATTTACGGCATATACAAGCCGCGGTTTTGAATCGTATGATGAAATGATGGAATTATACGAAAAAACCTTTATGGAACCTTTTGGTAATAAATCTTATGTATCGGTTGATGTTTACCCATTCCATCAAGATGTTAATACCGATGACGGTACCCTGCTTGTAAATTACCGTTATATTGCAGATTCGGCTAAAAAATACGGTGTTAAACCCGGATTTATTTTGCAGTCAAGCATTGGCGGCGCCGACGAGGGTAAAAAAGAGTTCGAAATGGAGCTTAGCGAAAGTGATTTGCGTTGGGAGATATATAACGCGCTCGCTTTTGGAGCTGATACATTACAGTATTATTGCTATTCTGTTCCTAAAAGCTTTGATAAAGACGGAAACGAAGTGTTTATGTATGACGAATGTATACTTAAGCGCGATGATACACCAAGCAGTGTTTATTACAGCTTGCAAAAGTTACATAAAGAAATACAAAGCTTTGCGAGTGTAATCTTGTCATACGATTGGGATGTCACAATTGGTGCATCAGGCACCGAGGATCAGACCTTCAGAGTAGCTTCAATTGAATTGGATGAAAATTTTGACATTATTAAATTGAAAGACACTAAAAACTTTGTTGATGCTACAAGCACACTTGATATGACAATAAGTCGTTTCACAAGCGAGCAATACGGTGAAGCATATATGTTTTTAAACTGGGCAGACCGTGACGTTAAAAACGAAGACGGTACTGTGGAAAAAGTTAAAAATATTGTAACAACAAAATTCAAGGACTGCAGTGAGCTAAAGGTTTATGGCGGCGTTGGCTTCGACGGAACACCAAAAACTCTTAAGCTTGATAAAAACGGCGAAGTTCAATTTGAACTTGAATATGGCGAGGGAATATTTGTAGTTCCTGTAGCATAAAACAATAGGCTGGCGATTCCGTCAGCCTATATGTAAAGGAAGGATAAAATGTTAAAAAAAGTTTTTTCGTTATTAATGGTGAGTGTTATGGTTTTTTCTGTTGTGGGTTGCGGTCAAGACGTTGCAAAGGAAGATGCTAAAAATCAATATAGCTTGGATAACTTACCTAAATACGAGTCCCAAGAATTTGAAATTTCAGGTTTTTGGGCGCCTTACGATATAAGCGAAGAGGGACTAAAGTTTTATAAGGATGCGGGTTTTAATACTCTCGCTATGATAAATCATTCTTTAGGCAATACCAGTGAAGAGCAGTTTTATCTTGGCTCCAAGCGCACAATGACAGCGCTTGAAAATTGCAAAAAAGTAGGTCTTAACGCAATACTTAATTATAACGATTGGAAAGCTGAACAATGCGAGGGTGAGGACTATAATGGTGAAACACCTTTTAGTAAATATGATCTCTATGGTGAGTATAAAGATATAATCACCGGCGTTCATATTTGTGACGAACCCAATAACAAAGTAATGGATGAAATGTCCAATAAAACTCTTGTAGAAGACTTTAAAAAGGTATATCCTAATGCTAGTTATATAATAAATCTGAGTGATATAACCTGGCCAAATGGTAGAGGTTATGCTTCGTATGATGATTTGTTAAATCATTATAGCAGCGGCATAATGAGCCAGTTTGACGTTCCGTATATTTCGGTAGATTGTTACCCGTTTTGGAACAACAAAGATGAGCGCATACTTGAAAATTATTACAAGCTTGCAATGATAGCAAAAGAGTACAACGCAAAAACAACAATGATTTTGCAATCGAGCACGGGCAACGAGTTTAAGGGCAGCTTAAGCGAAGGCGATATGCGTTGGCAAGCCTATTTGGCAATTGCTTTTGGCGCAGACAATCTACAGTATTATTGTTATTCACTTCCAAAGGGCATAGCGTATAATTACTGTATTTTAAATGAAGATGGTACACCGAGTGTACTTTACGACTATGTTAAGGAAATAAACGCCGAAATTCAAAGCTTTTCAGACGTGGTTCTAACTTACAATTGGGACGACTCTATATCTGTTGTTGGTACCGAGGAGCAAAGTTTCCGCGTTAATTATCTTAGATACGACGATTTATTCGAGGACAAAACGTTTAAAGATACTAAGCATTATGTTTCTGTTTCGGGTACACACGACACTGTTGCCAGCCGTTTTACAAGCGAAAAATACGGTGAGGCATATATGTTTGTAAACTTTGCAGAAGAAAGTGAAATACCAAATAAAGTAACCGCTACCTTTAAGGATTGCGGCGCGGTGGCAATTTATGGGGGTGACGGATTTACCGGCACGCCTAAAATTGTTGAGCTTGACGAAAACGGCAATGTAAAAATCGACCTTAAATACGGCGAGGGTGTATTTGTAACACCACTAACAGAATAATAAAATAAAACCAAGGACTTCCTTTTTTGCAGAAAGCCCTTGGTTTTTTACTTGATTATACACAAACTATATGTTAATATTTTAATATATTAAATTTTACCGATTGGGGCGGATGAAAATGAAAAAAAGAATAATCAGTATTTGCTTGGTAATATGCCTTGTTTTGTGTGCTTTGTGTTCTTGCAAAAAAACTGCGAAGGTAGAGGATAAGTTGCACGCATATCCCGAAGATCAATTCGAAATTTGTGGATTATGGGCGCCGCACGACATCACCGAAGAGGCATTTAAGCTATATAAGGATGCAGGCTTTAACGTTGTTTCATTTACCAATCACGATGAAATGCCAAGAAGTAGTGAAAATCAATATTTTGTTGGTTCAAAACGCACCTTAGAAGCGTTAGAGGTTTGCAAAAAGGTAGGTATTGACGTTTATCTTGCGTATGGCGCATCTTGGTTTAATCGCGGTAACGAGGGTGATGAATATTTTGATAACGCCCCGTTTAGCACGCATTATGATTACGACGATTATATGGACATTATAAAGGGCGTTCATATTAATGACGAGCCCAATAAAGAAACGATGGCACAATTGGCTGATGACGCGCTAATTGCCGACTATAAAAAAATATACGGCGATAGAAAATATATGATAAATCTTATACCCGCTACCGCAGTTACAAGCAGAAATTTTGAAACTTATGACGAAATGTTAGAAATTTACGGCGAAACCATAATGAGTAAATTTGAAAATCCTTATATTTGTGTAGACGTGTATCCCTATTCAAATTCTAAATTGCCCGAACAAATGATTATTTACAATTATAATGAAATTGCAAAATGTGCTAAAAAATACGGCGCCGAAACAAGCTTCATTTTGCAGTCAAGTACGGGTAGTGAATTTTTACCCGAGTTAACCGAAGCCGATATGCGACAGCAAGCATATCTTGCAATAGCCTTTGGCGCCGATAATTTACAGTATTATTGCTATTCTGTTCCAACGCAATACAGCTCTGACGGTAGCACGGTAGAAAGTTATTTGTATAATCATTGCATTCTTAATCAAGACAGAACACCCAGCGTAATTTACGATTATGTTAAAGAGGTAAACACCGAAATTCAAAAATTTGCAAGTGCAGTTTTGGCATACAACTGGAATGAGGCTATCGGCGTTTCTGGAACAGCCGATCAAACCTTCCGCGTAAGCAATATTGAATATGATGAAAATCTTGAGAAAATAACCAAGTTTACAGACGGAAAACACTTCGTTTCGAGCGAGTCAAGCTGCGATATGGTTGTAAGCCAATTTACAAGCGATACCTACGGCGAAGCATATATGTTTGTCAATTTTGGTAGAAAAGAGAGCGGTAATAACAACGTAAAAGCAAATTTTAAAGATTGTAGTGCTGTGGCGATTTACGGTGGCGCTGACTATACAGGCACGCCTACAATAATAACACTTGATGAAAGTGGTAATGTATCTTTCGAGCTTGAGTACGGCGAAGGCGTTTTTGCAGTGCCGCTTGTGTAAAGGGGAATAGATTATGCTTAAAAGGGTAATATGTATTATTTTGTGTTTGATGATGGCATTATCGGTTACGTCTTGCGGCAAGCCTGCAGATAAGCCGACAGAAAAGCCAAAGCAACTGCTACCCAATTATCCCGAACAAAAATTTGAGCTTTCAGGCTTTTGGGCGCCGTACGAGCTGACCGAAGAAAGTTTTAAGCAGTATAAGGATGCGGGCTTTACCACACTTGCCATGATTAACCATTCACTTGCAAAGGACAGCGAGCATCAGTTTTACTTGGGCTCTGACCGCACTATGAAAGCGCTTGAGCTTTGCCGTAAGACAGGTCTTAAAGCTATTTTGCAATATGGAGATTGGCTGGCTACTTGGTCAGAACAAAACGAGGACTATTACAGCGAAACACCATTTAGTCAGTATGACATATATGGTGAGTATAAAGATATAATTACAGGCATAAGCATTGTTGACGAGCCTTCAAAGGAACACTATGACGGCAGATATAACAGCAAGGTTATGATGGATGATTTTCAAAAGGCATATCCAAACGCCCATTACATAGTAAATCTTTCGCCGCGTTATGCCGGTGGTTCATATTGGAAATTTGCCGACTATGAAGAGCTTGTCGATACTTATGAAAAAGAGATAATGACCCATTTTGACAAAAAGTTCATTTCGGTTGACTGTTACCCATTCTGTAATGAGGAACATCGCGAATATCCGCGCCGATGGGATTGGCTTTTGGGACACGAAATTATTGCCAATCTTGCAAAAAAACACGACGCATATAAAACTGCAATTATACAAAGCAGCGTAACTAATGAATTTGCAAAAGAACTTACCGAAGGTGATATGCGACTTCAGGTTAATGTCGCGCTTGCGTTTGGTTTTGACCACATACAGTACTATTGCTATGAGGTGCCAAAAACATTTAATGAAGACGGTACTGTTGATAATATGTATGAGCACTGCATTTTAAATCAAGATAGCACGCCAAATGAATTGTACTACTGGTTGCAGAACATACACAAAGAAATACAATCTTTTTCAAATGTAATTCTTGCTTACGATTGGGACAGTATTATTGCTACCAATCCCGTAGGCTTTAGCGCCAATACCGATATGATGGCATTACTGGACCGTACGTTTGAAGGCGCAAAGCATTTTGAAAAAGCACTTGCCTCTACCGACCTTGCTATCAGTCGCTTTGTCAGCAAAGAGTATGGCGAGGCGTATATGCTTGTAAACTATGCGCAAAAGGGTATTGACAATAATATTGCTACAATTACCTTTAAGGATTGCAGTAAAATAGCAATTTACGGCGGCAAAGGCTTTAATGGCACG
>JAZSKN010000023.1:0-69257 GCA_045534895.1 Acutalibacteraceae bacterium
ATTACAACAGTTTCGCGTGAGAGTTCTTCTCCGCATACAGAGCAGTAAATTACTA
Organism: Acutalibacteraceae bacterium; assembly: GCA_045534895.1. Lineage (GTDB taxonomy): Bacteria > Bacillota > Clostridia > Oscillospirales > Acutalibacteraceae > UBA737. The sequence continues at coordinate 56 of JAZSKN010000023.1, forward strand.
CATCGTAAGAGCCTGCGTTTTCACAGTCAGCTTCTACGCGGTTTTCTTCTACTGCTGTGCCTTCGGTATGACCAAGAGCGTCAATAACAACAGTTTCACGTGAGAGTTCTTCTCCGCATACAGAGCAGTAAATTACTACATCGTAAGAGCCTGCGTTTTCACAGTCAGCTTCTACGCGGTTTTCTTCTACTGCTTCGCCTTGGCTATGACCAAGAGCGTCAATAACAACAGTTTCACGTGAGAGTTCTTCGCCGCAAACTGAGCAGTAAACAACAGATTCGTAAGAGCCTGCGTTTACACAGTCGGCTTCTATGCGGTTTTCTTCTACTGCTGTGCCTTCGGTATGACCGAGTGCTGCAATTTCTTGATAAGTAGTGTAATCACATCTTGAGCATGTTTCATATGCATTCCAACCAATTTCGGTACAGGTTGGTGCCTTAGCATCGTGAGCGATTGGGTCGTGACCTAATGCCTCGATTACAACAGTTTCGCGTGAGAGCTCTGCGCCGCAATCTGCACAATATACTACACTTTCGTATGAGCCTGTGTTTTCGCAATCGGGTTCTACACGGTTTTCACTTTCGGTTTTTGTGCTTGTATGACCGCAAGCAAGAACGTTAACGCCGCCATTTTCTACAGCAAATACAACGTCTTCCCAATTTGAATTATAGATATCAGCCTGATCAAAAGAAACAGTAATTGGTGAGAAACCAACAGCGGCTGTATCTTTAATTATGAATGTAAGTGTTACAAATGAACCGTTGGTTGTATTATCAGGATTAATACTATTTACCCAGTTAGCAATATATGGATTAACTGTAATGTATTGGCTATATGCCATCTCACTAAATGCATCACCGGCTTTTTTGTCAACAAGCTCTAATACATCTGAATCATATGCTATTTCAAGCTTCATAGAAACAATACCGGGGTTCTTTGCAAGATTTACAGTAACGTTAACGGTATTGCCAACTGTGCCTTCTGCAGTATTAACAAAGATTGTAGGTTCGGTAAACTTAGATTCGCCGCAAACATTACAATTGTTGTCTGCATTAAAGTCGTGGCCCGGAGCCTTATTGGTAACAATAGTTTCGCGTGAAAGTTCTTCGCCGCATACAGTACAGTAAACAACACTTTCATAAGTAGCATCAGTTACACAGTCGCCTGCTACAATGTTTTCGCTAACAGCGTCGCCAGGGGTATGACCAAGAGCGTCAACTATAGTAGTTTCGCGTGAAATTTCTTTACCGCATACTGTACAATACACAACAGTATCATATGAACCTGCATTTACACAGTCAGCGTCTATGCGGTTTTCTTCTACTGCTGCGCCTTCGGTATGACCGAGCGCATCAATTGTAGTAGTTTCGCGTGAAATTTCTTTACCACATACTGTACAATACACAACAGTATCATATGAACCTGCGTTTTCGCAATCAGCATCTACGCGATTTTCCTCTACTGCTACGCCTTCGGTATGACCGAGTGCATCAACTGTAATAGTTTCGCGTGAAATCTCTGCGCCACAATCTTCACAGTAAACTACAGTATCATATGAACCTGCGTTTTCACAATCAGGTTCTACACTGTTTTCGGTTTCTGTCTTTGTAGTTAAGTGTTCACAAGCAACAACATTAACACCGCCATTTTCAATAGCAAATGCAACATTATCCCAATTTAAATTATAAATGTCATCAGGATCGTATGTTATTGTAATTGGTGAGAAGGCGATAGCCGCGGTGTCTTTAATTCTAAATGTAAGTGTTACAAACGCACCGTTTGTAGTGTTATCAGGATTAATACTGTCTACCCAGTTAGCAGTGTATGGATTTACTGTAAGATCCTGGCTATATGCCATACCGTTAAAGCCTGCGCCTGCATTTTTATCGATAAGCTCTAAAACATTAGAATCATAAGTGATTTTAATCTTTGCAGAAACGATACCTGGGTTCTTAGCAAGGTTTACGCTAACATCTATTGTGTCGCCCGCCTTGCCTTCTACATTATCAACATAAATTGTAGGCTCGGTAAACTTAGATTCGCCGCAAACATTACAATTGTTTTCTGCATTAAAGTCGTGGCCGGGAGCCTTGGTAGTAACAATAGTTTCTCTTGAAATTTCAGTATCGCATACAGCACAGTATACAACACTTTCATAAGTAGCATCAGTTACGCAATCGCCTGCTACAATGTTTTCGCTAACAGCGTCGTCGGGTGTATGACCAAGTGCATCAATTGTAGTAGTTTCGCGTGAAAGCTCTGCACCGCATACTGAGCAATAAACAACAGTATCAAATGAACCTGCATTTACACAATCGGCTTCTATGCGGTTTTCTTCTACTGCTGTGCCTTCGGTATGACCGAGAGCGTCAATTGTAACGGTATTACGTGAAACCTCTTTACCGCACACATTACAGTATACAACCTCTTCATATGAGCCTGCAGTATCACAATCAGCATCTACTTGATTTTCGATTTCTGTTTTTGTGTTGGTGTGCTGACAAGGAACTACGCTAATGCCGCCGTTTTCAACATCGAATGCAACATTATCCCAATCTTCGTTATAGATGTCTTCGGGATCGTATGTAACTTTAATTGCTGTGAAGCCTTCAACGGCTGTATCTTTAACCTTGAATGTAAGAGTTATAAACGAACCGTTTGTTGTATTATTAGGATTAATACTATCTACCCAGTTAGCAATGTATGGATTTGCTGTGAAATCCTTACTAAATGCCATACCGCCAAAGTTAGCGCCTGCAGTTCTACCGGTAATCTCTAACACGTTAGAATCGTAAGCAATCCAAAGCTTTGCAGAAATAATACCCGGATTTAACGCTAAATTAACATTAACGTCAACAGTTTCACCTGCCGTGGCATTTACTTTTTCAACAAATATTGTAGGATTAGAAAACTTGGGTGTACCACAAACCGAGCAAACACCTTCTGAATTGAATGAGTGGCCGGTTGCAGTTTTGGTAACTACAGTTTCTCTTGCAACTTCTGAACCACAATCATTACAGAATGTAATTTCATCGTGCTTTTCATCTTGAGTACAAGAAAGTTCAACTTCATTTTCAATTAGTATGTCTGTATTTGCGTGCTCACAATAAGAAATTTCTATACCGCCATCAGCAACTTCAAGTACAACCTCTTCGAAAGCAGCGTCATAAACATCTGCTTGATCGTATGTAACTGTAATAGGTGAAAAACCTTCAGTAGCGGTGTTTTTAATTTTAAATTTAAGTGTTGCAAATGTACCAACAGTTGTGTTATCAGGATTTAAAACATCTATCCAGTTTACAACAAATGGATTGTCACTTGCTTCACCAAAGGTCATTTTTTCAAAACCTTCGCCGGCTGTTTTGCCCACAATTTCTAAAGCATTGGCATCATATGCTACCTTAAGCTTTGCAGAAACTATACCGGGATTGGTTTCAAAACCTATGTTAACGTCAACTGTACCGCCTGTTTTGCCTGCGGTGCTGTCAACAACAATTGAACCCTTTTTAACCTCTGCCTGAGCTGCGGCATAAACAGTCATAGAGTTTATACGAGCCTGTGCTTTAACAGCAGGAATTGTAAATGAATCTACAGGATTTACAAAGGTTATTGTTGTTACAGTATCAGTAACCGTTGCGGTTGCGTTAGCATCTGTAATAGAATCAGCAGTAACAATATATTTTGCCGCATCAGCTGCTATTTCTATCTTTGTCATGCCGGGGTATTCAACAATAAGTTCACTATTCGCATAGAAACGAACCGGACCGGCATAGTCACCTATGTTGCTTCCCGCGCCCTTATTGTTTGTAACCTTAATGCCGTTTTGTTCCCACACTTGGGCAACCGTTTTATCAAACGAAGTACGGTTTGCTTTATCGGCAAATGAAATGGTTACGCCGGTTTCTGCTGAAACGGGAATGATTATTGCAGTAAGCAATAAACACACGCACGCAAAAACCGAAATTAGTTTTTTGATTTGCGATTTCAATTTTAACACCTCACAAAATATTTGTAGTTTAATTTTAATACAAAATTTTAAAAATGTCAATAATATTATGACATATGCACTATATTTTTTGCACAAATTTAAAGACCTTGAGCTTTTTTGCACAAGGTCTTTAAAAAGTTATATTACATCACTTAAATTCAACGTCCCAGCCATTAGTATACTGCATAAGTAAACCATAGTCTCTGTTATTTACGGCATTGTCACCATTCACATCGGCAGATACCTTGTTAATTGTAACATCCCATCCGTTAAGATATTGCATTAATATACCTAAATCGCGGTTATTTACTTTACCATCATTGTTAATATCGCCGGTTATGGTTTTATTTCTTTCTTCGCCGCAAACATTACAATCAACGTCTTGGTCATCATCATAAATATGGTCGGGCACTACCCTTTTATACTCGCAATTATTGCATACGCTGTCGCAAGCATTGTCATACGTATGCTGCTCACCAACGCCACAACTGTTAAAATGCCACGTTGCGTTTAACAAGGCTTCGTTTTCATCACATATAACAATGTTTTTAAAATCATCTTCATTGCCTGCATACCAAACATCTGAAAGCTTGTCACAATCATAAAAGGCATATTTATTTATTTCGAATACAGTATTTGAAATATATATGTCCTTTATAAAATTATTATATGCAAAAGAAAATTCACCTACATTATTTACTCCCGACAAAAGCAACGCGCGTTCAATTGTACTACTGTAAAATGCGCCTTCAAACACATCATCTTTAACTTGTACTTCTTCAATAAGGTCACCGCTTAACGATATAACGATATCATCAATATAAATTGACATATCGGTAAGTACCTTTATAGCCACCCACGGTGTTTGCGCAGTAAACGTATACTCATAACGTTTCCATTTGTCTTGTGACTCGTGAACTTCGTTTATAAACTCCGTAGCTCTGTCTGCCGCCATATAGTCGGGGTGCATTTTATGCGCAAGGGCAAACTGCGGCTTTGTTTGTGAGCTTGATGAAACCCAGAATGAAATACTATAAACCTGACCGGGTGTAAGTGTCTTTTTATAATTTACAAGCAAAGTTTGTACATCATTACCGCCAAACATTAACTGCATTGAACGGTTACCGTCGTGAACACCTGCACTATCATACTCGACAGCGTTATCAGGCGTATTGTAGCGCCACACGCTGCTGTCGCAATCCCACATTGTATACGGATACTCTTCAAAATTTTGTGTGACCGTTACCTCTTGCCACTCAGCATAAAGTGTGATGTCTCGCGGCAAAAAGTAGTCATACTTGTATTCACAAGTGAGGTCATCAAAGCCGTGCCACGCAACAAATTTATAGCCCTGCCTTTGTGGGATTGGTAAAAATAATGATTCATATGGTTTACCAATCAAATCTTCAACTACAACATCATTGGCATTTGTTTCGAAACTTATTTTTACGTCAGGCACAACAAAGCTTTTGTCTGAAAATGTTGCAGCATCTCTACCCTCTTTATCAAAGACTCGTAATACGGGTGTACCACCATCTTCTGTGCGCCAGGTATTTTCCCAATCAAGATTTGGCATAGCAGCTTTGGCTTCTTCGCCAAGACGCCACTGCGGACGTTTTACACGAGTAGTACCAAATACGTTTTTATCACCATAATAGTATACATCTTCAAGATATATTACACTACCACCGATGTCACGAACCCATACCTGCGAGCCGGCTATACCGCCGCTGTTACTTTGTGTAAACGAAACACAGTTATACACACGTGAAGCAGTAGTCCAAAAAGAACCGATAATACCACCCTCACGTGATTCCGAGGTTTCATCGCCGTGCAAGTCGGCAGTAACAATACAGTCGCGTACTGCAACAGCCGCGCCACCTGGGTTACCGATACCACCAACCGATGTAGCCTCTATGTAACAAGTATGGTCTACAAAACAGTTAGAGATAAGCGGTAATTTGGTAGGCTTTGCATCGCCGGGCACCAAAAATTCATCGCCTACTGTATCATTAAAGTTAATCTTTTGATTATAAAAATCATAAAATGCGCTACCCATACCAAATATACCGCCGGCATATACACTACCATCGGTAGTAGAAGCTTTAATGTACGCTTCAGAAACACCAATATTTTTAACCGTTGCAGAACCGCCAATGCGTGGAATTAACGCAAGATATGAGTTTTGCGGTGTGGTTTTATAGTTGTAGTACATACCAAATACTACATGTCCGTCACCGTCAAGGTGTGAAGTAAACGCGTGATAAAAATCTGCGGCGTTAAACCATGTGTTACAGCCAACCTTTGCATTCCAAAGCTCGTCTGAAACATCGTTAAGATAAATATCACAAGCGAGTTTAAAGTATTTATCTATATAGTTGTTTGAATTGGAAATTAAAAGTGCTAATTGCTCACCCGTTTCTATAATATAAGGGTTAGAAGCCGTACCTTTACCACCTGCAAAGCTTGACGCAATTCTACCGGACCACACCTCGCCCTTAACCCCATTGTAAACCTTGTTGTTATTAATGGGTTCGGGAGTATTGTTGGTATTAAGGCGCCAAAGAGCACTGTAATCTAACGCGGTCATATAGTTTCGGGCTGCGATTCCTATCATTTGATCCAAGCTTAATACTATAACACCGTTTTTAGATGTTTGCGCATTGGTGTAAACATTTCGAGCAATTGTATTGCTGTTTACGTCAAACGGCGTATAGTTTAAACTAATTGTTTCATAAACCAAAAGCTCACCTATGACATTGTTGCAAATACCATATGAGTTTTCGCTTGATTGAATATTACCTCTAAATAAACAGTTTTCAATTTTTAATCTCGAAAAACCAACGCTCGCTATAATGCCACCTGCGTTTGCACTACCGCTAAGCACAACGTTATTGTTTACAAGGCACGCACTAATACTTGCCATAACGGCAGAATTGTCTTCCAATACACCTGCAATAGCGCTTACAAAAGAACCATTAATACCTGTAAGATAAGCATTGTCTACTTTAAGCTTGGTTATTTGAGCCGATGTGCCTATAACAGGAAGCAATGCGGCATATTCATTTGGCTCATCTGCGTTTGCATATAAACCGTGCACCGTAAAGCCGTTACCGTCAAGGCAACCTTCAAATGCTGATACATTCTTAGAAGTATACCACTCTTTAGCGGTATTTTGCCAATTTTCTTTGTTTATATCATTTATGTATATGTCGGCAGTTAATTTATAGTATTCGCCCACATTACCGTACAGCAACATTCTTGCGAGCATTTCGGCGGTATTAATAAGGTAAGGTTTAGATTTTGTACCGTTACCATCTGCAAAAGACATTGCGACCTCGCCTGTCCACTCTTCACCTACAACACCGTTGTCATTTTGCTGATTTTGTGGCATTGGTATAGTTGCAGTTGTGTTCCAAGAATAATTCCAATTAAATTCGGGGCAAGTGCTTTTGGCGGTTTCACCCTGAAGGGCACTGCTTTGAACCTTGTTTACACCGACCGTTTCGGTGGTGGGCGCTGTGTCGGTATAGACGTTTATATACGTTCCGTTATAAGATACAGCCGAGTTTGACAAAGGCGAAATGCCCAAAGATATACTGTTTCTTACAACAAGCTCTGTTTTTGTGCCATCTGCAACAAATGCCGCTTGATATGCAGGTTGACCTTTAGATGCAATTTTACCTGACGATACTATACTATTATCAATGTAAATTTTGGTATTACTGTTTGCATTGCTAACAAAGCCCGCGGCCGATGTTTTACCGTCAACGTTGCTATCAATTACAGCAATATTTCTCATATTAACCGTGCTACCGTCCTTAATTTCAGCAGCAATTGCGGCCGTGCCGGTGGCAGACGACGAGCTTGTTTTAAAATAAGAATATCTGATAGTGAAATTTTTTAAGGTTGCATTTCCAAGTTTTGAAAAGAGCGCTGCATTAGTGGTACCCGTAGCCAAAATACCGTGCATTGTAACACCGTTACCGTCAAAGTTACCTTCAAAAGTAATATTTTCGGTACTGTATTTAGTACCTATTCCCCAAGAAAAATAGTTCATTAAGGTGCTATAGCTTTTTCCGCTAATATCGTTAAAATAAAGGTCGGTAACACCGTTTGCTATTTTATAATACATTCCGCTTTCGGGCATTGTTGCCATACGGTAAAACTCTTCACAACTCGCTATTAAATACGGGTCTTGTAATGAGCCGTCGCCCGCGGCAAAATGCCCCGCTACACTACCGTCCCACGTATCAGTTGTATATTTGGGACCGCCGTTTTGATAATATTCATCACCTGTTGGCACAACGTACTCACGCATTGGTTTGGGGTAATCACCCTCTACCGAACGCCAAGTATAAGACCAATCAAACGTTGGAATAGTAGTTTCGGCCAAAGCACCTATAAGCTTTGATGCATCAACAACAGTAACCTCGGTATCGGTAAAGCTTACGTTACCGAAGCTTGAATGGTTATGGGTATATTTATTGCTGACGGTAGAATAAACATTTTTAAAGGTATATGTATGACTTATCGCCGGCACTTTATAGCCGCTCCACATTTCATCGCGTCCGGCACCGTAAATCTGATATCCTACGGCAATAATATTTTCCATATTACAGGTAGGATTGGTAGATCCATACGTTGTATTAATAATTGCACCCTTAACGCCCTGTGTGGTACTTGTTGAATTAAGGGTAATGTTGGCTGTCATACAATTTGCAATATATGGCTGGCAAGAGTTTGCCGCCGCAACAAATGCAGACGTAAAATACTTTGCCTCGACGTAAGCTTCGGTAATAGCGCAGTTATTTATAGTAAAATCTACCGTGTTAAAGTCGCCGTCACCTGCGGCGTCCGCACGCGAAAGAAGAACGCCTGCCGAACCGTACGCACCGGCATACCATACTTTTTGACCTGCCGAATCACCACTGTCTTCAAGGTCGTTGGCATTAACACCCGATGTGTTTACCATATATGAATTTTTAAAATTAACGTTTCTTATAACAGCGCCGCTACCCACATTTGGAAGAAATGCAGCAATGCGGTAGCTGTTGGCATACAGGCCGTAAATGGTATGACCGTCACCATTAAAATTACCATAAAATGTTCTGTGGCAAAAACTGTCTTCATATTTTGACCAGTTGTTAAGGGTTGACATATCAAAACCCGATTTGCCCCAACTATCGTAGTTTGATATGTCGTTTAAATATATATCGCAACCCAACTTATAATGAGCCGCAGTACCGTTAAGTTTTTTGTCAATTGTGCCAAAATTATAAACCATTAAATAAAGCTGGTCACCGTTTTCTATTACGTATGGATTATCTGCACTACCGTCACCCTTTGTAAAACTTCCGCCACCTGTAGCAGAACTAAGCCCACCCCATATATCTATAGGGTCGGATTCTGCTTTTGACGTAAAGGTAAAAATGTTTGTTGGCAAAGAAACCAAAATAATTGCCAAAGATAGAAACAATGATAATAGTTTTTTCATAAAAATCCCCATAATTAATATTTATGCATTATAATTTTAACATAACGCATATATTATTGCAACAAAAATATAAGTAGCTTTTTTGTTTTATAAATAATGACAAAACGGATTGTCAAGTTAAAACCATTTGACAATCCGTTTTTTTAATTTATCCCAATTTAACGTCCCAGCCGTTGATGTACCTCATTATAGTACCATAATCTTTATTGTTTATTTTACCGTCATTATTAACATCGGCATAAGCGATATTTATGCTAACGGACCAGCCGTTTATATATTGCATTAAAATACCCAAATCCTTGTTATTAATCGAACCGTCGTTTGTAACATCACCAAAAGTGATATCTTCATCCGGTTGCTCTTCCCCGTTATTTTCATACGGTACCTTTAACGTATATTTTCCGCTTAAATCGTTGGTGCCTATTGGAGCATTATGAATATCGAAAACCAAATTACCGTCTTCATATGTAAAACAGTAAATTGATTGATAATCATCGCTTATTTGAGGCACGAAAATTTCGCTTGATTTATTAGTGCTTATATCGAAACGATAAATAGCTTTCGGCTGCGAATAAAAAAGTGATGTGCCGTCGCTTGAAAGGCATGAGAAATTGCCCGTCCACGTGCTGTATGCACCTGCTTTCCACTTAGCAGTTACATCACACAACGTTTTTTTATCACTGTAACGTTTTATTGCTTGAGCATTGTTATCTAAGTAATAAATCTCATTATTTACAAGTTGAAATTCAGTTTCAGAATTTTGCCAGAAATAATTGTCATACTTAGTATCGGTTGGTGTTGTATCATAATCAAACGCTGAATGACCTTCGGCATAAATGCCGTTGCTTGAGCGCAAAAAATTGCTATGCTCTACAGCGCCGGGTGCATTATCTGCGCCATCTGCCCAATAAAGATCATCCCAAGTGACGTCTACATGATATTTTTTACCACCTAAATAAACAATATTCCAACCGTGATTCAAAGCATCTGATGAACAGTAGTAGCTTTCTATGTTTATTTGGTTTAGCAAGTACATATATGCCATTGCATAACCCTGACATACCGACATTCTGTTACCAAGCGCACCATATGCGGTATGAGCCTCGATATCGGTTGTGTTTTCAGGATAACCGTATGTGTTCCACACAGCTAATCTATCGTGTAAAAGCAATAGCTTTTGTTCATCGCTGAGCGATGAATTGCCCTTTATGCCGCTTAATAGCTTATTTGCCGCGGTAGACATTTTTGAAAAACAAGCGTCGTATTCACTTTTTGTATCAGCAAACGGATAATACTTGATAGTAATGCTTACTATTGTGTTAGCGTTACCGTAATAAGTGCAACCCATTTTGTATATATTAAAAGCTTCCGGTACACCGTAAAAGAAATAATCGCTAATATAATTGGTCACATCAACAGGAATATTATAGGATTCTACATCTACCTGTGCTTCACAATTAGAGATACCACTTAAAATTAATGAAGTAAAGGTTGATAAATCTATGTATTGTGACAAAACATTTTCTACCGTCTGCTTATGGTTTGTAGCACTTGCGCCGTGCAGCTTTTTTGAATTCATTTGATACGTTAAAACAAGGTCACTTTGCGCATTAACCGGTATAAAAACACAACCTATCAAAAGCATGCATACCAATAAAAAAGATATAACCTTTTTCATAAAATCACCACTTAAATAAATTTAATTTGTGTATTATTAAAAACAAAAAATTCTATGGCACCAAATTTGTTTTTCAACTCATCGCACAATGGCTTAACAATAATATTTTCACTTTGGTAATGCCCTGCGTCAAACACGGCAACGCCCTGATTTACAGCGTCTATAAACACGTTGTGCTTAATATCGGCCGATATAAGCGCGTCATAACCACCGTTTATTACGTCACTAAGATAATTGCCGCCCGAACCTGAGCAGACAAGCACACGTCGAATAGCCTTACCGCTGTTGTTATAGCGCACAGACGTGGCAAGTTGTTGTTTTATGTGCTTTGCTAAAGCATCGGCGTCACTTATATCACACTCAGCTTCACGAATTAAAAATCCGTCATGAGCCGCAAATGGTTTTATGTTTTTAAGACCAATTGACTCGCATAGCTGTTCGGTAACGCCGCCGGCGGCAATATCAAGATTTGTGTGCAATGATATTACCGATATATCACTTTTTACAAGCTCGTAAACCACGCCGCCCGCAAGTATACTTTTAAGTCCCGAAAAAATTACGGGATGATGCGTTATAATAAGCTCGGCACCAATACTTTTAGCGTAGTTCACTGCATTTATATCGCAGTCAAGGCATATAACTGCCTTTGTAACTGCGGCATTCTTATCCCCCACCAAAAGACCAACGTTGTCGAAATCACACGCGGTATCAAGCGGGTATTTTTCTTTTAGATACTCTAAAATGTTATTTACTGTCATCATTTTTTCTTTGCAAATGAGTCTTTGAGCGCAACCGTGCGGTTAAAGACTATTTTATCGGCAGTTGAATCCTTATCTACGCAGAAGTAACCCTGACGCATAAATTGGAAGGTGTCACCCACCTTAACGTCTTTAAGACTTGCATCAATAACAGCATCGGAAATAACGGTTAATGATTCGGGGTTAAGGTTATCAGCAAATGATGATACACCCTCTTCATCACTTGGATTTTCTACGTTAAACAATCTATCGTACAAACGAACCTCGGTCTTAATGCAGTTGTCGGCACTTACCCAATGTAATGTTCCCTTAACCTTACGTCCGTCGGGTGCTTCGCCACCGCGGCTTTCGGGATCATAGGTACAATGAACTGTGGTAATATTGCCGTTTTCGTCGGTTTCGTGTGAAGCATATTTTACAAAATACGCACCTTTAAGTCTAACCTCTTTTGCAGGGCAAAGACGGAAATATTTACCCGGAGGGTCTAACATAAAGTCATCGTCCTCAATAAATATCTCGCGTGAGAAGGTAACACTTGTCGTGCCTTGCTCGGGCTTATTGGGGTTAATGTCAACCTCAATTTGTTCTTGTTTGCCCTCCGGATAGTTATCAATAATAACTTTAAGCGGACGAAGCACTGCCATAGCTCTGTCGGCATTTTCGTTAAGATAATCACGAACACAAGATTCAAGCAGCGCATAGTCAATTACGCTATAAGCCTTTGAAACGCCGATTTTGTCAACAAAAGCGCGCACTGCCTGTGATGGATAACCGCGACGGCGCATACCGCAAACGGTAGCCATGCGTGGATCATCCCAACCGGAAACCAGTCCGTCATTTACAAGCTTTAAGCACTTACGCTTACTGGTCAAAGTGTAGTTTACGTTCATACGCGCAAACTCAATCTGACGAGGTGGCTCGTGTGTTATATCAGCCGCCTCAAGCACCCAGTTGTAAAGTGGACGGTGGTTTTCAAACTCTAATGAGCAAAGTGAATGTGTAACACCCTCACGCGCGTCGCTAAGCGGATGAGCAAAGTCATACATTGGGTACACACACCATTTATCACCTGTGCGATGATGATGTGCTTTGAGTACACGATAAATAACAGGGTCACGCATATTAAGGTTGGATGATGCCATATCGATTTTAGCGCGGAGCACCATTTTACCCTCTTCTATTTCACCCGCAGTCATTTTTGCAAACAATTCTTTTGTTTCGGCAATAGGTCTGTCGCGATACGGGCTGTTTTTACCGGGCTCGGTAAGAGTGCCGCGCATTTCACGAATTTCGTCAGCAGTTGACTCGTCAATATATGCAAGTCCCTTATCAATAAGCTTTAATGCACACTCATAAATAAAATCAAAATAATCGGATGCGTAATATACGTTGTCCCAATCAAAGCCTAACCACTTGATGTCTTCCATAATAGCGTCAACATACTCAACATCTTCTTTTGTGGGGTTGGTATCGTCAAGGCGAAGATTACACTTGCCCTTATATTTTTCGGCTGTGCCAAAGTCAATGCAAATAGCCTTTGCATGACCTATGTGTAAATATCCGTTTGGTTCGGGCGGAAAACGTGTTTGCACACGACTGTAAACACCCTCGGCCAAATCCTCATCAATAAAATCATATATAAAGTTAGAGAGTTTTACTTCCTCAACTTCTTCATTTAAAACCTTATTTTCTTCCATTTTATAAAACCTCTATCATAGCGTCTATACGCTTAATGCATTCTTCCTTGCCTAAAACCTGCATTATACTACAAAGGTCAGGCGTATTTGTGCGACCTGTAATTGCGATACGAAGTATTGTGCTAAGGTCACCTGCACTTCCCTTATATAAGTCGGGATTTGCTTTATATTCTTTGGTTTCGGCGGCAAACTGAAGCTTTGGCGCTACCAACTTAATTTTATCAAACCAAGCCTGTCTGTCATCGGCCGCATCGTAAACCTTTTTATATTCTGCTAAAAATGCCTTTGCATCAGCAGCATCAATATTTTCAGGGATTGTATGATTTGGCGTATAAAGCGGCTCAAAGAAGTACGCAAAATACTGTTGTGCTTCGCTCCATTTAGCCAAATCCTTACGTGGCTTTTTAGCGTCATCACGGTCGATGCTGAGCATACCTTTTGTGAAATCAGGGTTTGCTGTAAGCAACTGATAAAATTCGCCGTCAAATTCACGCGCCCAAGCGGTAAGCTTTTCGTAAACCTCATTGCTCTTCATTGCGGCAATCTTGGTTTTGCTTACATCGTTAAGCTTGTTTTCATCAAATAATGCGCCTGAAACTGACATCTTTTTAAGATTGAACTTAAAGGTACGATAGTCAGCATCAGGATTAGCGCGTCGCCAATCCTCAAAATCGGATGCCGCAATTGTCATAAGATATTCTATAACGCAAATAGACTCATAGCCCTGTTCCGCAAAGAAATGTACTGCAGCCTCGGGGTCTTTACGTTTACTTATTTTACGCTTTGCACCATTATCAAGCTTCATAATTGGTGATACGTGACCAAATTTTGGCACCTTAAAGCCAAGCAATTTAAACAACTGTATATGTTTTGGAACAGAGGATATCCACTCGTCACCACGAAGCACGTGTGTGGTGTGCATAAGGTGGTCATCAATAGCATGGGCAAAGTGATATGTTGGTATGCCGTCAGATTTTAGAAGTACAAAATCTTCATCATTTTCGGGCATCTCTATTTTACCCTTAATGGTATCTTCAAAAGTAATGCGGTTTTCTTCGCTACCGGGAGATCGAAGTCTTACAACAAAGGGCTTACCCTCTTCTATAAGCGCCTTAGCCTCTTGGTATGTTATATCACGATGTTTAGCATATTCGCCGTGATAGCCTGTGCGTATTTTATTCTCCTCTTGCACCTTGCGAACGGCCTCTAAATCCTCGGCGGTACAAAAGCAAGGATATGCAAGGCCTTTTTTAATAAGGTCTTTAACATATGTTTGATAAATTTCGGCACGTTTGCTTTGTTGGTAAGGGCCATAGTCTCCCCTTTGCTCGCTACCGCTTATAAAGCCTTCATCAATACTGATGCCAAAACGCTGAAGACCGTCAATAATATCTTCAATTCCGCCTTCAACCTCACGTTTTTTGTCGGTATCTTCAATTCGGGTAAAGAAAACACCGCCCGACGAAGTAGCAGTAATGCGGTTTACGAGAGAGGTAAACAGAGTGCCCAAATGCAAATAACCCGTAGGCGATGGTGCTACGCGCACAACACGTGCGCCATCGGGCAAATTACGCTCAGGATATAAATTTTCATAATAATCGGGAGTTTTATCAATATTGGGCAGTAAAAGTTCTGCCAAAAGTGCGTTGTTATCCATCAAAAATATCTCCTATTTGCTAAGTAGCTTATTAAGCTCATCCATAAATGTATTAATATCCTTAAATTGACGATAAACCGACGCAAATCGCACGTATGCAACCTCATCAATATCTTTAAGCTTATCCATAACAAGCTCGCCTATTTTATCGCTGTTAACTTCGCGATCAAGCGAGTTTTGAATAACCGTTTCTATATCACTGATAGCACGGTCAAGCATCTCTATAGATACGGGACGCTTTTCACAAGCGCGAAGCATACCCGTAAGCAGCTTTTGACGGTCAAAGGTCTCGCGCGAACCGTCTTTTTTTATGACAATTATCGGCAGACTTTCAATCATTTCATAAGTAGTAAAGCGTTTAGCGCATTGCAAGCATTCACGTCTGCGACGAATACGCTCACCCTCGTCTGTAGGACGAGAATCAATTACCTTGCTTTCTTCATAACCGCAAAAAGGACATTTCATAACAATACCACCTATATATAAAATTACAGTTTATTATATCACAACATATTGTAGATTTCAAGAAAAATATTACGGCTTATAAACCTACAAATTTAAAGAATTTTATTCCTTAATTAATCGTTGCAAAAGACAATTTTTTATGTTATTATATATTAAATATATAATAAAGTGGGTAAATGTTTGTATGAAGATCATTTTAGCATCTAAGTCCCCTCGCAGAAAGGAACTACTCTCTCTGCTTGATTTGGATTTTGAAATTATAACCGCCGATATTGATGAGGCTATGGACCCGACACTGCCGGTTACCGACGAGGTAGCGCGCATAAGTTATCAAAAAGCTGTTGCTGTATCAAGCGGTCTATCGGTTGATAGCATCATCATTTCGGCCGATACAATAGTTGAGCTTGATGGCACACTTATGGGTAAACCCAAAGATAAAGGCGATGCTTTTTGTATGCTTAAAAGCCTGTCGGGTAAAGCCCATAACGTTCATACCGCTGTTACGGTACTGCAAGGTGACAAGCACATAACACGCGTTGTTACAACCGCGGTTACCTTTCGCGATATTAGCGACGAAGAAATTAATGCTTATATAGGCACAAATGAGCCTATGGATAAAGCCGGCGCATACGGCATTCAGGGACGCGCTTCAAAATTTGTAAGCGGAATTGTTGGCGACTACTTTAACGTGGTGGGGCTTCCCGTTTGCGAGCTTGGGCTTATTTTAAAACAGTTTAACATTAACTAACATACAAACATTTTTCAGGAGGAACAAAATGTCTGCAAAAATTACACAACTTTCAAACGGCGTAGAGGGCGTATTCATTAAAAACGACCGCTTTAACACAACCCTTATTTCGTTTAATTTTTACGTACCCTTACAAGAAGAAACGGTAGCCGAATATGCATTGTTGCCATTTGTTATGACAACCTGCAGTAAAGAATATCCTGATTTTTCGGCGCTTAATTTTAAGCTTGCAAAGCTTTACGGAGCAAATCTTTCGGCTTCTGCCGAAAAGGTGGGCGATTATCAACTGCTTAAAATTGCAATATCTACCATAGATGACCGTTTTGCACTTGATAACGAATCACTTTGCGATAGTGCGGTACAACTGTTAACACAGCTTGTATTTGAGCCCAAGGCAGAAAACGGCGCCTTTTGTGAAGAGGATGTTGCCCGCGAAAAGCGTAAGGCTATCGAGCATATTCGCGGCGATTTAGCACAAAAACGAATATATGCCAAAAAGCGCTTGATAGAAGAAATGTACAAGGGTGAAGCCTATGGCTTGCCAAAATGCGGCACCGAGGAACAGGTAGAAAAAATCACCGGCGAATCACTTTATGCCGCTTGGAGCAAATTGCTTTCTACCGCATTTTTACGCGTTAACGTTATTTCTCGCTCAATGCCAAGTGGATTGTTTGATAAAATATCTGAAAAATTTGACGCTCTAACACGCTATGACATACCCGATTGCACACAAAGCACTCCTACAAAAGCAATTGCAAAACCAAACACGGTTACTGAGCGTATGGATATTGCTCAGGGCAAATTGTGTATGGGCTTTTCGAGCGAGCTTTACGGCGACGATGCATCTACGGCGTCACTCACAGTTATGTGTGATATTTTTGGTGGCGGACCATACTCTCGCCTTTTTACCAATGTTCGTGAAAAATACAGTCTTTGCTATTACTGCGCATCAAGCTCGGTAAAAGCCAAAGGTCTTATTACAGTTGACAGCGGTATCGAAAAAGAAAATGCAGTAAAGGCTGAAAAAGAAATTTTAAATCAGCTTGATATGATTAAGCAAAATTTATTTACCGATGATGAATTTCAGTCATCTATTAAAAGCATTACCGATTCATTTAAATCCTACAACGATTCACAAGGTCTTTTAGATGCGTGGTATTCTTTGAAAATAGTTAAAGATAAGCTTCTCTCCCCCGAAGAAGCAGCAGAAGATATATTAAAAGTAACACGCAACGACGTGGTTTATGCTGCTCGTGGCGTTAAGCTACACACCGTATATAAACTTTTACCCGAGGATAAGGAGGTTAAGTGAAATGAAAAAGCAGACTTTTGAAGGCTTTGGTGAAGAAAGCTATGTAAAAGCGACTATGCCAAACGGTCTTGAAATTTATATAATGGAAAAGCCTCAATATTCGTCAAGCTATGCAATATATGGCACGCGCTACGGCTCTATTGATACTAAATTTTCTAAAAACGGCGAAGAAATGATAACCGTTCCCGAAGGTATTGCGCATTACCTTGAGCACAAGCTTTTTGAAGGCGAAGACGGCGATGCTTTTTCAAAATATGCGCAAACAGGCGCCAGCGCCAACGCGTTTACATCTTTTGACCGCACCTGCTACTTATTTTCGTGCAGTGATAATTTTTATGAAAATCTTGATATACTGCTAAAATTTGTTCAGTCTCCCTACTTTACAAAAGAAAACGTAGAAAAAGAGCAAGGCATTATTGGTCAAGAAATTCGTATGTATGACGACAACCCCGGTTGGCGCGTTATGTTTAATTTGCTTAAAGGTATGTACCATAGCCACCCCGTTCGAATTGATATTGCCGGCACGGTAGAATCTATTGCGCAAATTGATGCCGAATTGCTTTACAAATGCTATGAAACATTTTACAATCCTGCAAATATGTTTATTTGCCTTGTTGGTAACATTGATACAGACAAAACCCTAAAGCAGATTGAAAAAACTATTATTGACCGCGAACCCGTAGAAATTACACGTGGCGAATTTAACGAACCGCAAACCATTGTTAAGCCTTATGTGGAACAGCGCCTTGCTGTAAATACACCTATGTTTTGTTTAGGCTTTAAACAAAAAATTAATTCCCCGTACCGTCGCCTTAAAAGTAAAGTATGCGTTGATTTGCTTTTACAAATCATTTGCGGCGACGCATCTCCCCTTTACGCGCGTCTTATGAATGAAGGTCTTATAAACGACGATTTTGACAGCGAATACTTTAACGGCAACGGCTATGCCGCAGTTATATTTGAGGGCGAATCCTGCGATCCCGAACGTGTGGCTAACGAGATTAAAAATGAAATTTGTCGCCTGCGCGAAGACGGTGTCAGCAAAAAGTTATTTTCAGCCGTTAAATGCGCTATGTACGGTGATATGGTTCGTCGTTTTAACAGCGTAGAAAACCTTACAATGAGCCTTACCGAATGCGCTATGTGCGGATACAGTCTTTTTGATGAAATTAAAATGGTAAAATCGGTAAGCTATGACGACGTTATGAAGCGCTTTGATGTTTTTGATAACGAAAATGCTGTTTTGTCGGTTATAAAGCCTTTGGAGGACTAACCTATGCATTATGACGTTACTATTTTTGGAATTCATTTAACACTTAACCCAATAGCATTTACGTTGCCAATTGGTGACGGCTGGCCTGTATATTGGTACGGCATTATAATAGCCATAGGATTTTTACTTGCTATTATTTACGGTATGAAAAATGCCGAACGTTTTGGTGTGAACACCGATAAAATGCTTGACGTGGTTATTGTTACAACCCCTATATCAATACTTTGCGCTCGCACGTATTACGTTATTTTTGACGGCGTAAAGGTTACAAGCCTTTCGGACTTTTTTGGTTTTGGAAACGGCGAAGGCTTTTCGGGAATTGCAATTTATGGCGCGGTAATTGGTGCATTTGCTTGCGGTGCTGTTATGTGCTTTATCAAAAAGATTAAAATTTTTGATATGTTTGACCTTGCCGCAACCGCTTTTTTAATAGGCCAAGGCATTGGACGTTGGGGCAACTTTATGAATCAAGAGGCCTATGGCACCTTCACAGGCAGTACTTGGTGGGGTATGCAAAGCAACCGCACCATTTCTGAAATGGGTGAAGGGCTTGTGCATCCTTGCTTTTTATACGAATCTATTTGGTGTATAGCAGGATTTTTTGTGCTTAACTATTTCTCTAAAAAGCGCAAGTACAGCGGTCAAATAACACTTTTATACTGTGTATGGTATGGCTTTGAACGCGCAATTGTTGAAAATTTGCGCACCGACAGCCTTATGCTTGGAAAACTGCGTATATCGGTATTAGTATCAATAGCAATTTGTATTGCGGCAGCGGTAGCACTTATGGTTATAAACAAAAAACAAAAGGTCGCTATCACCGATACCACTTATACAGAGGTTTTCCCCGACGAATATGCCGATCTTGAATTAGAAGAAACAACACAAGAGGATGAGATAAATGAGTAATATTATTGACGGTAAATTAGTGTCTGCCGCTGTTAAAGAACGTGTTGCGGCTGAAGTAAAAGAACTAAACACAAAAGGAATAAGCGTTTGCCTTGCAGTAATACTTGTAGGCAGCGATCCTGCATCACAAATTTATGTTGCAAACAAGAAAAAAGCTTGCGAACAGTTGGGAATTATATCAAAAGAGTTTTTATTACCTGAAACCACTACTCAAGACGAGCTTTTAGCACTTGTAAAAGAATTAAATGCCGACGCTACGGTTAACGGTATATTGTGTCAATTGCCACTACCAAAAGGTCTTGACGAAAAGGTTGTAATTGAGGCTATTGACCCTAATAAAGACGTTGACGCATTTCATCCTGTAAATGTTGGCAGAATTATGATTGGCGATTATGACTTTTTACCCTGCACACCCGCCGGTGTTATGGAAATGTTAAGCTATTATAATATTGACGTTTGCGGTAAAGAGTGTGTTGTAATTGGCCGTTCAAATATTGTGGGCAAGCCTATGGGTATGTTGTTGCTTCACAAAAACGGAACCGTTACAATATCGCATTCAAAGACCAAAAATCTTGCCGAAGTAACCCGCCGCGCCGATATATTAGTTGCGGCTGTAGGTCGTGCAAAATTTGTTACCGCAGATATGGTAAAGGATGGCGCGGTTGTAATTGATGTTGGTATGAACCGTGCCGACGGCAAGCTTTGCGGTGATGTAGATTTTGATGCAGTAAGCCAAAAAGCATCATACATTACCCCCGTTCCCGGTGGTGTTGGTCCTATGACAATTGCTACTTTAATGCAAAACACACTTACTGCTGCAAAGCGACAAAATAATTTGATTTAGGTGATTTTTTGAAATACCGATTTTTTTACCTGCTCGTTATAATAATGCTGCTACTTGGCATTACCGTAAATGCGGCAGATTACGAATATACCATTAAACCGAGCGATAATTTTATTGCCGTGCACAGTGGTGATGATCTTACCGAAATTTCAGAAAAACTTAATATGTCACCCACCGAGCTTAACACGTATTTTAGTGAGAACGGACTTTTGTATCTTGCTGTATCTGATGACACCAAAACACAGATTAAAATTTCGTCCTTTAGCGATAATTTCTCATCAGAAGTATCAGATATTTCATTGCTCGACGATGTGGGACTTACAGAATTTATAAACGCTGTTAGCGACGACTCTGACTCCCCCGCACAGCTTGTTGAAAACGGCGGACGAAAGTATCTTTGCATTAAGAACACATTAAGCGATAGCGGCGGTGTTTATACCGTTACCCAATACATAACCATATGTAACAACAAAACCTATTACTTTGCAGGCTATAATCCGGGTGAAGATACCTCTGACGAAGTGACGGCTATATTTAAAAGCTTTAGCTTAAACGAAAATGCTTCGCAAGATGTGAAGGCGCAAAAGGCAAAAATAAACAAACAATACTTTTTTATTAATTGTGCTGTTATTTGCTTTATAATAATTGCGATTTTATCGCTCGTTGGCATAATTAAATCTCAACTTGACAAAAAAAGCGGTGAAAAAAGAAATGAAAATTAAACAAGTTTTATGTTTTACTCTTAGTTTTGTAATGCTTGCTTGTACCGCTTGCGCAAACGATAAACAAACACTATCTTCAAACGCAAACGATACGGTGTCGGCAGTTCAAGACACATCCTCTATTGATTTTGAAAAGATGTATGGTTTAAAAAGCCTTGAATCCGTAGGTTATACATGCTACAAGGATATACCAAACGGCGATGCCCAGTATGAAATTACCGAGGTTTTAAACGATAAAGGACAGGACCTTAAAATCTCTTGTGACTATATTAGCGACTCAGAGGATATTAAGGTTGAAGGGCTTATTATAACCGTTCCTGCAGAATACAAGGCAAAACACAAATCCGCAAAATTTACCGCAGTACATCGCCTTTCGGGCATTGAACTTGATTTTGAATTAAAATTTGAAACCAACTATAAGCTTGTTTTTGAGGATAACTTTGACGGAGACACACTTAATACTGACGTGTGGCAGGATGTATGGAACACCAGTCTTGATCATGAAACAAGGGATGAATATAGCTACGGCTATGTAAAAGAAAATGTTTTCTTAGATGGTGAAGGTCACCTTATAAACCGCGTTAAAGCACTACCCGATAAAGATAAATCCGGTAACCCCGTCTATACTTCTTCGCTTATTTCTACCGAAAACGGTTTTGAATCAAGATACGGTTATTACGAAATGAGTGTTCGTCCACACCTTACTACAGGTCTGTGGGGTGCATTTTGGATTATTGCGGGTGATATGGGCGACGATGACGCTCCCGAAGATAACACGACCAAAAACGGTGTTGAAATAGATATATTTGAAACTCTGCTATCTAAAAATGCTGCTCGCCATGCTCTGTTTTGGGACGGGTATGGTTGGTTTCAGGATGAATCGGGCGAATGGGTGACCAAGACTAAAGGTCACGGTGTTATGGCGCCTGAAATGCCTGAGATTTTTGACGGCGAATTTCATAAATTTGCGCTTCAGTGGACACCAACTGATTTTATATTCTTAATTGACGACAAGGTAACATACCGTTGGACAGGTACCGACGGTTGTGAGGTGCCCGGATATATGCTTATAAGCTCTCACATTAACAGCGAGGGTACCGGTGAGCTTTTACTAAAACCGGGTGAATATACCGATATGATAGTTGACTACGTAAAAGTTTATTCAAGCGAAGGCAAAAAATAAGGAGTTTTTGCATATGAATATTAAAAAGTACGCAATTATTGCACTATGCACTGTTATGGTGCTTGGTTGTACGTCTTGCAAAAAGATAAGCAGCGATATGTCATCAAACAATTCAAACGCATCCTACATTTCACAAACAAATTCTGATTTGGTTGTTTCGGACAATTCGTCAAGCAACACCACTTCAACCGATTCAAAACCTACCCCCAATAATACTGCATCATCAAAGGTAGAAAACAACAATCAATCAAAGGTGCCTGTTAACATGGAAGAACAATATGGTTTTAATACGCTTAAGAGTGTAAATTATGAGGTTATAAGTGACCTGCCCTACGGTGATGCCGTTTATGAAGTAAAAAGCGTTATTACCGACAAAGAATCAAACACGCTTTATATGTGTGAAATAGTTTCGGACGTTAAAGGCATTACAATTGACAGAACACAGATTATTGTTCCTTACGAATTTAAAAAGAAAAATAAATCGTTAAAGCTTGCCGCAAGACATAAGCCTACGGGTATGAGCATTGATTTTGAAATTAAGTTTGACACGTGGAAGCTTGTTTTTGAAGATAATTTTGACGGCAAACAGCTTAACACTAAGGTATGGGGCGATATTGGGGATACATCGCTTACCGCCGAGCAAAGAGATACGTTTTATTTTGGTTTCACCAAGGATATGGCTTTTCTTGACGGCAAGGGTAACCTTGTAAGCCGCGTTTACTCTACGGGCGAGTTTGCTAAAGACGGCCTCCCGCTATATAAATCTTCACTTATTTCTACCAAAGGTTGCTATGAATCTACCTACGGTTATTATGAAATTCGTATGATTCCCCATCGAGCCAACAGTATAAAAAGTTCTTTTTGGCTTATGGCCGGTGATATGGGCGATGCCGACGCACCAAATGACAGCTCAAGCAAAAACGGTTGCGAAATAGACATTATTGAAACCTTATCAAACCTAAATAAATCTTGTCAAGCATTGCACTGGGACGGATATTACAACGGACAAACAAAATCGGTTGTAAACGACCAAATCGAAACACCGGAAATTTTTGACGGTAAATACCACACCTTTGCTGTTCGTTGGACACCCGAAGAATTTATATTTATGATCGACGGTAAGGTTACAATGCAAGACGAAGCTGCAGGCGGTTGTCAGGTGCCTGCATATGTGCTTATAAGCTCACACGTAGGTACTTGGGGCGGCGATATAACATTAAAACCCGGCGAGTATTCTGATATGATTGTAGATTATGTAAGAATTTATTCAAACGATAGCGATAAGTAAGGTGATTTACAATATGAATATTAAAAAGGTTATTTCACTTGTTTTGTGCACCATATTAGCACTTGGTTGCGTATCTTGTAAAAAGGCTGGCAGTGATGCATCATCAAATTATTTAAATTCATCATATTTACCCCCAATAAACTCTGATTTGATTGGTAGTGACAATACGCAAGGCAATACATCTTTGACCGCCTCTACCCCATCACAGAATACACCAACCTCTTCTAAAGACAAGACAAGCTCTTCAAGCGGTTCACAAAATTCGGTTGATTATGAAGAAAAATATGGCTTTAGCAGTCTTAAGTCGGTAGAATATAATTGTTTAAAAGACATTCCGGGTAGTGATGCTCAGTACGAGGTTGTAAGAATTGTTACTAACAAGGGCTCGGCAATAACCTATATGGGTGAGATTATTTGTAAAGAAAAAGGTATTTCTATTGACGGGCTTAAAATTACCGTACCTTATGAATACCGCAAAAACCACGATTCTATTACTCTTACCGCCAAGCACCGCCCTACAGATATGAGCTGTGATTTTACCATCAAATTTGATAAGTGGGAGCTTACATTTGAAGATAATTTTGACGGCACCGAGTTAAATACAGACGTGTGGAACGTTTGGGATGAAAAACGCGATAACGGTTACGCTTACTCAAAACAAAATTCCTTTTTAGATGGAAAAGGCAATCTTATAAACCGAATGTCACTTCTAAAGGAGCCAGACCCTGTAACCGGACAAACCAAAATGACAAGCGTTATTGAAACCGATAACAAGTTTGAAACCACCTACGGTTATTTTGAAATACGTATGATTCCCCATCGCGCCGCAGGTCTAATGGGCGCCTTTTGGCTTAGCTGTGGTGATATGAGCGATGCAAATGCTCCAAAGGATAATACCGCGGTTAATGGATGTGAAATAGATATAGTAGAAACATTTTTCCATAGAAAAACTCCTTCCCAGACTATACATTGGGATGGTTACGGTTGGTATCAGGACGAAAACGGTGAATGGCAAACAGTAACCAAAAGCAAGCACCTTCCCATACCTGCTATGGAAGAAATTTTTGATGGTAAGTATCATACTTTTTCACTATTTTGGACACCTGAAGAATATATTTTTTTGGTAGACGGTGAGGTAACAAACCGTACAGGTGAAATGGGTATTTGTAATCAACCGGGCTATATACTTATAAGCTCACACTTTAACCAAGATGCCGGTGAGTTTCCGCTAAAACCGGGCGAACACACCGATATGATTGTAGACTACGTAAGAGTATATTCTATGAAGTCTTAGTATTAAATTAAAAATCAAGGGTGAATAATATGGATAATCAATTAAATTTCACAAGTATAGAAAAAGTTAAATTTCATTGTGTGCGTGATATTCCAACAGGAATGGCCGAATACAAGGTATGTGAAGTAATAACCGATACCGGTGTAAACGTTTGTGATGAATCCGAATTTTTTAGTAATGAAAAGACGGTGCCTTGGCGACAGGATAATCGCATTATTATTCCATACGTTTATAAAAGAGATAATGATTCTATCACTATAACTGCACGACATATTCCAACACAAATTACCAAGGATTTTGTTATTACCTTTGATAAATGGGAGCTGGCTTTCGAAGACCATTTTGACGGAACACAGCTTAATCCTGCAATTTGGGAGCACTGCCCCCCGTTTTTACGTGCAAAGGGATACGCTAACTACTGGGACTCTAATATGACATTCTTAGACGGCAACAGTCATCTTATAAGCCGTGCGTGCCCCGGTAAAAAAACAGTGATTAATGAAGACGGAACAACCCAAGAGGTAGATGCCTATCTTTCGGGCGCAATATGGTCTAAAAACATTTTTGAACATAAATACGGTTATTATGAGGTTTGCGCAAAATTGCACCATAAAACAGGAATATGGGGTGCTTTTTGGCTTGTTGCCGGCGATATGAGTTACGATGAAAATTGCCCCGATGATAACTCTGCTGTAGGTGGCGCAGAGATTGATGTTTTTGAATCACTTTACAACTATCATACTGTTAACAGCACTGTTCATTGGGACGGTTGGTGCGGCAAAACCAAAACTCGCGGTTACTTTGATCCAAACATCGATATTGATGTTTACGACGGTCAATTTCATAAATTTGCATTTAGATGGAGTCCTGACGAATACATATTTTTAATTGACGGATACGTTACCTACCGCTTTTCAACAGGTGGTATTTGCAAAGAACCCGGTTATATGAACATCACCACCGAGTGCGGAACCTGGGCAGGAGATTGGGAGCTAAAGGACGGTGAGTATTCTGATATGATTATAGATTATGTTAGAATATATAAAACATCTTCGGATGATGAAACCGATAAATAAATTACAAATACAAATAAAAAAGCAAGTAGATTCAAAACTTTGAATCTACTTGCTTTTTGTTAGCTGTTATATTATAAAAACAATATTATTTGCCCAGCACAACATCCCATTTATTAATATACTGCAAAAGTATACCAATATCTTTATTGTTAACCTTGCCGTCAACGTTTACGTCTGCTGTGAAGGTATTAATTGTAACCGGCCACGTATTGATATATTGAAGAAGTATACCAACGTCTTTATTGTTGATTTTACCGTCTTCATTTACATCACCGTATTCATATGGTGGTCTTTCATAGCCGCATTCGTTACAAATAAGGTCGTCCTTATTGTCGTAAACGTGATCGGGCACTTCACGAAGCTTGTCGCAATTGTTACAGTTTGCATCGCAAGCGTTATCGTATGCGTGCTCTAAATTAACGTTACAGCTATTGTAATGCCAGGTAGCAGTTGCCAACACGTCGTTACCATTGTTAATTGTAATTTCTGCCTTGTCCTCTTCGGTACCACCATACCATACGTCGGTAATATCGCAGGCAACAAAAGCAGCATTATTTATATTTGTTACAGTTTCCGGAATAAAAATCTGTTCAAGATTATTACAACCACCCAATATGTATTTGGGTATTACAGTAGTACCTTCTTCAAAGGTTGCTGTTGTTAAATTTTCATTATGTGAAAAAGGACCGTAATAAACGCCACCGCTATAAGTATAATCACACTCTGTTAATGTTTTTGGTATCTCTATGCTTTCTATTGCTGTATGCGAAAAAGCGAGTGCATCAATACTTGTCAATTCGTTAGACAACTGTATGCTTTCGACTGATGTGCAATCGTAAAATGCTTCTTGACCTACCGACGTAACACTGTCAGGTAAAACTATTTCACTTAATGATACGCAATTTTTAAACGCTTCTTGTCCTATGCTTTTTAATGAATCGCTTAAATCTAATGATTTTAAATTTGTACAGTTTACAAAAGCATTTTTGCTTATTACAGTAACACTATCGGGTATTGTTACCTCTTCTATCGCTGTGCTTGCAAGAACATAACTTGGGATGGTTTTTGTTCCTTCTTCAAACGTTGCTGATGTTAAATAATCGCAATAAGCAAATGGACCACGACAGTAATCGTAAAAAGTATAATCACACTCTGTTAATGTTTTTGGTATAAATATACTTTCGATTGCTGTATGTGAAAAAGCAAGTGCATCAATACTTGTCAATTTGTTGGATAATTTTACATTTACAAGTGACGCACAGTTATAAAATGCAGATTCACCAATAGAGGTAACGCTGTTAGGAATAAGCACAGACGTAACGCTTGAGTTTTTAAACGCGTCATCACCAATAGAATTAACGGTTTTGCCGTCAATGGTTTCCGGTATTACTACATCGGTCTCTTCACCAATGTATTTTGTAATAGTGATACCACCGCTTACAGTGTATTCATACACACCATTTGATTCTGCCTTGGCAGTTATGCTAAATGCGCCCATAGGCACTACCGATAGTATAAGCATAAACGCCAACACTAAGCTTAAAATCTTCTTTTTCACAATTTTAACCTCCTGAATATTAAAATAATTATATAAATATTTTAACACTTTATTAACAAATGTCAAGATGAATAACCATAGTTATACCTTTTAATTAGGCACTATAAACGGAATGCCAAAATAATCGGTAAGTGATACAACCACATTAGCAGCTATCGCCTCTATATTATCGCGTATCCATATGGCATCTTCATAATTGTCGTGATAGGCAAATTCTATAAGCACACCGGGCGCTCGTGTGCGGCGCACCTCACCAAGCGAGGTTGTCGGTATTGTGCGCACAAGGTTTGGTAATGGATAAATAAGTTTTAAGTTATTGGCAATAATTTCTGCCGCACGTGCACCGTTTGCACTTGTGGGAAAATAGTATACCTCTGTCCCACGTCTGCTACCGTCGCCGCTACCCGTAGCGTTGGAATGTAGTGCTAAATGCAGGTCGTAATTACCCATATTTGACTGCGCGATAGACGTAGCGGCCGTCATATCAGGTGTGTTGCGCGTAAATGATATACCGCTTGCATATAAATACGGCTCCATAGCGTCGGCAATTAAGTTCATATAATATTCCTCATTGCCGCCTATGACATAAGGATTAAACTCCTGCGTAGACGGACTTAAATAAATACTTGGCATAAAAACTCCCCCTCGCAGCATTATATGCAAGGGGGTGCAATTTTTGTGAAATTAATATTTATTTTAAGTGTTCGGCAACGGCCTTGCGCACTACCGATAAAAACCAGCAATAAAGCGCCTCGCCAAGCTCTTGAAAAATTGGGTCGCCATCGTGTGAGCAAAGCATTGCAAAGGTCTGTCCTATGCGGCGCTCTACCTCACTACCTCTACGAAAAGCAAGATAGTAAAACGAAAAAGCACCCGTATCGCTTGATGTTTTGTAAAGCTCTGCGCTGTGTTTATTAAGCGTGTCAAGAAAGCTTTTTTGAGCAATGCCGTCAAGCGTATCGTCGCCGATATATTGTTCAAAGCCTGCAGTTGCAGTAAAAGAAAGCAACAAACGTCTTTGCACTATCATATCATAGTCTCGAAATTCTTCATCAATTTCGGTTTGTGCATCGGCAATAAAGCTGTTTGCAACCGTTTTGCCAACCGCCTTTGCGCCCTTAATTTGCTCGGGTGTTACAGACGAATTTTGCACAGCCTTACTTTTATTGCGACGCACGTCCTCTGACGGTCTGTCGCCCGCAATTTTTACATCTAAATCATCTGTTAGCACATCAATCACCTAATTTCTATAATCCTTTTTTATACTGCTGCAATGCTGCCGCCAATTGTGCAGGGCACGAAGTATTTTTAAAACCGCATTTAATATCTTTAAGCTTTTCTATAACGTCATCAATCTGCATACCGTTTACAAGCGCGCCAATACCTTTAAGGTTACCGTTACAGCCGCCCATAAAGGACACGTCTTTAATAACGTCGTTTTCTATCTCGATATCAATACTGCGAGAACAAACCCCATTTGTTCTATATGTGAATTTCATAACAATTATTCCTTATCTGTCTCTGAACTTATTGCTTCTTACAGGATGACGCAATTTACGAAGCGCCTTTGCCTCTATCTGACGAATACGCTCACGTGTTACGTTAAATTCGGTGCCAACCTCTTCAAGAGTATGACATCTGCCGTCTTTAAGACCAAAACGCAGGCGAATGACTGCCTCTTCACGTGAAGAGAGAGTATGCAATACGGCGTCAATATCTTCATTTGTAATGGTTTTAAGCGCCGCATCATCGGGGGCTAAAGCATCCTCATCACGAATAAAGTCCATAAGACGAGAATCCTCTTCAGGACCGATTGGTGTTTCCATAGATACAGGCTCTTGCGCTACGCGCATTATTTCGCGCACACGCTCAACCGAAAGCTCCATTTTTTCGGCAATAAGCTCTTCGCTTGGCTCATAGCCGTTTTCGTGAAGAAGTTGACTTTGAATCTTTTTGAGACGATTGATGGTTTCTACCATATGAACGGGTATACGAATGGTTCTTGCCTGGTCGGCAATAGCACGTGTAATAGCCTGACGAATCCACCAAGTAGCGTAGGTAGAAAATTTAAAGCCTTTTGTATGATCAAATTTATCTACCGCTTTAATAAGACCAACATTGCCCTCTTGAATAAGGTCAAGGAAATACATACCGCGACCAACGTATTTTTTAGCAATACTTACAACAAGACGAAGGTTTGCTTCGGTAAGACGCTTTTTAGCGTATTCATCGCCTTCGGCAATTTTTTCGGCGATGGCTATTTCTTCTTTAGAAGAAAGAAGCGGCACACGACCAATTTCACGAAGATAAACCTTAACAGGATCATCAAGCGACATATTTTCAAGCGCGGCATCGTCTTCAAGATTGTCAAGATCTACCTCTTCAAGCCTAAGCTCATCCTCGGTAGGTTCCTCGTCAAAATCACGCTCTAAAACGTCCGGATCAGAAAGAAGCTCTTCTATATCGTCAGGCGCGTTTTCAATATCGTCTAAAGAACTGCGGCTTTCACTTTCCTCTAAAAGCGCGTCAGCCTGTTTTTCGAGTTCTTCTGCGGTTGGTTGTTGTGACTTTTTTTCTGCCATTTTTAGTTCCCCTTTTTCTTTGCATCAATAATTTTTTGTATAGTTTCTGCCCAATCATCAGCAGACATATTTTTAATATCGCCCGTATTTTTTAACATTCCCTCATCTAATATTACCTTAATACTGTCTTTTAATACGGCAAGAGGGTTTTTATCGCCCTTTTCGCTATTAGCAAGCGACGAAATATAACCCATTTCAGCAGGAGAAAACGCTTCTCCAAAATATGAGATATCAAGATTTCTTCCGCTTTGTATACAGTCGGACAAATGCTTGTATACTCTTCGGTTAAGTGACGTAACCATATTTTCGGGCTGTAGCATTTGGCTTGCCACGTCAAAAAAGTCGGGATGCTGCAACAGCACCGCGATAACCGTTTCTTCGGCATTGGTTGCCGCAAGATGCAGTCTTTTTTCAGGATTAACGTCGTTTTTATCAAATTTAGGATGGATAATTGCATCAAGCTCTCTTTTTTCGCGTTGCTTGTAATTACGCTTTCGCAGTTGGTTTACCTTGTCTTGCAAAGCAGTACGCGAAACACCGTATTTGTCTGACAAGCGACCGATATATAAATCACGCGTCATAACATCATTGGCGGCGGCAATAATTTCTGCCGCACGAACAAGATACTGCAATTTGCCGTCGTCGGTGTTAACGTCAATACCGTCAACCGCCGTTAGCAGTTTGTATTCTATTTCGCTTACAGCGCCTTCAAGTAATGCCTTAAAACGCGCCGAACCGTTCTTTTTAATGTATTCATCAGGATCCTTACCGTCGGGCAAAACAACCACCCGTGTGTCAATGCCTATGTTGTTTAGTATTTCGCCTGCGCGACGCACTGCTTTTTGACCTGCAGCATCAGAGTCCATTATAAGCACAATTTCTTTTGTATAACGCGACAAAAGCCTTGCCTGCTCTTCGGTAAAAGATGTGCCAAGCGCCGCAACCGTGTTTTCAAACCCTGCTTGATGCAGTGAAATAACGTCCATATTGCCTTCGACCAGAATAACGCGATTGTCACAATGGTTTTTAGCAAAGTTCATACCAAAAAGGTTTTCACTTTTTTTATAAACAGGCGTATCAGAGGTGTTAACGTATTTGCCGCCTGCCTTATCCTCGCCCGGCATTGCGCGACCGCTAAAGCCGATTACCTTGCCGCGTATATTTATTATAGGAAACATTACACGCTTGCGAAAACGGTCATAGTAACTACCGCGTTGACTTTTGGCAATTACGTTTGCCTGAATCATATCCGGTATAGAGTAACCCAAAGCTTTTAAATGCTTTATAAGCTCGTCCCAACCATCAGGCGCGGCACCTAAGCCAAAATGCTTAATGGTAGAAAGCGATAACCCGCGACCTGTTAAATAATCAAGCGCCCATTTGCCGTTTGGCGACATAAGATATGTATGATAAAACCTTGCGGTCTCGCGATTTATTTCAAATATAGTGTTTTTTAGCTTTTGCATAGAATCGTCATAACCGTCTTGCGGAAGGGTTACACCGCTGCGCTCGGCCAAAAGCTTTACTGCGTCAATATAATCAAGATTTTCTATCTGACGCACAAAGCTAAATACGTCACCGCCAACACCACAACCAAAACAGTAAAAAGAACCGTTTTCGGGGTAGACGGTAAAGGAGGGTGTTTTTTCGTTATGAAAGGGGCAAAGACCAACCAAATTTTTACCGCGACGTTTTAAGTTTATATAAGGCGCCATTACGGTTTCGATGTCGTTACGGTATTTAATTTCATTAATAATATCCTCGGGTATTGCCACTTTACACTCCCCTTTCGTTTAATATATTAACATTCATATTGCACCAAATTTGGTACAGCGGTTATACCTTCCATTCCTTTGGAATATAAATATCAGAATACATAGACACAGCAAAATGGTCGGTCATACCTGAAATATAGTCCACCGCGGCGCGTTCAACACCCTCGCGCTCGCGGATTATTTTGTATTCATCATCAAGCTTGTCGGGATTTTTAAGCAGATAATCATATATTCCGTTTACAATTCCGTCAACCTTGGTTTCTTCAAATTTAACAACAGGATTAAGATACACAGTGTCATACATAAAGTTATGCAATGTTTCGTATGCATTTTGTGTGCGTTCATCCATTTTAACGTTGTCTTTTTCGGTATTTTCTACTATAGATTTTACAAGGGTATTAATTCGCTCGCTTTTTCTAAAGCCTAAAATTTCTCTAATTTCAATAGGGATTATATCTTCACTGAAAACTCCCGCAGTGATAGCATCGTCAATATCGTGGTTAATATATGCTATGCGGTCACTAAAACGAACTATCTTGCCCTCGGGTGTGTGAGGCCATTCGCCACGGGTATGATTCATAATGCCGTCAAGCACTTCGTGGGTAAGATTAAGACCCTTGCCCGACTTTTCTATTATGCGGCATACCCTTACGCTTTGCGCAAAATGAGTAAAACCGCCCGAATAAATATTGTTAAGCGCGCGCTCACCTGCGTGACCAAATGGCGTGTGACCAAGGTCGTGTGCCAGGGCGATTGCCTCGGCTAAATCTTCATTAAAACGTAAAGCCCTTGCAATTGTGCGGGCAATTTGCGCAACCTCGAGCGTGTGGGTAAGACGGGTGCGGTAGTGATCGGACTCGGGTGATAAAAACACCTGTGTTTTATGCTTTAAACGTCGGAAAGCCTTGCAATGTATTATGCGGTCACGGTCACGCTGAAAATCGGTACGAAGCTCGCATTTTTCTTCTTTGCGTTCTCGACCTACCGATTCGCTGCTTAATGTAGCATATGGCGACAAGTTTTGCTTTTCAAGGTTTTCGGTTAAAATCCTTATATTTTCCATATTCACTTCACCCTTTCATATAATATATTATTAAAAAAATTAATTTTTCCTCTTTTTTTACAATTTAAATGGAAAAAATATTTCTTTTTTAGGGTTTGCTGTTATTTTTGAGGCAAAGGTTTCACAAAGCTTATCTAAAAACGCATCACAATCAATTTGCTTAAACATAACATCTATTGCAACCTTGTCGGTAAAATAGGTGTTTTGAATCATTCCGCCTGCATCGTTTATAAGACGTGTAAGACGGTCAAAGTTACCGTAATCGCAATTGATATTATACTCTACACAAGCGCACATTAAAACCCTTTGAGCACCGACAAGCGCATCGCGCGAGCTTGTGCTGTAAGCGCGAACAAGACCGCCCGTACCAAGTAAAATGCCGCCAAAATATCGGGTTACTACGATAAGCACATTGGTAATGCCACTACCCTTTATAACCTCTAAAATCGGCATACCTGCAGTACCGTGAGGTTCGCCATCATCAGAAAAACGGGCAGTTCCATTTTGCAAAACGTAGGCGTAAACATTGTGACGCGCGTCCCAATATTTAGATTTTTGAGCAGCAATTATTTCGCACGCCTTTGCCTCGGTATCACAAAAAAATGCGGTAGCTATAAAACGCGAGTGCTTTTCGTTGTATTCTGCGGTAAATTCACCGCTTATGGTAGTATATTCTTGCAAAATGTCACCCCTTATATTTTTGATTTAAACAAAAAGCCGCAATCAACCCATAGGCCGATTGCGGAATTGCGGTAATAATTATTTATCTTCCATACCGAAACGCTTTTTAAATCTGTCAACACGTCCGCCGGTATCTACCAACTTCTGCTTACCAGTGAAAAACGGATGACATTTTGAACAAATATCCAAACGGATATCCTTTTTTGTTGAGCGTGTCTCGAATTCGGCACCACAAGCACATTTAATTGTTACCTTTTCGTACTGAGGATGTAAACCTTCTTTCATCCTTGTCACCCCTTTCTTTCGTTGTAACATTGGAATTTTACCACATAGTTTTGAAAAAAGCAAGCATTATTTTTAAAAATTTTTAGTTTTTTGAAAATATTTGCTTAATTTTTTCATAAATCTCTACAGTTTTAAATTTTATTTCATATTCTTGGGCATTTTGAGCCACGTTTGCCGCTTGCTTAGGCACGGTGTCAGACAGTGAGCAATCGGTAGCGCCGGGCACACATACGCACGGAAAAACCACGCACCACCAATTTTTGCCCTTTGCGTCACCTAAATTTACCACCAGGGATTTATACGTGCCCGCAGGCAGTGTAAAATTTTGATACTCCCTTGTATCAAAATGTCGGTCGCTTACCGAAACCTTTGCCGAATAGTTAAAGCCATTTTCTTTTATAACGCGGTTGGCAATTTGGTTAATAGTATCAATATTATTACTCGCAGTTACAATGGCGTCGTCTACGGTATTACAGTCTTTAAAAACATCGGTAGAGCTTTTAAGTATTTCGTCGCGCACGGCAAGCTTTAGCGTTTGGTCGGCATTGCTGTCAGAGTTGGCAATTATGTGCAGTCTTAAAACACCTCGCCTTAGCTGATCGCACCTCGCTTCAAATCGGGCAAAGCTGAGCGCAATGGCGCAAACAAGACCAAACAGTACCCCTATTTCAATATTTCGTTTAATATGCTTTTTCATAAAAATGCTCCTGTCAATTTTTTCTAAATGAAATATTGACAGAAGCGTTAAGCCTTATTCAAATAATATTCCCCTATTGCAAGGAAGGGCAAGTATTGGGTTGTAGCCCATAGCTTTAAGTGTGTTTGCGGCCGTGCTTGCTTGAAGTGTATTACTGTATATTGCAAAAACGGTAGGTCCGCTACCCGACAGTGATACCGCGAGAGGTTTGGTGCAATTTATATCGGTAATAAGATTATCATTGTTACACACGGCCGAAAAAGCATTATAAACGTTTCGGCACAGCGTGTTTAAACTGCCGCATTTTATTGCATCGACAACCGTTTGTGTATAAAAATTTGACTGCGGGCAGGCATCTACCTTTTTATACATATCGGCTGTAGATAACTTTTGACCATGCTTTATAAGCAATATTGCGCAGTCGGGCATATCGGGCAGTTTTATCATTTGTTCGCCTATACCGCCAACACGCGCGGTACCGCCCATAATGCAAAACGGTACGTCGGCGCCAACCGATAAACCAATATGGCATAGTTTATTTGCACTTAAATTTGTGTTGTAAATTTTGTTAAGCGCTACAATTACAGCCGCGGCATCGGCACTGCCGCCCCCTAAACCCGAGGCTAAAGGTATATGCTTTTCAATAATGATTTGCGCGCCACCGCTTATACCCACGTGCTTAAAAAAGCTTTGCGCTGCCTTGTAAGCAATGTTAGACTCATCACATATTGTAGTGTCGGTGCAGCTTACTGTAATAACATCGCTTTTGTTAACGGTAACATAATCGCCCAGCGACACCGATTGAAAAACCGAATCAATAATATGGTAACCGTCTTTACGAATACCGGTTATATCGAGGGTTAAATTAATTTTTGCGCAAGCCTTAAGTTTCATTACATTCACCAAACAAAAATTTATTTATAGCGCGTTTGCATTTAATGCTATTTAGTATTGCATAGGCAATCATTGCCCCACCAACGTTTAAAATAAGGTCATCAACGTCGGCACTGCCTGTTAAAAAGACAATCTGCAAAATTTCGATAATTAATACGCTTGCCGCAATTATGCCCATAAATTTTAATGCTGTGTTTATTTTTTTAAATATACGTGGCACAAAAAATGCAAACGGCATAAATACAAAAAGATTGCCTAAAATGTTTTCGATTACGACCGACGTTTCAAGATTAGAGTTTTTATATGCATTTATAAATAACCTTACGGTTGCAAATGGAATTAAATTTATCTTTTGAGATAAGTACGAATTTACCGCTTGTTTATCTGCCAAAAAAATGTTAGATATGCTTCTGCCAAAGTTATCGTTTATAAGCGTAAAATCAATAACTGCAAGCGTATATAATAAAAAAAGACATACAAGTATGCTTTTGACAAAAACCACACGGTTAAGTTTAACAACTTTAGATTTCAAAAAAATCACCGCCAAAGATAATTTTACCTTTAGCGGTGATTATTGTCAAGAAAATTGTACCCGTAAATAATTTTTTTCGGGGACGACTATTTTTCTTGTTCGTCAAGACAGGGCAAGACGCGGAACCGTCCCCTTGTGTTATGTGTTACACACTCTTTTTGTCAACACAATAGAACCGTCCCCTTGTGTTCAACACAATAGAACCGTCCCCTTGTGTCTCAAACCAATTTCGTCAAGACAGAGAAGCGTCCCCTGTCTTCCTGCTTTATGTTAAATCATAACTGGTGTATCCATACTTATTTATCGCCTTCTGCAATTCCAAAAACTTACTGACTGCAGATTTTCCTGAAACCAAATCTTTGAAGAAATGTTTCTTAAAAACCACTTTAATCTTTGGATGAGTATAAAAAGTAAAAGTAAGCTTTGTGATGTCTCTTGTTGCGACACAACAACTATTTTCAAGAGAGTTTTCGTTAGCGTAGTTTTTAGCACATTCATCAAAGCAAATTTTAATATCTGTTTTCCCACTTTTTACTGTTATTCCCGAACTGTTAATATTAACTATTTCAAAGCAAATAATATTACTCATTTTGTTATTCCTCCTTTATTTGGTCAAGAAAATCTTTATTGTTTCTTTGCCTAGACTTCTTAATGCAGCTACCCGATGATGCCCATTAGCCAACTGATAAAAACCATTTGGCAATTGAGTTGCATAAATTTTTCCATAACCATTTAGACGAATTGAACGACAGTAGACACAAGGGGACGGTTCTGCTGTGTGGCTAAAATTTCCTCACCACATTAAAACTTATCCCTGTTAATCGACTGATTTGTCGTATTGATAGACCTTTTTCTCTTAAAACTTTCAAATATTTATCCCTTTTATCAATTGACAAATTTTGAAAATCGGTTACACTTTTACATTTGCTGATTTTTTGTATTATTATTTTAGCTTCTTCATCCGTAAGTCTGAAATTGTTCTCTTCAATATCTAAACAAATATCGGAATTGTTCTGATTATTAAATATAATAAATTCATCTCTATCGACAATTTCAAAGCAAAATTCATTATCTACAACATACGGTTTAATTGTATATTCGTTATAACTGCTAAATTTGTACTCGCCAATCTTTTTGCAAAGTCCGCTTTTTATTGGATTTTGATGAATATATCTTAAAACCGTCAAAAAATAAGCATCATCTTCTATAGGCTCACTTTTAAATCGGTCCTGAAATAAGTGCCCTCTTCTTTTGTATTTCCAATTGTACCAATATACATAACTTCCCGCTATGCGCTTAACTATTAAATCTAAATCTTCTTTTCCAATTTTTAATAATAAATGTATGTGATTTGACATAAGGCAATAAGCAAATACTTTATATTCACTTATTGCCTTATATGTTTTTAATGCTTCCAAAAATTTTTCTTTATCCTGTTCGTCTTCAAAGATTACTTGTCCGTTTATTCCTCGAAGCATTATATGGTATATTCCACTTTGACTTTTCTTGCGTGCTTGTCTTGGCATAATTATCACCCTCGTTTATTATACCAATTCAAACTCTATTTGTCAACACAATAGAACCGTCCCCTTGTGTTATTTGTCAACACAATAGAACCGTCCCCTTGTGTCCCCCTTGTGTCCGTGTGTCTCCTTGTGTTGTTTGCTAACCGTCGCATGTCTTGTTTAAAACAACTTCAAAACCCGATTGTTGCCGCTTTAATTGTATTAATTGATTTTTGAATTTTTCTAATAAGCCTGTTTCAGTATTGACAAAAAAACAACAGTTGTGATTAGAGTAATCTCCGCCGTCATCTAACTCCATAAACACTTCAATTAAGATGTGACCTAATTTATCTTTATTAATAAAACGAAAAGATACGCAAGCGGTTGAATCATTTCCTTTTGTTTCATTGGCCCAATAACTTTCCTTAACAATTCCATTTAAAAATTGAGTTATTTGATAAAACAAATCATCAATTAAAGAATCTGAAACGTATATTTTTGTTACTGCTGTTATTACCGTAGATAAACACTGTACTTTTAATTGCATCAATTCATTATCCTGCCATAATTTTTGCATTTTAATATAATCACACATAAAAATCAAATCTCTCCTATTTATGGATTAAATTTAAAATCATCAAATATTTTTAATATACTATTATAAACATAATGAATATTAATATCACCCTGTGACGTCTGTATTATTTGTTGCATTTTTACCCATCCTTCTGATGATGGCCAACGAGGATCATTTAATGTGATGTTTGATAATTGTGTACCTGCAAAAGGGTCGGCTTTAACTTTCTCCATCGCCAATTGTTCTAACAAATTAGTCGGTTCTATTCTTCTATTAGAACCCCGTGAAGATGTTTGAGTTACACTCGAAGTAGTTTGAGCAACAGGAGCTATATTATTGACAGCTTGTTGCAAGTTATTTGCTAAATAAAATCCGCCTGCTCCCAATCCACCTGCTGCAATAGTCGAAACTAATTGTCCTGCTCCAATCATAACTTGTGTGGTTGTAGCCGCGACAGAACCAACCAATGCGGCACTTGCTACTGCCCCTAAGCCGGCTCCTGCCAAACCACCAACTGCTGCACCAACAAGTGCACCCTTTAAAACGCTTTTTCCCGATTTTGCGGCTTTTACTCCTCCAACCACGGCACCAACTACAGCACCAATAGCTGCAGTAACTACAAAAAATGGGAGGTCGCCTGTTGTATCAGTCATATTTACCGGATTATTAAGACAATATGCAAACATATTGTAACCTATTACAGACTCTTGATTAAGCAATGAATCCGCATTAATAAACCTGCAAGTCACAGGGTCATAATAACGAGATTGCAGATAATAGAACCCCGTCTCATCATCATAGTAGTAACCGCGGTATCTGAGTGGGTTAAGCTGACCGATTGTGTCGGCGTGGGTGCCTGTTATAGACAGTATCTCGCCCCAAGCAGAATATTCATAATTAACTATTATGTTGCCGTCGGCATCAAGTATGCCTATTACGTCGCCTTGTTGATTTTTTATGTAATAGTAGTATACGTTATCATAAACAAAGCCATACGGACTGCCCGCTTCATCATACAAAAAGATTGTATATTTAGGACCTGTGTTTTGCGCTATTAATAAGCCATCTATCCAATGGTAATTTACTACCAAGCCATAGGCGTTTTTGTAAGAACGTAAGCCGTCGGCATTATATTGATAATACGTGATAAAATTGTCCGAATCGGTTACGGTATAAAGCTGTCTGCCGTTT
The DNA here is from genome assembly GCA_045534895.1 of Acutalibacteraceae bacterium. GTDB lineage: Bacteria > Bacillota > Clostridia > Oscillospirales > Acutalibacteraceae > UBA737. The sequence goes on from JAZSKN010000023.1 coordinate 39,785, forward strand.
TGCCAAGTAAATTCAAAATCGTCTCTGTACTGTAACGGATTACCGATTGCATCGTAGGTAATGCTGTCGCCGTTATATTCGGTCAACAGATCATACCACTGCCTGTCACCGTAGGTGTAGCTTTTATATAAAGCGTTATTCTTTTTAACGTTTAATATATTACCGCCGTTATCGTAAGTGTACTCATAAACGTCACCGTTGGGTCGGGTTTCGGTCTTGAGCTGATTTTTTGCATCATAGGTGTAAAGGTTTGTGTGCGAACCGTTTATACCGTATTTTATAATATTGCCAACACTGTCATAAAAATAATTATGATAATCGTCACCAATTAACATATTACGTACAACAGTAGACGTTGTGCCTTCTGTTACGTCGGTGAGGTAATTATACGTAATTTCAAACGGTGTGGTTGTGTTTATTGTTTTTTTACTTAGACGTGCAAAGGCGTCATAGCTGTAGCTTAAACGCTGAGTACCGTTTTGCTTTACACCGTAAATAAGGCCGTTTTTTTGACCGCTGACACTGCTGTCGCCGTAAATGTATTCGGTGTTGTTGGTATTGTTGTTAACGCGTGTTATTTGGTTTTTAACACGGTTGTAGTTATCATAAACGTAGTTAAGACGTGTATTGTTACTGCCCGTAATATCGGTTATTCTGCCCGATAGGTCATAACCGTAACGGTAGGTTGTGCCCGTAAATAAGTCTTGTTTTTCGTAAAGATTACCAAATTTATCGTAACGGAACTTTACTTTTACAGTATTATTATACAACTTTTCTACCAATTGGTCAAGAGAATTATAATTATAGCTGATTTTATGATTATTACCGTATGTTGAATGTAGTAATAAACCGCGTAAATTGTCATATTGATTCTCTACTAATTGTCGCTGTTCTACATAGATTTCACTTGTGTTTCCAAATTCGTCATAATTAAATGCATATCTTGTAGCCGACGGCGAACAAATACCATATAATCGACCGTTGGTATAGTAATTGTATTCTACCGTACTGCCGCCCAATGATACGCTTTCAAGCCTGTCATTATTTTGGTTGTATACATATGACGTTGTATTGCCGTTGGCATCGGTAACACCCGTTTGCAAGCCACGCGCGGTATCGTAGGTATAGGTGGTGGTATTGCCAAGACTGTCGGTTACAGTGTGGGGAAAATTACCGCTGTTTTGGTAAGTGGCAGACGAGGTTATGATTTCGTTTGCCGGTATAAAAATCCAACTTTTGTTATCGGTGGAGCCATCATAATCCATATAGATATTGCCGCCATTTGTTGTATCTGATGTGGCTATTGAAATGAATTTAGTCACACAATTAGTAGCCATCGTTTTTATCTTAAAGCTATGTTCTTCATCGTTGTTAGCAATTAAGCTCCATTGTGACCAATCATAAGTTTCAACATCGGCTCCTGTGACACCAAGTAGCACCGTGGTGTTAACTACACTTCTATCCTCATATGCAAGTGCGTGTTCGTTGCAACCATCCGGACGCATAATATAATTGCCGTTAGAAAGTTTTTTTACTCTCCATCTTTGGAGTGGCGCGTTGGTTAACGGTTGTTGATTTATATTAGCGCGCACACATTCTCCGCCCGATACGGTTAAATACTGTCCACTACTCTTATTCTTGATGTAATAAACACCGCCGTATTGATCAATTTCGGAATCCCCACCGGGAACAATAGTGGTTTGTGTAGCGTTGCCGTAATTGTCATACGCAATATTATAGTCAATACCTACGTTAGATGAAGCGTTGACCACATTTTTTTCATCGTCGTATTTATACGTGTATTTAGTTCCTGTAGGCTCGACTGTTTTTGAAAGATAATTGTCGCTATATTCAAACGACGATTGCTGTTTTGCATAATCTGCTGTTGATACTACATTGCCGTCATTATCATAAGTATAGCTTTGCGCTGTATCGCGGTAAAGGAATACATTGTCAAAATATGCGGTGTTGGCATTATAGTCATAACCAAAGCATAATTCTAACTTTGTGTAATTAGCTTTAGGTGAGAATACACTTTGCGCATATTGCCATTCATCAGTATATGGGTTAAATTCACATTTAAACCATTCGGTTGATGTGTCTGTATAATGGACCTTTACGCACATTTGAAAATTAGCAATATCACCAGTAGAGTGTTTGGGTATAGAGTTTGCTTTTGCCCAACCTCCATATGAGAAAACATCGCCCGCTTGACCCGAAATATTGACAGCTTGTCTTGCGCTTCTAAAAGCGGTGGTATTACCTGTAAATTTCATTGTATATGCACCGCCGTTTGTAAAGGTAACGCTATTAGTAACGCCACCGCCATTTGAAGCAATATCACCTGTAAATCCGGTTGGTAGCGTGTTTATACCGCTGTTTTTTTCAAAGCTTGAATTAGAGAGTAGATTAATTTTATTGGCGGTGTCGCCCTCTTCAAGCTGAACACTGTCGATGTATACGGTACCTGACGCGTTATACAGACCTACAGAAATTCTAATAATATTTTCATTGCTTGCCATTGCCGCCGTAACACTTGCCGTAACAAAACCACTGTTAATTTGTGTATCGGTAGTGCCTGTTATAAAATCTGAATAATAATATTTGTTGCCGTTAGGCGTTGATGTTACTATTTCTACGCCGGCACCGCGATTTTGTGAAGCTATGTTTTCGGTTTTAAGGTTTGCCGATAGGGTATATGTTTTACCGACGATAGTGTTTGGTACTTGTAACAACGCTTGTATACTACTTGCTGTACTTTGAATTTTTACGGTATTAGACGAAATGTAGCCTTGATTTGTTACTACAGATATTTGTGTTTGACCGGGGGCTTCTTTATACTCTGTCCAAGAAGTTAACCCGTTAGAAAACACAGGGTTTGTAATAAGATTGTTAATGTATCTTATATTATTAGATAATTTATTTAATTTGTTGTTTTTAAAAATATTATTTGACGCATTGGTGGTTGCCTCATAAGTTTGGGCATATGAGTTGCCATCGCTGTCATATGCGCAAGTAACCCTACCAAAGCTGTCAAATTGGTAATTTATGCTTTTGTCATTTAAATCTTTAACGTTTGTTTTAAAGTTTGCATATGTATAGGTTAGTTCGCTACCAACAACATTATCAGCAGATTTTGTAGTTGCTTTTTCAATTTTACCATTATCATAATTTGTGTAACAGTATTTAAAATTGTCCGGTAAAGTTATTTTTTGTAGCCAGCTTGTATGACCGGGAACACTTGTAGTTGTTTCGTTGTAATTGAAATCTAAATCTGTACCATCTGGATATGTTATTTTGGTTAAATTACCGTTTGTGTAAGAAAACGATGTTGTTCGGTTAGCGTTATCTATGATAGACGTAAGCACACGGTTTGTATCATATACCAATGCAAATGTGCCACCAGATGATGTATTTATAGATGTGATATAATTTTCTTTTGTGGTAGGTCCGGGAGAATAATTAAGTATAATTGTATTGTTGTTTGTGTCAATTATTCTGCGTAAAAATCCCCACACATCAAACTTTAGCACTGTTCCTTCTTTGGTGGTAATTTTGTGCTTAAGCGGTGTATCTCCACTATCAACGCTTTCATTTATATTTACATGGGTATAGCCTAAACCGTCTTCATCAACAATGTCACCATTCTCAAGCTCAACAAAATAATGCTTTGTGCCGTCACCATCAGTATAAACGTATCGAACGTTTGTGTTTTCAATTGATACAGGGTCAATTCTTTGAACTAAATTTAGTCCCCAGCCTTTGCCGTAGTTACCTGTACCGGCAGCGGAAACAGTTATTTTGTTTTCGGAATTACGTTCAGTTTTAACAGTGTTGGCACTGTTGTATACGTGAGATAGTGTAAATCCGTTTATAAGCGAGTTAAAACTTACATCATCGTGAACATACACGAGGTTTCCGTTATAGAGATTTACATATCCTGTGCCGTAGCCGCCCATATCTTGTGTGGTATAGCTCCAATAGTCTTCCAGACCGATGCAAGTGCGGTAATTAACAGTTAAATACGGGCGCACCGCTCGATATTCGCTCGACTCATATGTAGCAAAGTCTGATGAAGCAAACTGCATAACGTGATTTGCAGCTGATTCGTTATTCGCCTTGAGCATTATACCGTAATTAGCAGTTCCTTTATACCAATCATTTACAAGATTTGTAATATCTGCGTTAAATTGATCATCGGTATCATTATATATGAAGTAGTCTTCAATGATAGAATCATAACATTCTGCGTAATTATTCCATATGGCACCCTGTTGTGGCCAAAGTTCATTAATACGATGTATATTCACTTGAATGTCATCAGTAGGACGCGGTCTAAACGCGGGCATTGTTGTCTGCGGATTTTCTAAAAGACCATACCTATAAAAATAAACCTTTGCATTTACAACAATACCGCCTACACCTATGTTTGGTAAATTACTTATTTTAAGCATTGTTCGATACTTTTGACCACTTGTGTCAGAGCCTACCAAAAAATCATATGCCACATAATTTAAGGCTTGGGTTTGAGTGCTTTGAAGCGTTATATCCCAGACATCCGTCGCCTTTTGACTGCTTAAAGTTGTAGGGTCAATAACTATCGGGTAAGCTCTATCCTCTGACAAAAGCCATTCTTTATCAGGAATTAGTTTTAATTTAAAACCATTATTTGTTTCCAAAACCTGCATCTCTATATTATTGGAGTATGCATTATTAGAATCATACATATAGGGCTTATCTATAGTAAAAACAATATCCTCAGGAGTATTTTCATCATATAGTTCAATTTGACTGTCATCGTTAGTACGATAACTTAATTTGTTGGATTTATATGTAAATGTATACTCGGCTGGCGCATCTTCACTTTGAAGAATAATATTTTCTTTTATATTCTCGCCCGAAACAACATATTGCAAATCAACGTTATTTTGTATTTCGGGGTAAGTAACCGAGCCCGTAAGGTTTTTAAGAACAGATATATCCTCAGTTTCCATTTCATTTGACGGACTTATTTGTGCATCGACCTTCTTGGCGTTATCAAGCACCCATGAAAGTGAATAATTGTCTTTTTTTAAAGTAACAAGCTTATTACCGTTTGATTTTTTAGAAAACTTGGTTTTAAAAGCGTTGCTTTTATTTTCAAATTCGTTTTCTTGATTATCGGATAAACTGTTATCTATGTTTAACCAAGCACCATCGTTATAATAATGCACTGCCTTATTATATACTGCTGCCGTAACAGTGCGGTCACTCATTAAAAAATACTTTGTATCTTTTGTACGCTTTTCTGGTATTTCACCAACGATATATGGTTGACTTTGCGTTTCGGTTGTGTTTTGTGAAATGGTGTTTACAACATCATTATTTACGTTTTGTGCCGCTACAACAGGCGTTACACTAATTATTATTGCTATGCATAGTAATACCGCTGTAATCTTTTTCATTTTGTTTTTCTCCTTTTTCTTTAATATGACATTGCGTTTCATCTAAACTGTACATCGGTATCACCCTCTTTTTTAATATCAACGCTTTGTTGATATTTATTAGAAAACTTTTATAGTCTTCTAACCATATATAACGACTTTTATTTTGTTTTTGTGACATAAAAAAACTGCACCGTGTTGAACAGTGCAGTAATTTTTAGTTATTCACCTTTTGATGAAAGCCGAATTTGTCGGCGGTGAGTGGCTCGAAACGAAAGCCCATAGCCGACAGCCCCTCAATAATTTTGGGCAAAGCCTCTACCGTGGTAGATTTTGCCGCAGTATCGTGCATAAGCACGCAAATGCTGTTTTTGCCTTTAGCTCTTGTTAAAACGTTATTTACTATAGTAGCCGCAGGTACGCTTACCGCGTCGGCATCACCTGATACAACGTTCCAATCGTAATATGAATAACCAAGATCGGTCAATCGTTTGGTTAAATCGGTCATAATGCCCGTGCGGTATTGCGCGCTTACCATATTACTGCTTCCACCTGGAAAGCGTATAATATTGGTGCGTATACCGGTTTTGTTATAAACAATGTCCGAAATACCCTTTATATCTTTAAGATAGCTGTTAATATCTTTATAAATAACGTCGTACTTATGTGTTGCAGAATGAAGGCCGATAGCGTGACCGCGGTTTACAATTTGGGGCATATATTCTTGCTTTGAGGTGCCCACAACAAAAAACGTGGCTTTTGCATTGTAGTGGTCTAATATGTCTAATATTTTAAGTGTATTGTTTGACGGACCGTCGTCAAACGTAAGATAGCAGACACCGCGCTCGGCGGTATCTGCCTGTTTAACACTTGTTAACATTAACTGTGATTCTAACTCTTTGCGCTCTGTAAGCACCTCGATTTGCTTTTTTAAATCAGAAATTTCTTTTTCTAATTTTGCCTTTTCGTCTAAAGCGGACTGCAATTTAGAGTTAAGCTCGGCCTTTTGTTGCTCGTTTTGAACAGTTTTATTTTGGTAGTCTTTAAGCTGGTCTTCTAATTCTTTAATTGTCCGGTTAGCCGAAGACATTTTTTGCTCGTGACTGTTAAGCTCGGCATACGCATCAACATAACTGTTGTGCTTTTCATAAGCGAAGTACGAAACACCCGAAAGCGCGGCAACAAGTAAAAAAATTACAAACAAAAATATTATATTTGTTTTTTGTTTAAAAAATGCCATACTGTTGCCTCCCTTTTTGTGTTTTAATAATTATACCGCTTTAAGCGGTGCTTACAATTGTAACACACAGATTGACAAAAGTCTACAAATTTATTATAAATTTTCGCTCAATTTTTTGGCATTTCCCTTTACACACAAATAAACTATTCCCCATATAGCCAAATAGCCTATAACAAAAATGGCGGTAAATATTGCAACAACCGTAATGTTAAACGGTATCCACGAATTTATAAGGTAGCAAATTAAATACGCCGCGTATAACGTGCTCAATTGGCAAAGCAATCCCTTCATTATGCCCCAATGCTCTATTTGGTTAAACAGGCTGCTGCCTGCGTGAACAAAAGCCAATAAATATGTAGATATTACCGACACAAACACCTCGATACCACCAAGCGAAAAACCTTTTATTGTGCGTGATAAAACCAGATAAATAATTGCCATTACAATTGGTCCAAAGCCGCCAAAAACAAGCCCGCGGTGTAAAAACTCTTTTATGTATCTATTCATATTATCCCCATCCTTTTCTTAATATTTTTAATGTTTCTACGCGATACATAATCGGTGTGTCCATTTTTAAAAACAACCTTTAGTGTACCGCTTATTGATGCATCAAATTTTTTTATTTTACTTATATTTGCAATACTTGACTGATTAATTTTTATAAAGCTGTTATCAAGCATTTGCTCAACATTATAAAGTCTTAATTTAAGTAAATATTTTTCACTTTCACATATTGCATACAGCCTGCCACCCTCTAACGTAAAGCAGTATATATCTTTAGTTTCAAGCATTACAATCTCGCCGCGCAGATAGCCGGTAAGCTGCGATGCGTTATTTTGCGTCATACGTTCTATCTCACAAACAAGTTCGTTTTTTTGATGAGCGTAAATTATTATTTCTTCTTCACGGGTTGTATCTAGAATTACCGTACATTTCATAAAAATGTCCTCCTTTCGTCATAATAGTAGCATCTATCCTTTTGTTTTTCAATATAATTTAATTGTTCGGTAAAAATTTAAAACTATTTGGCAAAATGCTCTTTTATTATGTCGAAAAAAGTGATATAATGTAAATACAATACTTTTAAAGAGGAATATTTATGAATCAGGTAAAAATTTTACATTGCGCAGATTTGCATATAGGCGCTGCCGAAAGCTCGCTTGGCACTATTGCCGAAAGCCGCCGTGCAGAAACGCTTATTACATTTGAAAAGATTATAAACCTTGCCAAAGAGTCAGGGGTTGACTTACTGCTTATTGCAGGCGACCTATTTAACTCTAATAACGTCGAAAAGGCTTTTACCGACAGGGTTTTTGAATGCTTAAATTCTATTCCTGACATAAAAATTGTATATGCCGCCGGTAACCACGACCCATTAAACAGCGATTCACCGTTTAAAAAATACAAGTGCCCCGATAATCTTTTTGTACTTGACACAAAGGATTGCTTTGTAGAATTTGGCGACCTTAACACACGCGTTTACGGTAAATCTTTTAAAGAGGTTTATATGCAGGGCGAGGCAAAATTTTCGCTTGATACCGACAATAGTTTTATAAATATTATGTGCATTCACGGCGAATTGCGCAGTGATTTGGGATCGGACTATAACTCTATAACAAGTGATTTTGTAAAATCTTCGGGTATGGATTATATTGCCTTGGGTCACGTGCATAAGCGTACCGACATAGGCAAAATTGGTGATACGTATATAGCCTATTGCGGCTGCCCTGAGGGTCAAGGCTTTGATGAGTTACAAGAAAAAGGCGTTTATATTGGCGAAGTAACAAAGGGTGCGTGTAATTTGCAATTTGTACCCACAGCTAAAAGAATGCACATTGCAGAAAATGTCAGCATAAGTGACCTTACATCTTCTAACCAAATTGCCGATAAGGTGTTGCAGGTTGTAAAAGATAAATACGGTGACTGCTTTGCTGATAATCTTTATAAAATAATACTCACGGGTGAAATTGACGAAGGCGTGGTTATATCTTTGCCCGAAATTACAACACGATTAAACGATACGCTTTATTTTGCCAAGCTTCGCGATAAAACTGAGGTTAAGTTAGATTTTGAAACACTATCAAAAGAAAACACGCTTAAAGGTATTTTTGTAAAAAATATGCTAAGCAAAATCGAGAATGCCAATGACGATGAAAAAGAACTGTTTAAGTCGGCTATGAATATTGGTATTAAGGCGTTTAGCGGCGAGGTGAATTATAATGAAGATTAATAAAATTTATATATCTGCTTTTGGCGGACTAAAGGATTTTACACTTGACCTTGCCGATGGGCTAAACGTTATATACGGTAACAACGAGGATGGCAAAAGCACTGTAGCCGCCTTTATAAAGGCTATGTTTTACGGCACAGGTCGCAATACAAAAAGCATCGCCGACAGTGTACGCCTCAAATACACCCCGTGGGACAACAGCCCAATGGCGGGCAGAATATACTTTGAGCATCAAAACAAACGCTACTGCCTTGAGCGAGAGTTTCGCAAATCAGACTCTACCGACCGCATAACCCTTACCGATTTAGACAGCGGCAAAAGTGTTGAAACTGCAGAAAGTATTGGTCAACAGTTTTTTGGTCTTTCGTCCGCCGCTTTTGAACGTAGCCTTTTTATAGGTAACGGTGATTTTATAAAAGACGATGCCGCCGCAAGTGAAATAAACGGTAAGCTTTCTAACATTGCTCTTACAGGTAACGAGGACGTGTCTTACAAACAGATAGACAAAAACATTACCGACACGCGCAATAAGCTTATATCTAAAAGCGGTAGAACCGGTTCTTATAACGAAGATTTGCAAACCCTTGAAGCGTTAAACAACAGGCTTGAAAAGGCTGACAGCGATGCCAAACTTAAAGCACAGCTTAACACCAAAGCACAAGAAATACGCGCAGAGTATGAACTGCTTTACAAAAAATATCTTGAGCTTAAATCGGTAATTGACCGTGAGCAAGATATTAAAAATCGCGAAAAGCTTACCGAGTTTTTAGAAACAAAACGCAGACTTGATGAGCTTAACCGGTCGCTTACCCTTGCTGACGGTACAATTATAAACGAAAATTTTACCGGTAAATTAGAATTTGGCTTAAATAAGTATAAATCCGCATTTGACCGATGCAATCAAATAAAGCAGGATATTGAACGCGTTAATCAAACAATCGCATTGCAAAACGCATCGCCTAAAGATACCAAAGAGCAGATTGATAAACTACTACTTGAGGTTAATACACTTACCGCAAAAAAAGACATTTGCGAAACCGATGAAGTAAAACTAACATCAGAGGTAAACAAACTTAAACTAAACCTTGAAGATGTACAAAACAAAAAAGCAAAGGTAAACCCTGCGTTTTTAATTTTGTCGGTTGTATTAGCCGCCGGCGGTGGCGCTTGTGCATTTATTTCGCCGATTGTAGCGGCAGTTGTGATTGTAGTAGCGGCGGTAATGCTAACACTTTCTTTTGTAATTAAACCAAAAAATACATTAGCAATTGTAACAGCACAAAATGAGCTTGCAAATGCAAATAACGCACTTGCCGAAAGCAAGACCGAAAAAAATAAAATTCAAGAACAAATTAACGAGCTTAACGCGCGTATAAATACATTAAGTTCGGTACTGCAAGCCGACAATACCATAAAACAACAACGTCTTGACGAGCTTGCGCAAAAGCAAGAATTATTACAAACCGAGACCGAAAAGTTGGGTGCTGTAGAAAGCGAAACTTTGTTGCTTTTGTCGGGATTTGGTGATGTTGACAGCATTAAACAAGCGCAAGAAAAACTGACAGTATTAAAGCAAAAGACCGAGCAACAAAAAGAAATCAAGCTACAGCTTAAAACTGCAAGTCAATATTTAGGAAATATAGATTATGCCGATGCCGAGCAAAAGCTTGCCGCTATGAGCCAAAATACAGAAGACAACGTTGATTTTAATGCGATAAAGGCTGATTATGACATTGTTACCGAAAAGCTTTCTACCAAAAAGGACGAGCTTACACAAATTGCAACCGAGCTGAAAGCGTCGTTTAAAAACAGCGAAAACCCCGAAGAATTAAAACGCGAAATTAGGCTATTGCAAGAAAAGATAGACTCTAAAAAAGCATTTTGCGACGCGGCCGACATTGCAAGAGCCGTGCTTGAAGAAAGCTTTTACGAGCTTCGCCGTGGTTACGGTAGTGAGCTTGAAAAGGCAACACACGATATTTTTGCCCGCCTTACCGACGGTAAATACAAAAGCGTAAGTATTACCGATACGCTCGATTTATCGGTAGAAAAGGCAGATGTTTTTGGTACTCACGATTTAGGCTTTTTAAGCCTTGGCACAACGCATCAGGCATATTTAAGCTTGCGTTTAGCAATTGCCAAGCTTATCTGCGGTGACACTACCCTACCCGTTTTTCTCGATGATTCACTCTCTCAATATGACGATAGCCGCGCCGCGCGCGCAATTGAGTTTTTAAAAGAATTTTGTGACGACGGTCAGGGAATATTATTTACCTGCCACAATTCAATTTGTGAAACAGCGAAGCAACAAAATATTGAGGTAATAAAACCGTACAAATAGCGTATAAGTCCCCTATTTTTAAGGGGACTTAAATTTTATAAAATTAACACTTGATTTTATTTATTTTATGTTGTATAATAACGCTTGCACCAAATAATTTGCCGGTGTGATGGAATTGGCAGACGTAGTGGACTCAAAATCCACCGGTAGCGATACCGTGCCGGTTCGAGTCCGGCCACCGGCACCAAAGCCCCAAGTACGACAAGTGCTTGGGGCTTACTTATTACTTATTACTTATTACCTCTTACCTCTTCACTCTTACCTCAAAATCACTTGGGGCTTTGGAAAGTAAAAAACTGTGCAGAAGTTCTGCACAGTTTTTAATTATACGTCTTCTTTATTGCTTAATACCTTTTTTTGCCATGACCATTGGTTGCATTCGGGACAGCGCATATATCTGGTTCGGTTTACGTGCATTGCCCATAACACACTACTGTATGTTGGCACATAGCGATGACCGCATTTTGCGCACTTATAATAGCCTGCCTCTTGCTCCATCCGCAGTGCATAGAAGCAACCCGCTAAGAACAAAATAAATCCAAATACAATGAGCGTAATCCTTAGTCCATTTGACATTTGCACAAAAGCGGCGACAAATATCAAAGCCAAAAGAACGACCGTTGCTGTAATGCCTATAAACACTTCTACAGACAATAATCTTTTGTCTGCTTGTTCCTTTTGCCTTACCATTTCTATTAAATTGCTTTCCATTTCCTTGTTATAATCTTCCATTATAACAACCTCCCCACTAAGTAAATCGTTTACCGTAATTTTAAGGATGTCACACAACTGGAGCATTATTGCAGAATCGGGTAGCGACCTTCCGGTCTCCCACTTAGATACTGCCCTATCGGTAATGCCAAGCTTTTCTGCCAATTGCATTTGGGTAATATTTTGCTTTTTTCTGCATTCGGCTATAAATTTACCAATCTTTACCTGATCCATATTTGCGCCTCCTTTGATTTTAATTTACGCGTTTTTAGTGAAAAAGTCTACATACTATTGGTTGAGTTAACTGTGCCACGGCAATTCAACCACCAGTTTGGTATGGTTTGTAGCGCTTATAATCTTGTCAAAAATATCGGTGGTCTTAATTTTCATACTTGTAGTATTAACGCAAGGATGACAACCTATATATTCATCGTTTAAAATGTCTTTATCTACAAGCAAACGCACGGTGCAGTCAGTATCGTTCATAAGACCTAAAACACTTACAGCGCCGGGTGTTATGTTAAGATATTTAAGCATTGCCGGCGCTTCGGCAAAAGAAAGGCGTGCCGAATTTATTTGCGCAGTAAGATCCTTAGTTTTAAAGGGCTTGTCTGCAGGCATCATAAGCAGATAAAAATCGGTTTTTTGGCGGTTGCATAAAAACAAATTTTTACATATTTTGCACTCAAGCGCCTTATCAACAGCAACGCATGCCTCCATAGTATCGGCAGGCATATTGCGATGGTCAACACAAAAATACTCTATGTTTAAAGAATCTAAAAAATCATAACATTTAATTTCTTTTTCCTCGCGGCCGTCCAACATTTCGGGACGGCCTTTTTTTAATATTAAATCCATAACAAACCTCTAAAATGAAATACTTTCACCCAAATGGAATGAATAAATTATTCTTTCTTTAACGGGCGCGCCAAAAATCTTTTGAGCGGCGGCGGAATATATTTCTAACTGTTCACCATAACAATCTACAAGCTGCTGTAGGTTGTCTACCCTGTCGGTTTTAAAGTCAAGCACAACTACGCCGTCGCTTTCTTTAAAGCACAGGTCAACCGCGCCTTGAACAATAATGCCCGCTTCGCTTTCTACCGTAGGATCTATGCGATTTGCCGCAATTTCTGAAAGAAAACGCATTTCGCGACGAACGTCGACGGCGCATATAATTCTATTATACAATTTACTGCCAAAGAATTGCTTAATGGCATTAATATCGGCCGATGCCGCCTCTTGCGGTGTGATAAATTTCCATTCAAGCAGCCTTTCAATTTCAGCATCAACGTCTACGTTTTCGGTCATATTTATAAACTGCATAATATGGTGCATAGCTGTACCGCGTCTTGCACCGGAAAGCTTATTGCCTAACATAAAGGCGGGCTTTTCACAAAAATCAAAACGGTCATCCTCGGATGAGTGAACAAGTCTCGATACCGATGCCTTTGATTGCAAAAAACGCAAATTTTCATACGGGTAAACATAATTTGCATTAGACACAATTTTTTGAGCAAGCAACGTGTCGGTATGTTTTTCTTGCTGTGGCTCTTCTTTATCTGAACAAATTGTCGAGCTGTGATCGTTTAATATCTTTACTTTAATTTTTGCATCACTGCTAATTTGGGGTGCGCACACGTTAGCATAGTTACGCAAGGTCTCACCATCGGGGTGAAGTAATGCGCAGCTTAAAATCCAGTCGCCCATATTGCGACCTTTTTCAAGAAATTCACGACTTATGTGTGGAGTAGCATCGACCAAGGATGCCGAAAGCTTCTGAAGCTTTTGGTCTAAATTTTTTGACGAGCACACAAGACAAAGTCTGTCAATTGCACGGGTCATAGCAACATACAAAAGACGCAGTTTTTCTTCCACAGTTTTAATTTGGGCGGCATTAGCCATAAGTGCGTGACCTAACATTTCGGTGTCATAGGCGGCGCTTTCGTCATAATACTTAAATGCAATACCGCCTGACTCTGAAAAAAGAACGCGGCTTATAGAATCGGCATTATTAATTTGTGAAGATAAATTCGCCACTATGCACACAGGAAACTGCAATCCCTTTGAATTGTGCATTGACATAATTGTTACGCTGTTTTCACCACTTACGCTAACACCCTTAAAGCTGTTTTCGGGCAATGATTTTAAGTATTTAATAAACCCATAAATGCCTGAATCTGAACGGGCGACAAACGATTTTGCGTAATTTATAAGTGCAAAAAGATTTGCGCGTCGAACAGCGCCGGAACTAAGCGCCGACATAATGTTTAATATATCGGTCGAATGTATGATTTTTGAGATAAGACGATCAACCGACAGTACTGCCGCTTGATTGCGTAGCTCGGTTATTTTTTGTAAAAACTCGGTTGTTTTTTTATCGCCTGTTTTGCTGTACGCCACCACCGCCGAATAAAGCGGACCGTATTTTAGCTTTGTTCTTATTTTTGCTATTTCTTCAGCCGAAAAGGCAAATACGGGCGACATCATTACGCTAAGCAGCTCTACATCGCATTTGGGGTTATCGATCACCTGCAAAAGTGACATTACAGTTGCGACTTCGGTGCTTTCGATAAAAGAATCACCGCCAAGCGATACCGGTATGCCATATGCCGATAAAACACCCGCAATAACGGTTGCCTTATCCTTCACCTTGTCAAGCAATATTGAAAAGTCGCTATAGCGCGCTTTTCGTAGTGTTTTACCATCGGTAATTACTTCACCTTCATTTATTACCGAAATGATATATTCAGCAATTTTTTTAGCCTCAAGTTCAAGTAAGGAATCGCTTGACTCGTCATCGTACTTATCTACTACCAAAAGCTCGGCTGTGGGGGCGCTGCTTTTTGAAAAATTGCCACCTGCATTTAACTGCTCGTCTTTATCGTAAACAATGCTTCCGCACTGGCCTGCCATAAGACAAGAAAAGAAAAAGTTTACAGCGTCGCAAACACCTTTGCGCGAACGGAAATTGTCAGACAAAATTATTTTTTTGGGTTCGCTTTCGTTGGCTGCTTCAATTGGTATATAACGGTTTTTCTTGCCTATAAAGTTATCGGGGTTAGAGCCTCTAAAACCGTAAATACTTTGCTTTACATCGCCTACTACAAACAAATTTTTTTCATAATTCGAAAGCACGTTAAAAAGCGTATCTTGCAAATCGTTAACGTCTTGAAATTCATCAACCAACACTTCGTCATAGCGGTTACAAAGGTCTTTGGCATCTTCACGAATAACGATATTGCCGTCTTTGTATTCGCAAAGTAGATTTAAGGCTAATTGCTCCATATTATAAAAGGTAAAAGCATTGTCTGCCTTAAAGCTTTCAAAAACGCGGTCGCCGTACTGCGTTATAAGCTTTTGCAACAATTTAACTGCGCCCAAATTTTCTTGAATATTTTTTTCACTTTGCTTTTGTGAATCACAAAACAAATCAGCAAGATTGCCAATGATTGATTTAATTTGCTTTTGATTGTCTTTAAAAGCAAGGGCAGACTCATCGTCCTTATCACTTGAAGGCGCACGGTCAAAGGTAATTGTTGCAAGTGTAGTGCTTAGCTTGTCCCAATCACGTAACGCGACAACCTTTTTAAGAGTTTCAAGCATATCGACGATATTTTGAGCATAAGCCATATGTTTTTCACAATTTTTGTTGGTATATGGCGCAACCTGTGTCATTTTATCAGCACATTTTAGCGCCGAATCAACACGTGCCTTAGCGGTTGCAAACGCCATATCATACCAAGCGTTACCCTCGGTGAAGGCTTTTTCGTACGGGGACGATAAACCGTTTATAAAGTTTTGCGGAAAGGGTAATTGCTGACTGTAAAGATAAATTCGATTGATAAGCTCGGTAAGGTTTCTTTCATCGTATTCGCAGCCTGTAAGCTCTAAAAGACGGTAAAAATCATCACTTGGATTTTCTAAGCATTCGCTAATAAGCTCTGAAAGAATGCGGTTACAGCTTTCTAACTGTTGTGTACCGTCACTTATTTTAAAGTCGGGCTCTATGCCGCATTTTTCAAAGTTTTCTCGCACAAGTTTAATGCAAAAAGAATCGATTGTGCATATATCGGCGTTTTGCAATAGATACTTTTGTCGTTGAAGGTGCGCGTTGTCGGGATTTTTTTGTATTTCTTCGTAAATGCGTTTTTCTATACGGCTACGCATTTCGGCCGCCGCCGCATTTGTAAAAGTAACAATAAGCAATCTGTCGGCACTTATAGGTGAGTTTTTATTGGTAAGCATATTTATAACGCGTTCTACCAAAACGGCAGTTTTACCCGAACCTGCCGCCGCCGATACCAGAATATTACCGCGTGTTTCTATTGCCTTTTTTTGCATAGGTGTTGGATTAAACGCCATCTTTACTCACCTGCTTTTCTATTTCGTTTAAAACCTCTTCATTTGTAAGTCGAGGCACCTGCTTATGTGGTTTATCGCCAATGCGGCAAACACTTTTATATTCACAGTATTTACAAGCACCGCTGTCTAAACCGTCTACCGGATCGGCCGAAATATCACCGCTGTAAATTGCGCCGCCCGTATGCTTTAGCTTATTTTCAATAAATTCAAATATTTTGTTAAAATCTTCCTCCTTAATAAAACTGTCAGAGGGTGATTTTTCGGAAAGCTTGGGCACAAACTCTCCGGCGTTTTCTTTTTCCATAGCCTTTATTAATTCAACATTTGCAGCTATGAGTCCGTTCATACGGCGGGCGGATTTTGTGTCGGTTTTATCGCGGCTTGCAGGCATATAGAAAATGCCTGCAGCCTTACCGCCGAATTTTTCACTGCGTGACACAGCATAAAGATAAATTAACATTTGCATATTTTGACCAAACAAAATATCGGGCAGCTTAAAATCACGGTGACCTGTTTTATAATCTACAATTCTTACATAACCGTTCCATTTATCAAGGCGGTCAATTACGCCCTTAAGCTCAAGAACTCCCTTGTCTTCGATAGGTATCTGAATAGAGGGCAAATCACCGTCTTCGGCAATTTTAAGCTCACACTTAACGGGTTCAAAATCGCTTTGCGCAAATTCAAGCGCTAAGCGCTCTACCACGTATTTAAGCGTACGCTTAATGGTAGATATTAAATATTTAAGATACACTGTTTCAATGTCGGCATAGCCTGCCACACTGTCAAGATATTCTTGGGTATATCTTTCAACCAAATCTGAGATTTGCAGTGTGGTAAGCTTAGATATAGCTTTGCCATAGTCTTGCACGATGTGTTCAAGCACGTAGTGCACAATTGTGCCGCGTTGCATAGCGTTAAATTCAGCAGGCTGAAGACTTTCTACACGCAGACCGTATCGACAAAAATACATAAATCGACAACGGCTAAAGGTATCAAACTTTGAAGGTGACATTATAAGCCTATCGCCAAAAAGGTCGCGAGCAGTAGATTCACAAATAGAATAGTTAGGTTCCTTTATACCTTGCAGAATAGCGCTTGCGCGATCGTTTATATTACTGCTTTCAAGCGCAAATTCAAGTGTTTTAACGTCATTACTATCTTTTGCAACGGCAGTACATAGCCACGATAATGCGTCCTCGTAGGTTTCGGGCAGATAATCTTCGCAAAGGTCATTAGGTTCTTCAACAAAGCGACAATTAAATGTGTTTTTAATATCTGATACAAAGGCAGACGCCTGTGCCTGTGAGCCTTCAATCGAGGATGTATAGCTTATAAAAACACCGTGTGTTGCACAGCAAACATTGCTGTAAAGCAAACATTCTTCATCGACCGCGAAAGAAAAAGTATTATCGGGTATATCAAGCTGTAATTTGATAAGCTTTTCACGCTCGGCATTTGAAAAGAGTCCGCCACTTGGCTGTGTACGCGGAAATACACCTTGGTTTGCACCCATAATAAAAGCATATTTGGGCCTTGATGGGCGTATACGGTCGGCCGCGCCAAAAATAGCCTCGTCTATCATTTGAGGGATTAATCCTACAGTTTCAAGTGACAATGCCGTTTTAAGCGCATCACAATATTCTGTTTTGGTTATTTGCGCTTCGCCAAAGCACAGGGTAAGACTGTTTAAAATCTGCATAACGCTATCCCACGATTGCTTTATTGCATCGCGGTAAACGGTATCACTATACTGTTTTGAGAGCATTTTAAAATGCTCGTGCGCGTGTGTGTTAACAAGCAAATTCACAAGTGCGCGTGACATATCGCGCGCAGTACCGTTAAAGTTGTTTTTTAATTCAAGCAACGGCTCTATTGCCCTTTTGCGCAGGTCATTAAGTGTTTTTAATCTTTCTTTTTTAGCTTGTGATAATTCGCCGCTTGCCGAAAAACCGTCGGGATCCATTGTCCATTCGTTTTGCCATAATTTACCGTCAACATTCCATAAATAAGCATAGTTTTCAAGGGTGGTAATTTCATCAATATTTAAAATTCCCACACCCGATTTGTGAAAGCGTAAAATATTTTCGGTATTAAAGCGTATGGCAACATTTGTAGCCGAAAGCACCGCCACCGCTGTCGGAAGATTGATAAGCGGTATTCTTTTGTCAATAAAACAGCTTATATTATTCTTTTTGCAAGCGGTATCTAAAGCATCTTCATAATTGGCGGTATCTCGCGCGATTATTACAAAATCGCTGTATCTTGCACCCTGTTCACGCACAATACGCCTAATGTTTCGCGCAACAAAATCTGCCTCGCTGTAAACGCTGTCAGCGCGACAAACAGTAATATCTTTACTTTTAGCATTAAAGCTTGTCTTGCCTGTGGCCATATAATCCTCAAGGCAAGAAAGTTCTTCACTTGCGTAGTTTTTATTTTTAAGTACGATATCATTTTCTATATCTATTGCATATTTACGAGCAATAGATATAATGCGGCTTTTAACCTTTTTTATATTAGAAAATAGACCTAATTCACGGGTGTCATCAACGTTATCGGTTAAAGTAATGATAACGTTTTTAGCCTGAGATAAAATTCTTTCGATAATTTTATACTGCTGACCCGAAAAGCCTTTAAATGAATCTATAAAAACGGTTTTATTTTCAAAATATTTATAGTTTTGCAAAGCATAATAAAGCTTGCTAAGGCGGTCGGTGTTATCTATAAATTTTTCGGCTATAACGGCGTCATAATTTTCAAAAATAAGCGCGGTATCTAAAATTTTGGATTTTAACTGAATATCATCAGTGTTACTCGCCGCATCACGCAAATCATCGGCGGTAATAAAGTTTTGCTTAAATTCATTTATGCTTTCAATCATTAAGCGCGCAAAACTGTTTGACAAAGCATATTTTTTAAAGCGTGTAAGCTCGTTTTGACAAATTCGTATTGCTCTGCTTATAAGTATGATTTTGTCGGCATCGGTGATGCCCTCGCCGCAAACACCGCCGGCGATACGCTCGACCTCGTCACATAGACGTGTAAAGCTGATAACCGAAACCCTTTGAGCGTTTTCGTCACCTAAAATATCTAAAATATTTTTTTCACTTTCAAATGAAAATTGTTCGGGCACCAAAAGAACAGGGGTTTCACCCTGTAGAATACACTCTGCAATCTTTTGAGTTACCGTATACGTTTTACCGCTTGAAGCGCGACCTAAAACAAACTGTAGCATTAATACACCGCCTTTTGATTCATTTTACCACAATTATTACTATAAAACAATTATAAATATTAAACTGAGACAAATTAAGGACAATAAAAGGTTGAATATTAAACCAATTTAGAATATAATACCATAAAGGTGATGACATATGTTTAATAATATAAAAACGCAGGCAAAACAAGCTATAACCGAGCTTATAGAAATATCGAAAATTAAATCGGGTGAGATACTCGTAATCGGCTGCTCGTCAAGTGAAATTATGGGTGGCGACATTGGAAAAGCGTCAAGTATAGACGCCGCAAAGGCAGTATTTGAAGGCATATACCCCATCTTAAAAGAAAAAGGAATTTATCTTGCCGCACAGTGCTGCGAGCACCTTAATCGCGCTATCATAATTGAGCAAGCGGCGGCAGAAAAATACGGACTCGATATAGTAAACGTTGTGCCGCAACCCAAAGCAGGCGGCTCATTTGCTACAACAGCATGGCAAAATATGGAGCACCCCGTAGCACTTGAGCACATAAAAGCACACGCCGGGCTTGACATAGGTAACACGCTTATCGGTATGCACTTAAAAGAGGTTGCCGTGCCTGTTAGACTATCTATAAACCAAATTGGCGCTTCGCCAATAGTTTGTGCGAAAACCCGTCCTAAATTTATAGGCGGCGAGCGCGCACATTACCAAGAAGACTTGAAATAAAATGTAAGTCCCTACCAAAAACGGCAGGGACTTGTTTTATTCTTCAAAATTATCTCTTTTTAAAATTTGTAATTTTTCGATGCAAGCTTTACAAACAATTTGATTTTCAAACTGTATGCAGTTTTCATCATCAGCGCAAAAAATACAGCTTGGTTTATGCTTTTTAAGCACAATGCAATCGTCTTGCATATAGATTTCAAATTCGTCTACGCCTTCACGCATATCTAAAAGTTTGCGAATTTCTTTAGGTATTACTACCCTACCCATATTGTCAAGTCCGCGAATAATTCCTGTTGATTTCATAAAAAATCTCCTTTAATCAATAGTCCAATCTATTGGAGTCTGACCAGTGGATAATAATATTTCGTTGGTTTTTGAAAAATGCTTGCAGCCAAAAAATCCGTTGTATGCTGACAGCGGGCTTGGGTGCACGGTAATAAGCTTTTTATGTATGGGGTTTTTGATAATCTCAGCTTTTTTGCGGGCATTTGCGCCCCAAAGCAAAAACACAACGGGTGTTTGCTTTTTGTCAAGCTCGGCAATAACTCGGTCGGTAAACTGCTCCCAACCCATACCCTTATGACTGTTAGGTGATGCCTCGCGAACGGTTAGCACAGCGTTAAGCATTAATACACCTTGACGCGCCCAAGAGGTTAATTCACCGTGTGGCGGCACTACAAAGCCGACATCATCGTGAAGCTCTTTATAGATATTTTTAAGTGATGGTGGTGGCTCGATTCCTTTTTGCACCGAAAAACAAAGTCCGTGTGCTTGACCGACACCGTGATATGGGTCTTGCCCTATAATTACAACCTTCGTGTTTTCAAACGACGTAAACTTTAGCGCATTAAAAATATCGTTCATATTAGGGTATATTGTGCGACTGCCGTATTCCGTCTTTAAAAAGCCACGCAAATTTTGGTAATATGGTTTTTGCCATTCGTCAGCCAAAATATTATCCCAATCGTTACCTATGTTTACCATAAAGCCACCTTAAATAATATCGTAAACTTCTACAATACCACTTGAGTGGTAAAGAGAGGGTGTTATCATAATGGAATAACCGCGACCGTTATCGCTTGTCCATTCAACCGAATGCTTACGCGGTACTGCACAAGCCGAAAGTAGCATCATAATAGCACCACCGTGCATAATAACACCCGCGCTTGTAATGTCATTTTGCATCATATCACGCACTATCATATTAAGAGCGAGCGCTTGACGGCGCACAAAGTTTTGTGTAGTTTCGCCACCCTCAGGCGCCTTTAACTTACCGCTTGTCCACTCGGCATACTGCGGCATAAGTTCAAGCTGTTCGGCGGTTTTACCCTCAAACTCACCAAAATCATATTCGGTAAGCTCGTCAATAACGTGCGCCTCAAAGCCGGGGTAAATAATATTTGCACTTTGCCGGCATCTAAGCATTGGGCTTGTATAAAGACGCTCAATATCGGGGTATTCTACCATTTCACGCATCTGCTGTAGCTCGCGAACACCCTCGGGAGAAAGTGGCAAATCGGTGCGGTTGCCGATATACATACCGGCACGATTTGCATCGGTAGCACCGTGACGAATAAGATGAATTTTAAAAGTTTTCATAAATAATCACCAAGCAATTCAGTAATAATGCTGTTTGAAATAAGCATACCGCTATTAGTAAGCGATATGTGCGGCAAATTTGCCTTTATATAACCTACTTTTTGTAGTAGGTCTATTTTCGATTTAATACTTTCTGGTATTTCACCGTAGATTTTTGATAGGTCAACACCGCGTGACAGACGAAGACCTAACATTAACGCTTCTTGCTTACCGCCTGCTTCACCGTCATATACAGTTTGCGGATTTTTTATAAATCTCATTAAATCGCGTGGATAGTAAAAGCGCTTACCGTCAAGACAAGAATGCGCCGCAGGTCCAAACCCAAGATAATCTTCACCTAACCAATATTTTGTATTGTGACGACTCTCATAGTTTTGACGCGAAAAGTTAGATATTTCATAATGATTATATCCACTTTTCTCAAACATTTCGCACATAAATAGATATTGTTCGGCTGCCGAGTCATCATCAGGTAGATTTAGCGTATCTTGCTTTTTAAAAAAGGCAGTATTTGGCTCTATTTTTAAGATATAAGATGAAATATGCTCCGGATTTAAAGATAATATAAAATCAATATCTTTTTTTAAGGTATTAGTGTTACTGTTGGGTAACGCTATCATAAGGTCGAGTGAGATATTATTAAAACCCAACCGACGTGCATTTTGCACGGTTGTTGCGGCATCACGCGAAGTATGCGTTCTGCCCAAGGTTTTAAGTGTGTCATCGCACCCCGATTGCACACCTATTGACAGTCGGTTTACACCCGCCCGCTTTGCAAATTCTAAAAAATCACCACTTGAGCCGGGGTTTGCCTCTACCGTTATTTCGGCTTTATCTAAAACCGTAAAATTAGCTTTTACACAGTCAAGCAGCGGAATAATCTCTTCACTCAAAAGTGACGGTGTGCCACCGCCTATATAAATAGTATCAATGGGGCGGTGTATAGTGCCGCCCCATTTTTTAATTTCACCTTTAAGTGCAGATAAATAAACATCTAATGTGTCTTTATTATAAAATGCAGAATAAAAGTCACAATAATTACATTTACGTTCACAAAAAGGTATGTGAATATATAGTCCTAACGGATTAGTCAAGAATTTCACCTATACAGCTACCCGGTACACAAGCGGCGTTTGCCTCGTCGGTATCAATGTGCATAGCAAGTGCGTAGCTGTCGCTAACACGTGCTACAACGTCACCAAAAATAAGCGCTCTGCCTTCGGTTGGAATTTTAACGCTTACAATCTGCTTGTCAACAATACCGTACTTTTCGCCGTCTGCACAAGTCATATGTATATGACGCTTTGCAGCAATAACGCCTTCAGTAAGCTCAACCTCGCCACAAGGACCAATAAGCTTGCAAGCACCACTGCCTGCAACGTCGCCTGACTCACGAATTGGTGCTACTACACCGATTGTACGAGCATCGGTAAGAGAAAGCTCTACCTGATCAGCAGGGCGGCAAGGACCAAGGATTGAAGCCTTAAGGCTACCCTTAGGACCTACAACGGTAACCTTTTCTTCACAAGCAAACTGTCCCGGCTGTGAAAGGTCTTTTTTATTGGTGAGGGTATGACCTGCACCAAAAAGTGTTTCAAGTGTAGCTTGTGTCACGTGTACGTGACGAGCTGAAATTTCAACTAATACTTCCTTTTTCATAATAAAAAGTCTCCTTTATTTTTGGGGTAGAGTTATTCTACCATAATTTGACATATTTTGCAATATATAATTTATACCTTCATTCTAAGCATTGAACCCACTTTAACCTCGCGGTCAAAAGGAATTTTTATTTTGCTCATAGGCTGATATGCGCTTTCAATCTGCTTGCCCTTTTCATCATACAAAACAGTTGTATCTATGTTAAAAGGTATGCTACCTGCTTCAAGACAGTCAAGCGTTGTGCCACTTAAAAACTTATTTTTAAGTGTTGCAACAATACAACCGTCTTCATAACCGTCAACAATAGCCGCAATAGCATAGTCGCGTATATAACCTGCGTTTTCATAGGTCTGCGCGTTTTCGGGGCGACCAAAATAAAATCCTGTAGAATAGGTGCGGTGACTCATTTTGTTAAGCTCTTCGCTTACCCACTGGGGTAATGTCCACTCGCCGTCACAGTTAAGTAGACTATCAACCGCGCCACGATATGCATTGGCAGTAACCGCAACATAATATTCGGTTTTTGCCCTACCCTCTATCTTAATACTTGAAACGCCCGCCGCTAACATCTTATCAAGATGTGGCGCCATACACATATCATTAGCGTTAAGTATATACGTGCCTTTTTCGGTTTCGGTAATATCAAAATATTGACCGGGACGTTTTTCTTCCATAAGGCTATAACTCCAGCGACAAGGCTGAGCACAGTCACCGCGGTTAGCGTCACGACCTGTCATATAGCTTGAAAGCAAGCATCTTGCCGAAAAAGATACACACATAGCGCCGTGAGCAAAGGCTTCAATCTCAAGCTCGGGCGGTGTATTAGCGCGAATTTTTGCTATTTCTTCAAGCGATAACTCACGTGCCAAAACCACGCGCTTTGCACCCATATTATAAAATGCATTTGCCGTTGCGCTGTTTACAATACCCGACTGCACCGATACGTGCAGTTCACAATTTGGCGCATATTTTTTAACCATACCAATGGTTCCAAGGTCTGAAGCAATAACCGCATCGACACCAATTTCGTTAAGATATGTCAAAAATTCGGGCAAGCGAACAATTTCGTCCTCGTGCGGAATGGTATTACAAGTAACGTGCACCTTAACACCATGTTTGTGGGCGTATTCAACACCCTGCTTTAAGTCCTCGCGGTTAAAGTTAGCGCTGGCGGTTCGCATACCAAACTCTTCACCTGCTATATACACAGCATCTGCGCCAAAATCTACCGCCGTTTTAAGTCTTATAAGGTCGCCCGCAGGGCATAAAAGCTCTAATTTTTTTTTAGTCGAAATACTCATATATCCAGTTACCGCCCTGCTTAAGTTTAGCGATTGTTTTATTTTGTTCTTCTAATGTTTTATGGAAATAAAATTTACCGTCTTTATCGGTTACAAAATAGTAAAATTCACTGTTTTGGGTTGGATAAAGCGCCGCTTTAATAGCATCTATACCAGGTGAGCATAAAGGTCCGGGTGGCAAACCCTTTACGTTATAGGTGTTGTATCTGCCATCATCATTTTTAAATGATTCGCCGTAATAGCAAGTAGGGCTTGAACCCAAAGTTTCAAACTTTTTGCTTTCGAGTCGGTTATAAAAAACCGCGGCAACATTTGCCATTTCGCTGTTGCTTTGACCTGCTTCCATTTGAATAATAGATGCCATAGTTAGAATTTCATTCATAGTATAACCAAGCTCTTCGGCGCGCTTGTACATTTCATCTGTAATCTTGCTTTCGGTTTGCGCTATCATTTTTTCTACAACCATTTGCGCACACTCTAAAGAGTCGTAAGCATAAAACTCATACGTATCGGGGAAAAGGTATCCCTCAAGCGAATAGTAGGTTTTGCCGTCATTGCAGTTTTTAAGCAGTTTTGAGTCAAATTCTACCTCGTTTATAGCGTATATAAAATCCTTTTTAGAGCAAACGCCCTTTTCTTCTAAAATGGTGGCAATACCTTTAACCGTAACATCCTCGCCGTTTACATTTTTAACGTAGTCGTTTATTCCCGTTCCTTCGGGGATTGTTACCTTTACGCTTTCGGCCTTGGCGCCGTCATTCATAAGCATATCGGCAATTGCATCGTAGCCTGCCTCTGTGTTAAAGGTGTATAGTCCGTATTTATATTGATTTTCATATCCTTTAATTTTTGAATATGCTCTAAAAAGAATTGGCATTTTAACCGCGCCAACCTCGTTAAGCTTTTGGGCAATAACAACGGTAGACGTACCTGACGGTATGTCCATCTGAACCGATTCGCCTCTTCCAAAACCAAGACCCAAAAAGTCAGCTCCGGCATATACGCAAGTAAACGCCAAACCAACAGATACCAATAAAATACATAATATCCAAATTATATTTTTAAGTACTGAGCGATCTTTTTTAGCGCGTCTTTTTTTAGAATTTTTATCTGCTGATTCGTCCAAACTAAAACCTTTGCCTATGATAAAATCTTCGTCGTTTATATTAAAATTATTGTTTTGCATATTCATCACCAATTAATAAGCGCCAAAGCGCATACTTCTTGCTGTTTTTTTAGCAAGCTCCTCATTTTCACTTACTGCTTCAAGATAAAGCAGAGCAAACTCAAACGCGCCGCCCGCGCCCCAGCCTGTAACTATGTTTTCGTCACGCACTGCGGGACGGTCAAGTATATGGGCACCTGTGAGTTCTTTTTCAAACCCTGTGTAACACACGGCATTTTTACCGCGAAGCAAACCCTTATGACCTAAAATCATAGGTGCGGCGCATATTGCGCCTATAATTTTATTATTTTGCACTGCATAATCTATAAACTTATGAATTGTTTCATTTTCTTCAAGATTTGTGGTACCCGGCATACCACCCGGCAAAATAATGCCATCAAGGTCATAAAAAACCGCCTCGTTTACAGTAATATCACAGTTTACCGATATGCCGTGTGATCCGGTTACTCTCTTACCCGTTACGCCGACCGTTTTAACCTCGATACCTGCTCGACGCAAAACATCAACGGGTGTTAGTGCCTCAAGCTCTTCAAATCCTTTTGCTAAAAAAACGTATATCATTTATATCACCTTAAGTGTTTCATTTAAAATGTCTTTAGATATCTCTTCGATGCTTCTTGCCTCACCGTTATGTGCACAGGGTATGATTGTCCACCCCGAATATTCGGCAGTAAACATTGCGGCATTGCGGCATTTATCAAGATAGGCGGTATCACTTTCGTGAATATCTTTTTTGTTTTCATCACCCTGATATCTGCCCGATAACAGTTTTTGTGATACATCTATAGGCATATCTAAAAAGATAACCTTATCAGGTTTTGGAATGCCGACCTTATTGTACTCTAAATCATATAGCCAATCCAAAAAATCTACCCATTTTGACTTGTCCATTTTAGAGGTTTGATGAACGGCATTAGAGGTGGTATAACGTCCTGATACTATGACGCCGTTATTGTTATAATACTCGCCCCAATTGGTCTTATAAGAGGCATAACGGTCAACCGCATAAAAAAGGGATGCAGAATACGCGTTTACGTCGTCGGGTTTCTTACCAAACTCACCCGCCAAATACATTTTTACAAGCGCGCTTGAATTACTGTTGTAGTTCGGAAAAGAAACACTGCGACTTTCAATACCGCATTTTTTTAAGTTTTGCGGTAAAAGTTCAAGCTGTGTAGATTTACCACAGCCATCAAGACCCTCAATGACAATCAGTTTACCCATTGTTTTTCATATCCTCATATTGTTTTTTAATTTCTTTAGCTTTACCGCAACTCATTTTGCCTTCAGGGCAGGGACCTGTAAGGCACGGTGGACCTGCTTTTTTAAATAATTCAGGCGCTACCTCACTTACAAGCTTTAGCATTTGATTGGCAACCGACTGTATCTCCCACTGGGCGCGATTGCAGCAGCGATGACGGAAAAAATTATGTAATGAACGGGCGTTCATTGTTACAACCATTTTTGTTTCACAAGCGTTTGGCAACACAAAACGCGCATCCTCGATAGCCTTTTTTGATGCAAGTCTTGCGGCAGTTTTTTCGTCCTTGCCTTCGGCAATAAACGTTTTTTTATGCTTTTCGGTAAGTATTTCGGCAATTTTATCGTAAGACTGCTGCGCAAGTCGCATAGATTCTTTATATACTTCAAGTGCAACAGGATCATCTGCTACCTCAGGCGGAGTAACAAACTCAAACTCTCCCTCTTTTACATAGCGTTGACTCTTAACCGAATAAGACGCAAGTCTATGACGGGTTATTTGCGCCAAAAATGCACGAGACACACCCTCGATACCAAACGTAAAAGCCGCATGCTCAATAGGACTTTCGTGACCAATTTCAGAAAGCATTTCGACAAAATCGGCAGCCTTTTGGTCGGTAAGACCTTCATACAAGTCCCCTATTGTAGACGAGCTGTAACACAGCTTTGCAGCCGAAGCTATGGTCTTTTCCGGATTAGGGGTATACGCAAGTAACATAACATTAGGCATTTGCTTACATCTCCTGACAAAAAATACTTATAATCTTGTTTATTATATCATATAGCACAAATAATATCAATCAAATTTTATAATATTGGTGCAAAATAAAAAAATGTTTAAAAAAATAAAAAAAAGGCTTTTTTTGTAAAGATAAATATGATACAATGTATTTGTCAAAAATTTAATATCTTGCGGAGGGATTCATTATGTCCAGTATCAATTTTAAACACACGCCCTATGGTGACCTTGCTATTATTAGCATGCGCGGTTGCGAAGACATTGCTTCACAGGTAGACTACTACCTAAAGGATTGGCGCGGCATCGAAGAAGATCAATCTTTTGTAATCGACGCTAACTGCCCACGCTTTGGCACAGGTGAAGCAAAAGCAGTACTTAATCATTCTGCGCGTGGTCTTGACGCATTTATTATTTGTGACTGCTTTAACTACAATGTAACCTACAAAATGTATGGACAAACCGTTCCCATGAGTCCTGACGATCACTACCAAGATTTGAAGCGCGTTATCGCCGCATTTGGCGGTAAAGCTCGCAGAATCACCGTTATAATGCCAATGCTTTATGAGGGCAGACAGCACCGCCGCACCGCACGCGAATCTATGGACTGTGCATTAGCGCTTCAAGAGCTTGTGTCTATGGGTGTTAAAAATATTATCACCTTTGACGCGCACGACCCACGCGTTAACAACGCAATCCCTCTTGACGGCTTTGATAATGTGCAGGCGGCTTATCAGATGATTAAAGCACTTCTCCGCAGTGTTCCTGACGTTAAGCTTGACCGCGAGCATACGATGATTGTATCCCCCGATGAAGGCGGTATGGGTAGATGTATTTACTACTCATCAGTATTAGGTCTTGACCTTGGTATGTTTTACAAACGTCGTAATTACTCGATAATTGTAAACGGTAAAAACCCAATCGAAGCACACGAATTTCTCGGTAATGATATCGTTGGTAAAGATCTTATACTTGTAGACGATATGATTTCAAGTGGCGAATCAATGCTGGACATCGCCGCAAAGCTTAAAGAAAAGGGCGCCGGCAGAATTTTTGTATTCTCTACATTTGGTCTTTTTGTTGATGGGCTCGACAAATTTGATGAATACTATGAAAACGGCCTTATCGACAAGGTATTTACCACAAACCTTATTTATCAAACACCTGAGCTTCTCTCACGCGAGTGGTACTGCAGTGTAAATATGTCAAAGTACATAGCACTAATTGTAGAAACACTTAACAACGATAATTCTATTAGCAAACTACTTAACCCCGTTGACAAGATTAAGGCAGTAGTAGCAAAATACGAGGCTGAAAAATAATTTATAATTCAAATAAAAGTTAAAGACACTGCCCAAAGATTCAAGCAGTGTCTTGTTTTTTTACGTATAAAAACATCAAGAAAAAGCTCCCTTAATACTACCTCACGCTTTCACGCTTCAGAAATACAAATGGGTGTTTTTGGCGGAGACGAACCGGTCTTTTCGAATCTC
>JAZSKN010000040.1:0-3622 GCA_045534895.1 Acutalibacteraceae bacterium
CTCACCAACCTTGATATAAAGGTGCGTTATATGCACTATGATATTGATACTATCGAGCGTATGGAGATTATCAGGGATTTACGCCTTGGCGAGTTTGACGTGCTTGTTGGTATTAATCTTTTACGTGAGGGTCTTGACATACCCGAGGTATCGCTTGTGGCTATACTTGATGCCGATAAAGAGGGCTTTTTGCGTAGCGAAACGTCGCTTGTGCAAACTATAGGCCGCGCCGCGCGTAATGCCGACGGTGAGGTTATAATGTATGCCGATACCGTTACTCGCTCTATGGAAAACGCTATTCGCGAGACCGAGCGTCGCCGCGCAATTCAGCAAGCTTATAACGAAGCGCACGGTATAGTGCCAAAGACTATAGTAAAAGACGTGCGCGATATTATTGAAATCGGTACTAAAGCCGACAAAGAAAAGAGCGACAAACAGCTCTCTCGCGCTGAAAAAGAGGCACTTATTAAACGACTTACCCAAGAGATGCATCAGGCGGCTAAAATTCTCGAATTTGAGCACGCGGCATATCTGCGTGATAGAATAGAAAAACTAAGAAAGAGCAAATAAATTCTTGGAGGAATAGATTTTGTCTAATGATAAAATTGTTATAAAAGGTGCAAGAGAAAACAACCTTAAAAATATGGACGTTACAATACCGCGTGATAAGCTCGTTGTGTTTACGGGTCTTTCAGGCAGCGGTAAAAGCTCACTTGCGTTTGATACCATATATGCCGAGGGTCAACGCCGCTACGTTGAGTCGTTGTCAAGCTATGCGCGTCAGTTTTTGGGTCAAATGGAAAAGCCAAACGTTGACAGCATTGACGGACTTTCTCCTGCAATATCTATTGACCAAAAGACTACCTCTAAAAACCCACGTTCTACCGTTGGTACCGTTACCGAAATTTATGACTATTTACGTCTTTTGTATGCACGTGTTGGTATTCCGCACTGTCCCGTTTGCGGCAAAGAAATCAGTCAGCAAACAACCGACCAGATTGTTGACACAATTATGGCGCTCGACGAAGGCAGTAAAATACAAATACTATCTCCCATAGTAAAAAACCGTAAGGGTGAGCACACAAAAGAGCTTGACCGCGTTCGTAAGTCGGGCTATGTTCGTGTGCGTATTGACGGTAACATTTACGATTTGTCAGAGGAAATTAAGCTTGAAAAAAATAAAAAGCATATGATAGAGGTTGTGGTTGACCGCCTTGTTATAAAGCCCGACATTCGTTCACGTCTTGCCGACAGTATTGAAACGGCGGTATCGCTTTCGGGCGGACTTGTGGCGGCCGACGTTATTGGCGGTGAAGAACTGCAATTTTCACAAAGCTATGCTTGTGATGAACACGGCATCAGCATACCCGAGCTTACACCCACAATGTTTTCGTTTAACAACCCTATGGGCGCGTGTCCAACCTGTACGGGTATTGGCGTATTTATGAAAATAGACCCACGTCTTGTAATAAATGACGAAAATCTATCACTTGCCGACGGCTGTATCAAAGCGGCGGGCTGGGGTGTTAATTCTTGGTTTAACCCCGATGCCAGCACGTTGGCACTTATGTATTATGAAGGCGTTGCAAGAAAATACGGCTTTGATATAAACACTCCTTGGAAAGATTTAAGCGACGAAGCTAAAAATGCCGTACTTTACGGTACGGGTGACGAAAAGTTAGAATTACATCGCAGTTCGGAATACGGTAGCGGTACGTATTATGCTCCGTTTGAGGGTGTTATAAACAATCTACAGCGCCGCTATGAAAACACCAAAAGTGATTATGCCCGTGCTGAGTATGAAAGCTATATGACCGAGAGCGCCTGCCCTGACTGTAAGGGTGCGCGACTTAAGCCCGAGTATTTGGCGGTAACGGTTGGCGGCATAAATATAAAGCAGCTTTGCGATATGTCAATTGGCGAAGCCCTTGCATTTATAAATAATTTAAAATTTAATGCTATGCATGGGATGATTGCAGAGCCGATTTTAAAAGAAATAAAAGAACGACTGAACTTTTTGTCAAGCGTGGGACTGGAGTATCTTTCCATGTCGCGTTCATCGGGTACGCTTTCGGGCGGTGAGAGTCAGCGTATAAGACTTGCAACCCAGATAGGCTCATCTCTTATGGGTGTGCTTTACGTGCTTGACGAGCCAAGTATTGGTCTGCATCAGCGTGACAACGAACGATTGCTTGCAACGCTAAAGCATCTACGTGATTTGGGAAATACTTTAATAGTTGTCGAACACGATGAAGACACAATGCGTGAAGCCGACCATATTATAGATATAGGTCCGGGTGCAGGTATTCACGGTGGTAAATTAGTGTTTAGCGGCACACCCGAAGAACTTCTTAAAAATGAAAATTCTATAACTGCCGATTATCTTTCGGGCAGAAAAGTAATACCTGTTCCTACCATACGTCGTACAGGTAACGGCAACAGTTTAATTGTAAAAGGCGCTGCCGAAAATAACCTTAAAAACATAAACGTAAAAATACCTCTTGGCGAGTTTGTGTGTGTTACGGGCGTTTCGGGAAGCGGTAAGTCATCACTTGTAAACGATATTGTTTATAAGGTTTTGGCAAACAAGCTTAATCGCGCCAAAACCATTGCCGGCAAGCACAAAGCGGTTGAGGGTATCGAGCATCTTGACAAGGTTATCGACATTGACCAATCTCCAATAGGCCGTACTCCGCGAAGCAACCCTGCAACCTACACGGGTGTATTTACCGATATACGTGACCTTTACGCCAGTACAAAAGAAGCCAAGGCAAAGGGCTACACCGCAGGTAGATTTTCGTTTAACGTAAAGGGTGGTCGGTGCGAGGCTTGCTGGGGCGACGGTATAAAGAAGATAGAAATGCACTTTCTACCCGATATTTACGTGCCTTGTGAGGTGTGCGGCGGTACACGCTACAACAAAGAAACCTTAAGTGTAAAATATAAAGGCAAGAGCATTTATGACGTGCTTGAAATGACGGTAGAAGAGGGAATGTACTTCTTTGAAAGTCATCCACGAATTTACCGCAAGCTAAAAACACTTTTTGACGTTGGTTTGGGTTACATTAAGATAGGTCAAAGCGCTACAACACTTTCGGGTGGTGAGGCTCAGCGTGTTAAGCTTGCGACCGAGCTTTCTAAAAAGAGCACAGGCAAGACAATTTACATTCTTGACGAGCCCACAACAGGTTTACACACAGCCGATGTTCATAGACTTATTGAGGTTTTACAGCGTTTGGTTGATGCAGGTAACACCGTGCTTGTAATTGAACACAATCTTGACGTTATCAAGGTTGCCGACCATATAATTGATTTAGGTCCCGAGGGTGGTAATGGCGGCGGTACCATTGTAGCAGAGGGGACGCCCGAAGAGGTTTGCAAGTGTGAAAAATCTTACACAGGTCAGTTTTTAAAAAAGATTTTAGATAGATAATTTACACATTATTAACCAAATGGGCGACTTAAAAGTATATTATATTAAGCGAGGTGAAAGCATTGTTTGGATACGTAAAGGCACACAAACCCGAACTTAAAATCAAAGAGTATGAAACCTATAAGGCGGTTTATTGTTCTCTTTGTAAAAAACTTGGAAAAAGTTACGGAGTGCTTTCACGCTTTACTT
>JAZSKN010000044.1:0-30052 GCA_045534895.1 Acutalibacteraceae bacterium
GTAAGAGAAAGTTCCGCTAATTTACGGCACTTAAAAGGCGATTAGGGAACTGCCCTTATCGCCTTTTTATTTTTAATTAAGGTGGACAATTATGCTACTAAAACCATATATTAAGCTTCACGGTATAACAGATATTACCGTAGAGCTTTTAAATAATAACGATATAAAAGCGTTGCTTTTAGACGTGGATAATACTATGTCAACCCACCACGGTACAATTCTTACCGATGGTCTAATGGATTGGATTGCAAAAATGCAGGCAAACAGCATTAAGCTAATGGTGCTTTCTAATTCTAAAAAAGCAAGAATAGAACCCTTTGCGGCACGAATTGGATTGCCCTTTATAAGCCTTGGGTGCAAGCCGCTACCGTTTGGTTACTTGCGTGGCATAAAGGCTTTGGGTGAAAAACGTAAAAACGTTGCCATTGTAGGCGACCAAATATTTACCGATGTTTTAGGCGGTAATGCCGTAGGTATTAAAACTGTTTTGTTAACCCCCATAAAGCTTGAGGACGGTTGGTCTTTTAAGGTGCGCCGTCATTTAGAAAAAAAGTTATACAAAAAATATGGCTTTAATGATTAAGAGGTGTGTTTATGTCAGCAAAATTTGGTCCTGCGGGTAATTCTAACAGTTTTTTTGAAATGGGTTATAAAGGAAGCTTGCATATACCCCAATACGTAGAACGTATGGGTCTTGATGCTTTCGAATATCAATGCGGCAGAGGCGTAAATATTGGTGAGGATAAGGCGCGCGAGCTTGGTCGTTTGGCGGCTGAAAAAAGCATAACGCTATCCTTGCACGCGCCATATTATATTTCTATGTCGTCGGTTGAGGAAGAAAAACGCCTTAACTCTATAAATTATATAATTGCTTCGGCTAAAGCCGTAGATTATATGGGCGGTAACCGTATTGTAGTGCACACGGGTTCTTGCGGCAAAATAAGCCGCGAAACAGCATTAGAGCTTGCAATTGACACAATGCAAAAAGCACTTGATGCACTTGATAACGAGGGTCTCGGTCACATCCACATTTGCCCCGAAACTATGGGCAAGGTTAATCAGCTTGGCACTTTAGATGAGGTTTTGGCACTCTGCAAAATTGACGAGCGGCTTATTCCTTGTATAGATTTCGGTCATCTAAATGCGAGAGATTTAGGTTATTTTAAAACCAAAGAAGACTATAAAACGGTTTTTGATAAAATAGAAAACGCTTTAGGGTATGACCGTTTATGTAATTTTCATTCTCATTTTTCTAAAATTGAATATACCACGGGCGGAGAAAAAAAGCATCTTACGTTTGAAGATACAATCTACGGCCCCAATTTTGAACCCGTGCTGGATTTGGTGGTACAAAAAAATTGTAGTCCTACGTTTATTTGTGAGTCGGACGGCACTCAGGCGGAAGACGTAAAGAAAATGAAGGACTATTACAATTCAATAAGATAAAATATAAAAATGCTTATTTCACGTTCATGTGAAATAAGCATTTTGTTTTTATTTACCTAAAATTGTAGGAATAAGTGACATTAGTCCGTCGTTTTCTGTTTTGTTATACAAAAATGGCATCATACCACTTTGCTTTAGATTGCCACCTGCCACACCAAGTGCTGCAAAACCGGCAAGTCGTATCGACATTACACCCGCTGCGGAGTCTTCTATACCAACAATACGGCTTTTATCGGTAACGCCCAATGCCATGGCTGTTTCGGCATAAAGCCACGGATGAGGCTTTGCCTCAATTTCGCCCAAGGTACCGGACTGTCCTTTTCGTATAGCAGTACCCGCGGTAATAATCGCATCGTAAAAATCTACGGGGTCACCCATACCAAGCGTCTGAAATGCGTTTAGTATTTCGGGCCACGCCTTTTGGTAAAGTCCTGATGTTACAAGTCCAATTTTTACGCCGTTTTCTTTAAGTGTATATAAAAATTTTTTAAGGTCGGGCGCAGGGGTAAATGCACCCGGTTTTCCACGACCAGAGAGAATTTCGTTCATCTCATACTCTGTGATTTCAAAATACTTGTTTACAGCGTCCTTTAAATCGGTTTTAGGAGCGTATTTTTTAATACAGTATGAAAGATGCTCGCTTACCGAATAACCCGAAACATGAGGCAAATCATCAGTTTCAAAGCTAAAGCTTTTATCACCTGTCATCCAGGCGGTTACCTGTTCGATAATCCAAATCCAAAAGCTTTCGCTATGAACGCTTGTACCGTCAAGATCCATAAGCACCGCCTGTGCGGGCGCTTTAAACTCGGGCTTTCTAAGCTCGTATATAGCAGGATGGCCTGCCGACGACTTAACATAGGTAAGAGTTTTATTGTCAAACTCAATAAGCTGAAGCTTTTGGTCCAAGGTAGAGTAAATACCCTTTACGCCGTCTTTACCGTTTGTAAATAAATTGTTTTCGGTGTTTTCAAGCGAAATAAGGCATTTTTGCTCTTCTTGTGTTAAAGCGCCTATACCGTTAATTATCATAAAAATCACCTTATCTATCCCATTCGTCAAGCCAATGCTTAACGGCAATATCCTCGGTTGCAAAGGGAGTATCCGCCTTAATTTCTATAATGCGTGTTTCGCCCTT
The DNA here is from genome assembly GCA_045534895.1 of Acutalibacteraceae bacterium. Lineage (GTDB taxonomy): Bacteria > Bacillota > Clostridia > Oscillospirales > Acutalibacteraceae > UBA737. The sequence goes on from JAZSKN010000044.1 coordinate 2,585, forward strand.
TTCCATATCAAAGAAGTTGTCTGATATATATGTACCGCTAAATTCAGGAATAACCACGTTTACCATACGTGCATATGCGGCTGTTGCAGTTATTGTAACGGTAGCGCATCTATCACATTTACGCTCAATAGATACTTTAAGCTGTGGGTCATACCACATAACGTCTTTCCACAAATCAGGGAAGAAGAAGGTCTTGGTGCTTTCATCGTCTGTAGTAAATTCTGCCACAATTATACGGTTTGTGCCTTTTTCAATAATATCATCAACACAAATTACTTTTGTGGATGCGTTAGCTGCCGCTGTAACAGGTATAGATTTTTCGCTGTAAAGGTTACCAAGAGTATCAATATAGCGTATGGCAAGGGTGCCCTTTGCTTCCTTTAGTGTGTCGTTTACAACAAAAGCAAATATTCCGTCCTTGTGTTTAGTAACAATTGGTGTTACAGGCTTGTACGAACGCTTTGCGGCATAATATGCTGCTTTAGGTATCATATAGTAGTCAAGATGAGCCCATGTGCCACTTGGCCATATGTCAGAGAACATCCAAAACATTGCGCCACCGCAATCGCCCTTGCGTGAGCGATGGAATTCACTGTCGGCACGCACGTATTCGCTGTGAAGCGCCATAGAATACTTTACGTATCTTGCAAGGCAGTCAAGCTCACCAAACGCTTCGGTTGCAGCCTTTATTTGTTTTTCAACAAAGGGGATACCGCCGTAACCGTCGTACGGATTACGTGTATAGTGAAGATTGTAAATTTCGTTTACAGGCCAAAGGCTTTCCTTTGGTATGTATTTTTTAAGCGATTCAACACGGCAAGCGCCCTGAATTGCTATTTCAGATGCCATTGGAGCCTCGCGCTCAGCCAAAATATCGCGAAATTCGGTAAATCTACCGTGACCTATAGATGGCTCATAGCTGTTAACGTGGCTATCACCCGAGGTTAAATCATTACCTACACTGCCAAAAGAATAGGGTGAAGACGGCATATAAGGACGTGTACCGTCAAGATGATGGCACATACCGCAAATGGTATAATATACAAGGTGGTCGCCACGACTTTTAAGTGTGCCGGCAGTGCCGGTTTTTTCGTTACCGCCTGTAGCTACAAAAAAGCTTGGGCGCGTCTGCAATCTTGCAATTTGATATTCAACCTCTTCGATTACTTGCTCGGTAAAGTCCTCGTAATCGTCAGGAATATCGGCGCAAGCAAACTGAAAGTCTTGCCACACAAGCATACCTGTTTCATCGCAAATATCATAAAAAATTTCCTTTTCATAAATACCGCCGCCCCAAACACGCAGGCAGTTATAGTTGGCTTCGTGAGCCATAGTGATAGCCTTACGGTATTTGTCCTCAGAAATACAACCTGTCATAATATCAAGCGGCACCCAGTTAGCGCCCTTAAGGAATATTTCTTCACCGTTAATTTTAAATTTGCAGTAAAACTTTTGTGTATCTGCGGGAGATTGGTCGTGTTCTATTGTTCTAAAACCAAAGTGACCCGATTTTTTGTGAGTTTCTATATCGTCTTCAATAAGAGTTGCTTCGTAATTATAAAGATGTGGTTCACCCAAAGATTTTGGCCACCAAAGCTTTACGTTATCTACAAAGATGTTGCATATTGTTTTATAACCTGCAACGCTTACAGTTTTTTCAACGGTAGTTTCGTTGTCCCACACCTTTACGCGAATAAACTTTTTGTCTACACACCATGGATTAAGCTCTTTGCCCAAATGAACAATAATAGCCGCTCTACCGTCAAGCTCAGGTCTTATAATTACGTGAGTAATTTCGTTGGCAGGTAAAACCTCCAGACGAACATCGAGCCAAATACCCATTGCGGGGAAATTTGGCGCCCAGTCCCACGAAAAATGGCACTGTGCTTTGCGTATAAATATACGCTGAACGTCAAAGCAACCAAAATAGCCTTCTTTAGGAAATTCGCTCGCCTTTTTACGAATAGAAAGCAATTTTACACTAAGTGTGTTTTTGCCCACGGTTACGTATTCGTTAATTCTAAAGCTATAGCGCAAAAACATATTATTGGTGTCGCCAATTTTGGTACCGTTTACATATATTTCAGAAAAAGTATCAATACCGTCAAAAACAAGGTTGAGCTTATTTTCGAGCATTTCTTCTGTAACATCAAACTGCTTTTCGTAAATCCAATCCTGCTCGGTTACCCAACCGCATTTTAATGCATTGTCCGAGTAATATGGGTCTAAAATAACAGCGGATTTTAAAAGATCGTTATGCACGTCACCGGGTACAGTTGCCTTATATGTTGCATCGGTAAGAGGGTTTTTTAATATCCATTCACCGTTTAATAATATATCGTTCATAACACTTAAATCCTTTCGGGTAGGTATTTTTTATTATTGCGCTTCAAACCACTCTATAGCTTCTTTTACGGGTTTGGTGCTATTGTTTAAATATTCTTGCCATTCGGGCGTTACGCTTTCCCACGTGGTTTGCATAAAACCAAGCAGATGTTTATCAGAAATGTTTTCTTTACAGTATTTTACAAGTAATGGAAAGTTGTTTTCATAATACTCGATACTACCGCTTGGCAACTGGTCAAAGCCTGCAGCTTCAAGTATATCAAACGGGCGAACACGAATTTCGTTTTCGGGGGTAAGACCATCCTTGCCAAACTGGTCAAAGTAGTACCATACGCACTGTACAATATCTTTAGGACACCTTTCAACAAATTCTTGCGGTTTGTGTCTTGCATAGTCTGACCACATCATTGTTCGCGCGCCGTTTGCGCGTATACAGTCGTTAAAAAAGTTAAGGTCATGCCACCAAAGGTCGTTTTGGCGAATTACCACAAAATCATATTTAGACTGATTTGCGTAAACCTCTTCATCAAAGCCAATGTGTAAATACTTTGCGTTAAAAAGTGCGCAAACCTCGTCTATTAAATCCTTACACACCTGATAGTACACCGGGGTAGATACCATACGTGAGTATATGCCAAGCCACGCATCATGGCAGGTCGAAAAGTTTAATTTTGGTATAACATCAATACCCATATCGTTAAGTCGGGCAATTTCTTGCTTTAGCTCATCGTGAGTCCAGGCACCGCGACAAGCAATTTCGGGGTGCGACTTGTACTGTAGCGCCTCGGCTATATCTAAAATAATGGTGTTAATACCACATTCTTTAATATGGGTTAGGTAATTATCCCAAACGGTGCGGTCAAAACGTATATCGGGCGAAGCAGGGCTTTTCCACAGCTTGTTTTCGTCTTGACCATTGCTGTTACCCTCTTCATACCAAAGGTTTGTGCCAAGGTGCACAAGTGTGCTCCAAATTTTTTTATCGCCCATATTTGCCTCCTTATAACGCAAACTTTTCCTTTTACCATAAATTATATCTATAAATATGTAGTAAAGCAAGCGAAATTATCTGCTTTTTTTGTGCATATTTAAACTTGCTTTGCCAATTTAAATGTGATATACTAACCCCCGTACGAAATTTTAGTTTTTAAGAGGGGATTTTTGTGCAAATTTTATTAACATTATCGGTTGCAATATTTGCAGGGCTTATGCTTTCACGTGTGGCCAAAAAGTTAAAGCTTCCTGCGGTTACGGCATATCTTATCGCCGGCGTACTTATAGGGCCTTTTGCTTTAGGTGCGCTTGGTATCGAGGGCTTGGGCTTCACCAGTCACGAAAACGTAAAATCCTACAGTCTTTTAAGTGATATTGCACTTGGCTTTATTGCCTTTGCCATTGGTAATGAGTTTAGACTTGCTCAGCTTAAAAAAATAGGCAAGCAGGCAACAATAATCGGTATTTTTCAGGCTGTATTTACTACCGTTGTAGTAGATGCTGTGCTTATTGGTTTGCACTTTATAATTCCTAGTAAATTTCCGCTTGAAGCGGCAATAGTTTTGGGCGCTGTGGCGGCGGCTACCGCTCCTGCGGCAACGCTTATGGTTGTTCGTCAGTATAAGGCTAAGGGACCTGTTACCGATGTTTTGTTACCCGTTGTTGCGCTTGATGACGCGGTAGGTCTTGTGCTTTTTGCAATATCATTCGGCGTTGCAAAGGCAATAAGCGCAGGTAGGGTAGATCTACTTTCAGTAATAGTAGAACCCATTGCCGAGGTCATAATGTCATTGTTGCTTGGCTTTGTTATGGGCGCCGTATTTACATTCTTTGAAAGATTTTTCCATTCTCGTTCAAAGCGACTTGCAATGTCGGTTGCCTTTGTTTTGGCAACAGTAGGTCTTTCAAAAATAAATTTTGAAATCGGCGGAGTGCATATTGCTTTTTCTTCACTTCTTGTTTGTATGATGCTTGGCACCGTATTTTGCAATATGTGTGATTTTTCTGAAAATCTTATGGATAGGCTTGACCGTTGGACCGCGCCATTATTTATACTTTTCTTTGTAATATCGGGCGCCGAGTTAGAGCTTTCTATATTCAAGGATTTAGCCGTTGTGCTTATTGGCGTGGTTTATATAATTGCTCGTTGCGTGGGTAAGTATTACGGTGCGCTTATCAGCTCTAAGTGGGCAAAATGTGACCCCAATATAGTAAAATACTTAGGTATTACTCTCTTTCCACAAGCCGGTGTTGCTCTCGGTATGGCTATAAAAGCGGAGGAACTTGGACCGGTTGGTTTAATAATTGCAAATATTACCTTGTTTGCAGTGCTAATTTACGAAATTGTGGGCCCTGCGCTTACTAAAATGTCACTTCTTAAAGCGGGCGAAATCGACCCCGAAGGCGCAATCAGCGAAAGAAAAAAAGACGAAAAATAAAAATGATTACAGCACTCACTTTTGTGGGTGCTGTTGTTTGTTTAAAATGAAAAGTTGAAAATTGTTGCCGTAATATGTATAATAAAAAATATCTTATTTTGGTGGTGAGTAAAATGGCTGAACAGCCAAACAGCAATCAGCTTTATAATATACACGGCAAGCTTGCGACCGTTCAAGATGCGGAGAGTAATTCTACCCAAAACCGCGAGCTTATCCAAAAGGCTATGAATGGCGAAAAGAACGCCTTTTTCAGAACTTTATCTAACACAGGGGACAGTTCCTGTCTGAAAAATCACGCGCTTGACATTAGTTTTTAAGATTCTTCGCGGAATCCACCAGTCAAACGCGTCGCGTTTGCCAGCCCCCTTTAGGCAAGGGGGCCTTTGCTCAGAATGACACGCGTGTAACATCATCTAAAAATCGTCATTGCGAGTGACGGTACGTTTTCCGATTTGTCAAACAACCGGCGTTTTTTAATGAAGGTGTACATATGTTGTGTGCAATATAAGACGGTCGATTCGTGAATCGACCCTACGCGGTAAATTTGCGTTTTTGTTTGTAGGGGCAATTCACGAATTGCCCGTTAAATAATATTTGTAATATACAATCTGATTTTATGTAGGCGGGGATTTGTCCCCGCCGTTTTCATTTTCACACTGCGCATTTATTTTTCATAAAATGCAGTAAGGCAAAATTTAATTTTTGCCGTGATTATATTTTTACAAGATTGGTAAAAATAGTAATGCAACAATGTAATATTTCGGAGTGTGAACAAGCAATGAATATAAAACGTGGAGAAATTTACTACGCCGACCTAAGTCCCGTTGTCGGTTCAGAGCAGGGTGGTGTGCGACCTGTGCTTATAGTGCAAAACGATGTTGGAAATAAGTACAGTCCTACCGTAATTGCCGCCGCAATTACCAGTCAGCACGAAAAATCTAAACTGCCCACGCATATTGATATAAGCGCCGAATGCTGCGGCCTTAGTAAAGATAGCATTGTTTTGCTTGAGCAGGTCCGCACTATAGATAAGCAACGTCTTAAAGAAAAAATGGGCGTGATTGACCCTTCGGCTATGAACCGCGTGGACAAGGCGCTGTCGGTCAGTTTTGGACTTGGAACATTTAGTTAAATGAAGAATGAAAAATGAATGATGAATAATTAAGGTGTGCCGCTGGCACATTTTATATTCGTCGGCAAAGCCGACACCTAAACTTTTCACTATTCATTATTCATTATTCACTACGCCGTAAGGCGTGTGTGATATTGTCGAAACCTCTTACTAAATTTTGGTTGACAAGTTACCCAATACATTATAAAATTATAACGTATAAATTTAGGGAGGTTTTGGCAATGATTAATGAACAATATAAACTTTGGTGCGAAAAGGCAACAATTGACGCTGACTTGGTTGCAGAACTTAAAAGCATTGAAGGTAACGATGAGGCTATAAGTGACGCCTTTTATAAAGATCTTGAATTTGGTACAGGCGGTCTTCGCGGCGTTATTGGCGCAGGTACCAACCGTATGAATGTTTATACCGTAGGTAAGGCTACGCAAGGTCTTGCAGATTACGTTAACTCGGTAACTAAAAACGGCAGTGTAGCAATAGCTTATGACAGCCGCATTAAATCAGATGTTTTTGCGCGTGACGCTGCTGCTATTCTTGCGGCAAACGGCATTAAGGTGTACATCTACAAAGAGCTTATGCCCACCCCAATGCTTTCTTTTGCAGTACGCCATTTAAAATGCGATGCGGGTATTGTTGTTACAGCCAGCCATAATCCTTCAAAATATAACGGCTACAAGGCTTACGGTAACGACGGCTGTCAGTTAGGTCTTGAGGCTGCTGATTATGTGCTTTCGGTTATGAATAAGGTTGACATATTTGACGGCGTAAAGCGTGTTGATTTTGACACAGCCTTGGCCGAAGGCAAGATTGAATACATAGGTGACGACGTAATTAACGCTTATCTTGACGCTGTAGAGGACCGACGTGTAAACCGCGATATCGATATGTCTAAGCTTAATGTGGTTTATACACCACTTCACGGCTCGGGTAACAAGCCCGTTCGCGCAATTCTTTCAAAAATTGGTGCTACTAATGTAACTGTAGTTCCCGAACAAGAGAAGCCCGACGGTAATTTCCCGACAGCACCATATCCAAACCCTGAAATCCGTCAGGCATTTGAGTGCGCTTTAAAGCTTGCAGAAACTGTTAAGCCCGATTTGCTTCTTGCTACCGACCCCGATGCTGACCGTGTTGGTATAGCTGTACCAAACGGTGACGAGTATCGCTTGTTTAGTGGCAACGAGGTTGGCGCGTTATTGCTCGAATATATCTTAAAATGCCGCAAGGCAAACGGCACTTTACCCGAAAATCCTGTTGCGGTAAAGACTATTGTTACAAGCGATGTTTGTCTTAAAATTGCCGAGGATTACGGTTGTGAGCTTCGCGACGTGCTTACAGGCTTTAAGTTTATAGGTGAGCAGATTGCCGCACTTGAAGCCGAGGGTCACCCCGAGCGCTACGTGTTTGGCTTTGAAGAAAGCTATGGCTACTTGGCAGGCACCTATGTGCGCGATAAGGATGCCGTTATTGCATCGATGCTTATTTGTGAAATGGTTGCTTACTATAAGTCACATGGTAAAAATCTTATTGAGGTGCTTTCAGAGCTTTATGATAAATACGGTTATTACTACTGCTCACAAAAGAGCTTTACCTGTGAGGGTCAAGCCGGTATGAAGCAGATTGCCGATATTATGGAGCGCTTGGCTACTAATCCGCCGAGCGAGGTTGAGGGTATTAAGGTTGCTCGTTTTGATAACCTTAACAAGAGCGAAAGCCTTGACATAGCAAGTGGTAAAATTACAGCAATTAACCTACCAAAATCAAATGTTTTGGGCTTTTATCTTGCAGACGGCAGCTCGCTTATAGTTCGTCCGTCAGGTACTGAACCTAAGATTAAGCTTTATATCAGCGCAGTTGGCGCTACCGACAGTGATGCTACAACAAAACGCACCACGCTTGAAACAGCAGGCACCAAGCTTTTGGGCTTCTAATGTTATTTATAGGCAACTGAAAAAATTTTTCAGTTGCCTTATTTATTACTTGAAAAACAAATTTTAAAATATATAATATATACAGTTAGCACAAGATAACCGAGGTGATAAAATGCAAAAATTTAAGGTTACGGGTATGAGCTGCGCGGCTTGCAGCGCCCGCGTTGAAAAGGCGGTACTAGGTGTTAATGGTGTTAGCGAGTGTAACGTCAATTTGCTTACGGGTGATATGACGGTAAACGACAACGCCAATACACAATCGGTTATAGATGCTGTAATAGGTGCCGGATATGGCGTACAGCAAATTGGCATCAGGTCTAAAAATCCATCAGTACAAACCGATGAGAATGGCGACAATAAAAGGGTTTTAACACGTCTTATATTATCTTGCATACTGCTGGGCATTCTTATGTATTTTTCAATGTTTCACAGTATGTGGGGCGCACCACTTCCAAGCTTTATAGCGAATAACTTTATGGCGCAGGCGCTGGTACAGCTACTTCTTACAACAGCAGTTATGGTTATAAACCAAAAGTTTTTTATAAACGGCTTTAAGGGCATAATAAATCGCGCGCCAAATATGGACACACTTGTAGCCCTTGGCTCTGCGGCGGCTTATGGTTACAGTGTTGCAAATGTCTTTAAAATGACAGTAGTAACATCTCACGAGCAGCAACACCTGTTGCACGGGTTATATTTTGAATCCGCCGCTATGATTTTAACGCTTATAACGGTTGGTAAATTGTTAGAGGGTTACGCCAAAGGCAAAACAACAAATGCAATAAAGTCTTTGTTGCAGTTGGCTCCCAAAACGGTTACTGTTATAAAAGACCAAAAAGAAATCACCGTGAATGCCGACGAGGTTTTAAAGGATGATATATTTGTAATACTGCCAGGCCAAAGCTTTGCGGTAGACGGCATTGTGCTTGAAGGCTTTAGCGCTGTTGATGAATCAGCACTTACGGGCGAGAGTATTCCTGCAGATAAAACGGTTGGCAGTAGGGTAAATTCGGGTACGATAAACAAAACGGGTAAACTCGTTTGTCGTGCCACAGCAGAAAGCAAGGACAGTACGCTTGCCAAAATTATACAAATGGTAAGCGATGCATCAGCCACAAAGGCTCCCATTGCTCGTGTTGCCGATAAGGTTTCGGCGATTTTTGTGCCGGTGGTGCTGGTCATTGCTCTTATAACATTGATTGTGTGGTTAATTGTTGGCCAAGATTTTGGTTTTGCAATTGCTCGTGCAATATCGGTACTTGTAATCAGTTGCCCGTGCGCTTTAGGTCTTGCGACACCCGTTGCAATAATGGTTGGCAGTGGTGTGGGCGCACGTCGAGGCATACTGTTTAAAACTGCATCAGCGCTTGAGGCTTGCGGCAAATGCAACATAGTGGTTCTTGATAAAACAGGAACGGTAACAAGCGGCAAACCTACTGTTACCGATGTTATAGCGGTGGGCGATACAACCCAAGATACACTTTTACAAACAGCATATTCGTTAGAAAACGGTAGCGCGCATCCACTTGCCAATGCCATAAATATTTATGCTAAAAACAATGGCGTTAGATTATTAAATGTGACAAATTTTAGTGAAACTGCAGGATTTGGTGTGTCGGCTGTTATTGACGGTGAATTATGTTTTGGTTGTAGTGTAAGCTCGGCTAATGAAAATAATATTGACACATCTGCCGTGTCGACAATTACAGAAAAGTTATCTAATGACGGTAAAACACCGTTGTTATTCATAAAAAACGGTGTTTTGCTTGGTGTTATTGCCGTTGCTGATCAAATTAAAAATGACACGTGCAATGCTGTGGAAAACCTTAAAAATATGGGGTTTCGCGTTGTAATGCTTACGGGCGATAATGTTAAAACTGCCAATGCTGTGGCAAATAGAGTTGGTATAAACGAAGTAAAGGCAGGCGTAAAGCCTGACGGCAAGGCGACGGTTGTGAGCGAATTAAAGCAGCAGGGTAAGGTTATTATGGTGGGTGACGGTATAAACGATGCACCTGCACTTACTGCGGCTGACATTGGTATGGCAATCGGTAACGGTATGGATATTGCTATCGAATCTGCCGACGTTGTACTTACAAACAGCAAGCTTACCGACGTTGTTACTGCTGTGAATTTAAGTCGTAAGGTATTTAAAAACATAAAAGAAAATTTGTTTTGGGCATTTGTTTATAACACAATCGGCATACCGCTGGCGGCCGGGGTGTTCATATCTATACTCGGTTGGGAACTAAATCCCATGTTTGGTGCGGCGGCTATGAGCCTGTCAAGCTTTTGTGTTGTTACAAATGCGCTTAGACTTAATTTGTTTAAATCAAACGCTAAAAAGGAGAATAAAAAAATGAAAAAGACAATTAAAATCGAAGGACTTATGTGCCCGCATTGTGAAGCTCACGCAAAAACAGCCCTTGAAAATCTTGGCGGTGTAACCGTTTTAGATATTAGTCATAAAACGGGTATTGCAAATGTAGAATTAAGCGAAAGCGTCGCTGATGAAATGCTAAAAAAAGCGGTTGAATCTCAGGGATATAAAGTAATAAGCATAGAATAAATATTTGGTCATAGCAGGCAATTAAAAAGGTTTGCTATGACTTTTATTTTTTATTGGTATAACACTTGCAAAACACGCAGATATTTAATATAATGAACGTGTATATAAATTTTTAAAGGCAGGTGGCAAAAATTGGGTAGAATTATAGCGCGTATAGCCGACTTTATTCGTGAAACAGATAAGTTAATGATAATTCTTTGTGTTGCGGCTACAAGCTACGGCTGTCTGGCAGTTTATTCGGCAACCAGATATTTAGACACAATTCGTCCTCTTTTTGTTCAGATAATTGGTTTAATGATTGGTGTTATGGCGGCAATTATTATATCGAGCGTCGATTTTGATAAGCTTTGCAAGTATTTTTATTTGTTTATACCAATCGGTGTAATACCCGTAATACTTACGTTTTTTATAGGCTGGGCGCCCGAAGGCACCGACGATAAGGCCTGGCTTGATTTAGGCTTTACTACATTTCAACCGTCTGAGCTTTTAAAAATATGCTTTATTATTACCTTTGCAACGCATTTAAGTCGGGTAAAACCCAATATTAATAAGCTAAAAACATTAATTCCTGTGTGCTTGCACGGCGCATTTCCGGTGTTGCTTATACATTTTCAGGGTGACGACGGAACCGCGCTGGTATTTGCTATAATGGTGCTTTGTATGATGTGGGCGGCAGGCATTTCGTGGAAGTATTTTATACTGGCGTTTACGGTGCTTGTGGCATGCTCACCAATTATTTATTTTGTAGTAATGAATGATGAACAACGCGCACGACTGTTAAATATTTTTGATATCGAGTCAGATATAATGGGCGCTACCTATCAGCAATATCGCGGTCGAATGGCGCTTGCTAACGGTGGACTAACCGGACAAGGCCTTTTTAACGGCAGTCTTACTCAGGTTGGTGGTGTGCCCGAGGGTCAGAACGACTTTATATTTGTTAGTATTGGTGAAGAGCTTGGATTTTTAGGTTGTTTATTAGTGCTTATATTGTTATCGCTAATTGCTTTTCGAGCTATAAACATTGCGCGAAAATGCAACAAGCAGGGCGGTAAAATAATTTGTATTGGCTTTTTTGGTATGATGCTTGCGCAAATTACAATCAACATTGGTATGTGCGTGGCGCTGCTTCCTGTTATTGGCGTAACGTTGCCGTTTTTTAGCGCGGGCGGCACGTCACTAATATGTATGTATTTAGGTGTAGGTTTAGTGCTTAGCGTTTACAAGCATCGCAACGACAGAACAATTTACTTAAGGGATAAGAGGTAACAAATATGCGTATTTATGAAAATCCATTAAAAACCAGTGAAAACCGATGCGCACCGCGTAGTTATTATATACCAGACGGTGTATCCGAATATAATTTACTTAACGGCAATTGGAATTTTAAATATTATGCTCGTGATATAGACGTACCCGAAACAATCGATAATTGGGATATAATACCCGTGCCTTCTTGCTGGCAAATCGAAGGATACGATACCGTGAATTACTCTAATCAAGAGTATCCTTTTCCCGTAGACCCGCCATACGCACCTGATGATAATCCTTGCGGTGTATACAACCGTGAGTTTAAAATAGAAAAGCTATGGGGCAAGGTGTATTTTGTGCTTGAGGGTGTATCCTCTTGTGCGTTTGTGTATGTTAACGGCAATTATGTAGGCTTTACGCAGGGTAGTCACCTGCAAGCAGAATTTGATATAACCAAATTTGCGTTCGAAGGCGAAAACGAAATAACTGTAAAGGTATTAAAATGGTGCTGTGGCAGTTACCTTGAAGATCAAGATTTCTTTAGAATGAACGGTATATTCCGTGATTGTTACATATTACAGCGTCCGTTTGATCATATAACAAATATAGATGTTAAGGCATCAGACGGAAAAATTGTGGTTGACACCAAAAAAGAGGCGGTAGTCTCTCTTTATGATACAAAGGGAAATTTTGTTGGTACGCAAAGCGGCGAAAGGGTAGAATTTGTAATAGAAAATCCTGTTTTTTGGAGTGCCGAAAAGCCACGACTTTATACAGTAAAAATCGAGCGTGACGGCGAAATAATTACACAAAAAACAGCCTTTAGAACAATTGAAATTTCAGGCGATAAAGAGTTGCTTATAAACGGTGTTCCTGTAAAACTTTACGGTGTAAATCATCACGACACAAGTGCTAAGGGCGGTTGGTATCAGACCGATGAGGAGCTACTTCGTGATGTTAAACTTATGAAAGAGTTAAATATCAACTGTGTTCGAACATCGCATTATCCGCCACCACCAAAATTTGTGGAGCTTTGTGACGAATACGGTCTTTACGTTATACTTGAATGTGATATCGAAACTCACGGCTTTATTTGTCGATACGCTTCACAGCCTTATAATTATACCGAACCCGAAGGTAATTGGCCGGGCACTCACCCCGATTGGAAAACAGAGCATCTTGAACGTATGGTTCGTACCGTGCAGCGTGACAAAAATCACGTAAGCATTATTATGTGGTCATTGGGTAACGAATCCGGTCACGGTGACAACTTTGTTGCAATGGCAGACTATGTTAAATCGCTTGGTGACGGTCGCCTTTGCCATTGGGAATGTTCTTGCCGTGAGGGATTCCCCGGTGTATCACAGGTATATTCCCGTATGTATTCGTCCTTTAGCGATTTAGAGGGCTTTATTGCAAATGAAGAAATTACAGAACCAATTTTCCTTTGTGAATATGCACATGCTATGGGTAACGGCCCAGGTGACGTGTATGAGTATGTAGAATTATTTAACAAACACAAATCACTTATTGGTGGTTGTGTTTGGGAATGGGCTGACCATACCGTGTTTAAAGACGGTGTGCCTTGCTATGGCGGCGACTTCGAGGGTGAGCTTGTAAACTTTGGCGAATTTTGTTGTGACGGTGTAGTTTTTTACGACCGTACACTAAAGGCCGGCTCGCTTGAGGTAAAGACCGCATATCAGCCAATGGCAACAAGCTTTGAAAACGGTGTGCTAACCGTTAAAAATCGCTACAGCTTTACAAATCTTAATGAATTTGAATTTGTATACACAATTACTGCGGACGATAAGGTATTGAGTAAAAACAGTGTTAAATTAAACCTTGAGCCGCTTTGTGAAACCAAAATTAAAATTGATGCGCCAGAACTTTATTGTCAGTACGGGGCATTTCTTAACTGCGAACTTTTAAGCGGTGATGAAATTATTGCCCACACTCAACACAAATTACCGTTTGAAGTGGTAAAAGAAGAATTATTGCCTTTAGCTAATGTAAAAGAATATGGTAATGATTATATTGTTGAGGGTGAAAAATTCCGTTATGTTTTCTCGCGTCACAGCGGTAATTTTACCGATATTGTGATTGATGGCGAACAACAAATTTGCGACACAATAAAGCTAACAAACTGGCGTGCTCCTACCGACAATGACCGTAAAGAAAAATCACATTGGGGTATTACCTGGGTTGGTGAATTTTATCACACCCGTTTTGGCAAGGTTTATGAGTGCACATGTACAGATAACGTAATTACCGTAAAGGGTAGTGTTGCCGCAGTAAGCCGTATGCCTTGGATAAAATATACCCTTACTGTTAGCGTTGATGTTTTGGGCAAAATTAATATGACACTTGACGGCGACATTCGTGAAAATGCTTATTGGTTACCGCGCCTTGGTTTTGAACTTGTCTTACCGCAACAAAATGCCGAGTTTAAATACTTTGCTAACGGACCTTATGAAAGCTATTTAGATATGTGCCACGCCGGTAAAATAGGTGTGTATGAAAGCGCGGCAGATTATGAATACGTAAACTATATTCGCCCACAAGAGCACGGCAATCATACCGCTGCAAAAATGATAAGTGTTGGTAAAATGTGTATCGAGGCTGATAATTTTGAGTTTAATGTGTCATCTTACAGCGCCGATGCGCTTACCAAAGCACAGCACATAAACGAGCTTGTGCGTGATGGTAAAACTCATCTGCGTGTTGACTATAAGGTTTCGGGTTTGGGCTCTAATTCTTGCGGACCACAACTCGAAGAGCGATACAGAGTTAGTGAAAAGAAGATAAACTTTAGCTTTACAATTCAACCAATTTAATATCTAAAAACTCGTCAAAGTAAAACTTTGACGAGTTTTTTTACACTGTAATAATTCTATTTTTATTTTCTAAGTTAAATAGTGTTTTTGCTTTTGTGAAATCAGTTACAATATAATCAACATCCTGTAATGACATTAGGTTATATGGCGTCGACAAAGAAAACTTTGATTTGTCACAAAGAAAAACCGTCTTTTTAGATTGATTTATTGCAACCTTTCTAATTTGTGTTTCCGGAAGTGATGGGTCAGTGAGCATTCCATTATCATTTACACCGTGGCAAGAAAAAAACATAGCGTCTATGTTAAATCTTCTAATAAAATCTTCAGCAAAGCTACCAAAGTGGGCTAATGAGTTTTGAAAAATTTCTCCGCCTGTACAGTAGGTTTTTATGCCTTTTTGTACTAATAACGTAGCAAGCGAAATACCATTTGTAATAACGGTTATATTATTTTTTTCACTCAAAAAATCAGCCATTTGAAGTGTGGTGGTTGATGAGTCAATAAAAATTATTTCATTGTCATTAACAAGGCTTGCCGCCGCTTGACAAAGCTTGCGCTTTTGGGCAGAGTGAACGGTTTTTCTAAAATCTAATGGAGCCACAATGTGTTCTGGCTCTATCGCTTTAGCACCACCGTGACTGCGAATAATTTGGTTTCTGCGATCAAGCTCGGCAAGGTCACGCCTTATTGTTGGTAAGCTTACAAAAAGTGTTTCGCTTAATTTCTGCGCAGAGATATATTTTTCTTCATCTAAAATAGAAAGTATTTTGTCATATCGTTCTTCTTTAAGCATTTTTATCCTCTTGTTTGAGCGTTTTTGATTGTTTTTCGACTTTAAAGCCATTCGTTGACAATCATTTTTGATTGTTTTATTATAATATATGTGATTAAGCCTTGTCAATAGGGGGATTTACTAATGTATGATATAGCAATCATAGGGGCAGGTGTCATTGGTGCAATGACCGCCCGCGCATTATCAAAATACAATTTAAAAATATGTATACTCGAAAAAGAAAATGATGTTGCTATGGGTGCCACTAAGGCAAATTCTGCCATTGTTCACGCAGGGTTTGATGCTAAAGAGGGTAGCTTAAAGGCTAGGCTTAACGTTGAGGGTTCTAAAATGATGCCCACCGTTTGCAAGGAGCTTGGTGTTAAGTATAAAAACAACGGTTCGTTAGTAATAGGCTTTGATAACGAGGACCGAAATACTTTAAACGAGCTTTTAACAAGGGGAATAAAAAACGGCGTAGACGGGTTGCGTATCGTAGAAAAGCAAGAACTAAAACAAATGGAACCTAATCTTTCTAACGATGTGTTATGCGCGTTATATGCCCCAACAGGAGCTATAATTTGCCCGTATGACCTTACCGTTGCGGCTGTTGGCAATGCTATGGACAACGGCGCCGAGTTAAAGCGCAATTTTGCAGTCGAAAGCATTGATTACACTTCAAATGGATATATAATCAAATCACAAAACGACAGCGTTGAAGCACGTTATGTAGTAAATTGCGCAGGCATTTACAGCGATAAAATAGCCACCCTTGTAGGCGATAATAGTTTTGTCGTTCACGCCCGTCGAGGAGAATACATTTTGCTTGATAAAGAGTGCGGCAATATGGTAACCCATACCATTTTTAGAACCCCCACCAAGATGGGAAAGGGGATTTTGGTGACACCAACGGTTGACGGTAATCTGCTTTTAGGACCAACTTCGGTTGATATTACCGACAAAGAAAATAAAGCCACCACACAAGACGGAATTGACGAAGTAATTAAAAAAGCAAATGAAAATTTGGTCTATCTACCGCTTGCAAAAACAATAACCTCTTTTTGTGGGTTAAGAGCCGTGGGTAGTACCGGAGATTTTATAATAAATTCACCCAAAAGCCGATTTATAAATGCCGCAGGTATAGAGTCGCCGGGGCTATCGGCTTCTCCTGCGATAGCAGAATATATTGTAGCGCTTTTAAGCGAACAAGGCTTAACGCTTGTTAAAAAACAAAATTATAATCCAATCAGAACGTCGAGTCATACATTTTTTGAAGCTTCGATAGAAGAAAAAAATAAAATGATAAAAGAAAATCCGTCTTACGGAAGAATAGTGTGTCGATGCGAGGGTATAACCGAGGGCGAAATTATAGATGCTATTCATCGCAATCCCGGTGCGCGCGATTTAGATGGAATCAAGCGCAGAACACGCGCTCAAATGGGACGCTGTCAGGGTGGATTTTGCGGTCCTTATATAACCGAGATTTTGTCGCGTGAGCTCGGCATCCCTTTTGACAAGGTTACAAAATTTGGCGGACAATCGGCAATAAACGTTGCGAAAACAAAGGAAGGTGCACCCCAATGAGAGATTTGGTTATTATTGGCGGCGGCCCCGCAGGAATGAGCGCGGCAATAGCTGCGCACGAAAGCGGCATACAAGATATACTTATTTTAGAACGTGACGGGCAGCTTGGCGGCATTTTACAACAGTGCATTCATAACGGTTTTGGGCTTCATATGTTTGGCGAGGAATTAACAGGTCCTGAGTATGCGTGGAAATACGAAAAAAGGGTAAATGAATTAGATATCGAGTACAAGCTAAATACTATGGTGCTTGACATCACGGATAATAAGGTAATAACTGCTACCAACTCAAGCGATGGAGTATTTCAAATTAAAGCAAAGTCAATAATTCTTGCTATGGGTTGTCGTGAGCGTTCTAAGGGCGCGCTTAATATTGCAGGCACTCGCCCCGCAGGTATTTACAGTGCCGGTACAGCGCAAAAATATGTAAATACTATGGGCTATCTGCCGGGGAAAAACGTGGTGATTTTAGGTAGCGGCGACATAGGGCTCATTATGGCAAGACGAATGACGTTAGAGGGCGCAAAGGTTCACGCTGTTTGTGAGCTTATGACATATTCGGGAGGACTTGCCCGAAACATAGAGCAGTGTCTTAATGATTTTAATATACCGCTACGCCTCGAGCATACCGTTGTTGAAATACACGGCAAGGAACGTTTAGAGGGTGTAACCATTGCAAAGGTTGACCAAAACCGAAAACCGATTCCTGACACAAGGGAATATATTCCGTGCGATACGCTGCTGTTGTCTGTGGGGCTTATCCCCGAAAATGAGCTTACCAAAAAAGCAAACATACAATTAAGCGATATAACAAACGGTGCTGTTGTAGACCAAGACCGTCAAACCTCGGTGATTGGAATATTTGCTTGCGGCAACGTTCTTCATGTACACGATTTGGTGGATTTTGTGTCTAAAGAGGCAGAAATTGCCGGAAAATCAGCCGCAGAATATATAAAAAACGGCAAAGAGCAATCATTTGTTATACCAATTAAAACCGACGGTAAAATCAGATATACCGTACCGCAAATTATAACCGAGGCAAAGAACGTAACGGTGTACTTTAGGGTAAGTGACGTTTATAAAAACGCAAAAATAGTTATAACCGACGGCAACAAAACTATTTTATCAAAAAACAAAGCAAAGCTGGCCCCCGGCGAGATGGAAAAAATAACATTAAAGACCGAGCAAATAAAAAGTGCAAAAGAGTTGCATTTTTGTTTGGAGGTGTAGTAATATGATAGAAAGAAAACTTACTTGCATAGTGTGTCCGTTGGGTTGCGAGCTTACTGTAACTTTAGAACAAAACCGTGTGCTTGAGGTACGAGGTAACACCTGTAAGCGTGGCGAGACATATGCACAAAACGAGTGCACTAACCCAAAAAGAACGGTGACATCAACCGTATTGTGCGAGGATGGATGTCAAATTTCTGTAAAGACCGACGAGCCTATACCAAAAGAAAAAATATTTGAGTGTATGGAAATTATAAATGCTACTACGGCGTGTTTGCCGATAAAAATAGGCGATATAATTATAAAAAACGTGTGTGGCAGTAATATCGTTGCTACACAAAACAGGAGTAAATAATGCAGACTTTAAAAAACATAAGGCTATATTTATTAGATATGGACGGAACAATTTATCTTGATAACGATCTTTTTGACGGTGTTACCGAGTTTTTGCGTTATGTAAAAAATATTGGTGCCAGATATTTATTTCTTACCAACAATTCTTCAAAAAGTGTTGATGCTTACATAGAAAAATTGAAATGTCTTGGTATTACTGCCACCGCCAATGATTTTTTGACCTCGGTTGATGCAACTGTCTTTTATCTTAAACCTAAAAATTATAAAAAGATATATGCTTTAGGTACCGAATCATTTAAGAGCCAATTAAAAGGCGAGGGACTGCCCATAACCGATAAGTTAGAGGATGATATCGACTGTCTATGTATGGGCTTTGATACCGAGCTTTCATTTAAAAAGTTAGAGGATGCCTGCATATTACTTGGTCGCGATATAGATTATATTGCCACCAACCCCGACCTTGTGTGTCCTACGTGGTATGGCTCGGTGCCCGATTGCGGCTCGGTAAGCGAGATGATATTTAACGCTACAGGCAAGCGACCGTTTTTTATTGGTAAGCCAAACTCTTTAATGGTTGACTTGGCTGTCAAAAAAACAGGCTTTTTACGAAACCAAACCGCACTTATAGGCGACCGACTATATACCGATATTGCTTGTGCCGTTAATGCCAGAATAAACGGTATATTTGTGTTATCCGGCGAAGGCACTGAAGCTGATATACAAAAATACGGTGTAAAACCGGATTATATTTATAAGGATATAAAAGCAATGCTTAAAGATTTGACACGGTAATATTATAAAAATACATTTATTTGCAGTTGTTAATATTTTTTGCTTTATTTTGTAACATAAATATGATAAAATAAAATAAAAAAGCAAGGAGTGTATTTATATGAAAATTACATTTTTAGGTGCGGCACACGAGGTTACAGGCTCTTGCACATTGCTTGAGGCTAACGGTAAAAACATACTTATTGACTGCGGTATGGAGCAGGGCGCCGATATTTATGAAAATTGTGAAATACCGGTAACCGCTTGCGATATTGATGCTGTGTGTCTAACACACGCTCATATAGATCACTCGGGCAAAATACCCGCCTTGGTTGCGCAAGGCTTTAAGGGCGAAATATACTCTACACTTGCTACGCGTAAGCTGTGCAACATTATGCTACGTGATTCAGCTCATATACAAGAATTTGAAGCCGAATGGCGCAATCGCAAGGCAAAACGCGCAGGCAAAGAAGAATATGTACCTATGTATACCCTTAAAGATGCTGAAAACGCGTTAAAGCTATTTGAATCTTACGATTATAACAAGCCTGTCCAAATATTTGACGGTATCAGAATTACTTTTATAGATGCGGGTCATCTTTTGGGTTCGGCAAGTATTTTGTTCGAAATTACCGAAAACGGCAAACAAGAGCGCATTATATTTTCGGGTGACCTTGGTAACGTTAACCGTCCGCTTATAAATGATCCCGGCATACCACCTATTGCTGATTACGTTGTAATTGAGTCAACCTACGGCGACCGTACTCACGGCGCAAGGCCTGATTATACAGCCCAGCTTACCGAAATTTTGCAAGAAACCTTTGATCGCGGCGGTAATGTGGTAATACCGTCTTTTGCTGTTGGCAGAACACAAGAAATGCTTTATCTTATTCGTAATATCAAAGAGCAAGGCTTGGTTAAAAATCACGCTAATTTTTCGGTATATGTCGACAGTCCCTTGTCGGTAGAGGCAACAAATATTTATTCTTCGGGTCTTACCGATTATTACGATACTGAAACGCTTGATTTGTTAGAGCAGGGCATAGATCCAATTCGTTTTAACGGACTTAAACTGTCTATAACGTCGGACGATTCTAAAATGATTAACTTTGACGATAGTCCTAAGGTTATATTGTCGGCTTCGGGTATGTGCGAGGCAGGACGTATACGCCATCATCTAAAGCATAATTTATGGCGAAGTGACAGCACAATACTTTTTGTTGGTTATCAGTCGGAGGGCACAGTTGGTCGCAAGCTCGTTGACGGCGAAAAAGTGGTTAAGCTTTTTGGTGAAGAGATAAATGTAAATGCGCGCATTGCTACACTTGCGGGCATTAGCGGTCACGCCGATAAGGATATGTTGTTGGGTTGGCTTGAAAATATAAAAAACAATGTTAAAACGGTATTTGTAAATCACGGTGACGATACCGTTTGCGATAGCTTTGTAAAGCAAATAGAAGAACAACTTGGTGTAAATGCTGTTGCGCCCTTTAGCGGCGATAAATATGACCTTGTTACAGGTGAATGTATCGAAAAGGGTAAAATTGTTAGAATTGAAAAGAAAAGCGAGGGTAGGCATCGCGCCGATACCGTATTCTCACGCTTGTATGCCGCAGGTCAACGCTTGCTTTCGGTTATTAATAAAAACAAGGATAGTTCTAATAAAGAAATTGCAAAGTTTGCCGATCAAATAAATGCGCTTTGTGATAAATACGACAGGTAGGAAAAATAATGGATAAAAAACTTTTATGCCAAACGGCCATTAATGCTACAAATAAATCATATTCGCCGTATTCGGGTTGTAAGGTAGGCGCGGCGCTACTTAGCGCTGACGGTCAAATTTTTACGGGATGTAATATCGAAAATGCTTCATTTTCGCCCACAATTTGCGCCGAACGCACAGCGTTCGCCAAGGCGGTAAGCGAGGGAGTTACTACGTTTTCGGCTATAGCCATTGCGGCTAAAAGGGACGGTAAGCTTAGCACCTTTACACCTTGCGGCGTGTGCAGACAGGTTATGTCAGAATTTTGTGACGGTGATTTTACGGTTTTGGTAGTGACCGGCGAAGATGTGTTTGATGAGTATACTCTCGCAGAGCTTCTTCCCGCATCGTTTAAATTAGATTAAGGTGTTTTATGGAAAATCAATACACACGCACTATTGCCGTTTTAGGTGAAGATGCTATAACCAAACTTAAAAACTGCCGTGTTGCTGTATTTGGCGTTGGCGGAGTTGGCAGCTACACTGTCGAGGCGCTTGCACGCGCAGGCGTTGGCTCTATAGACCTTATAGATAACGATACGTTTAATGTAACTAATATAAACCGTCAGCTTTATGCAACACATAAAACAATAGGGCAGTATAAGGTAGATGTTGCCGCCGCGCGCATACTTGATATTAATCCTGAGTGTAGAGTAACAATGCACAAAATGTTTTATTTGCCTGAAAATGCCGACGGGCTTGATTTATCGCAATATGATTATATTGTCGATGCTATTGACACAGTTGCCGCCAAGGTAGAGCTTATAGTTCGTGCCGATAAATGCGGCGCAAAAATCATCAGCAGTATGGGTACCGGTAATAAATTACGTGCTGATTTGTTTGAGGTGGCAGACATATACAAAACAAGCGTTTGCCCGCTTGCAAAGGTTATGCGCACCCGTCTTAAAAAAGAGGGCATTAAAAAACTTAAGGTTGTATATTCTAAAGAAGAGCCTATTACAAACCCCGATAATATAATCGGTTCGGTGCCTTTTGTGCCGAGTGTAGCAGGGCTTATAATTGCAGGCGAAGTGGTAAAAGATTTAGCAAAATAAATTATATTGATATTAATGCCTCCCTTATGCCTCCCTTGCCTAAAGGGTAGACTCCCTCACAGTGTGAGGGAGATGTCCGAAGGACAGAGGGAGACCGCTCCCGTTAGGAGGGGGACCAAGCTTGCTTGGTGGTGGGATTCGGGAGGGGGACCACGGTAGTGGCGGAGGGATAACAATGCCAAACACAATTAAAATTGAAAACAAAAACGGCACAAAATTTGTAGCGCATAGAGGTCTTTCTGGCCTTGAACTTGAAAACACAATCTCTGCCTTTGTTGCGGCCGCTAATTCCGATTGCTTTGGTATTGAAACCGACGTTCACGCAACAAGTGACGGCAAGTTTATACTTTTTCATGATGATTCTACGGGACGTCTTTGCGATAAAGATTATGTAGTGTCAAAAACCGATTACGCTACAATTAAATCCTTGGATTTAATTCCACAAAAAACACGAACGGTGGGTAGTGATTTTAAAATTCCCGATTTAAAGGATTATTTATCTATTTGCGCCTTTTATGATAAGATTGCAGTGCTTGAACTAAAAGAAAGAATGACTCTCGATGTTATAAAGGGAGTTTATCGCGAGGTAGAAAAATATTACGACCCTCAAAAAATGATTTTTATTTCTTTTTCTCTTGAAAATTTAAAGGATTTAAGGGCATGGCAGCCAAACGCTAATATACAGTATTTGGTGCAAAGTTTTAATGACAATATTTTAAATGCTTTGAAAGAATATAAACTTGATTTGGATATAGGTCATTGGGTATGCCCAAAAGATGTTATTGATATCTGCCATAAAAACGGTATAAAGGTAAACGTTTGGACAGTAGATAACCCCGGCGATGCCGAGAGATTTATAGACTACGGTGTAGATTATATAACAACAAATATTTTAGAATAAGTTTATCTTTTTTGCGGGCGAGTAATGCTTTCTTCTACAATAAAATTAAGGTTTATTATGTAGGAGTAACCAGCGGTTGTAGGGTGGTTCGTTTATATTATGAAAAAACTCGGATTTTAAAATCCGAGTTTTTTGTTTACAGTATCAACTATTTCTCTAATTGGTAAATCATTTTCTTGTGTAATAAGTTTTAGTAAAATTTCTTGTCCTTCTGCCGAAAGCACAGGTTTTGTTATGCGATAAAACTTATTACCGAGCCAGTCTATACCAATGTTTTCTTTTGCCTCTCCGCGCGGTTCACATTCGCTTGATATATATGTATCGCCCTGCTTTGTTTTAATTTCTGCTCGGCAAATACGTTCGGCGGGAAAACGCGCATCCAAGGCATTATCCACCTTAAATTCAAGACGGCTCATCATATCAATAACGGTGGGGTCGTTTAAGTTTTCTTCTAACACTTGCGTAAAACCAAAATCACCGTAAAGAATGGATGATGCCACGGGGTAAGCTATGTTATACTGGGCTTCATCAGCGGTTTGCGGCACAATTTTTGAAAGCATTGTAGCACGCTTAAAGGTATGAATGGTTACCTTTTCAATATCACTTGGCAAAATGTTGTGCTTGCTTATAAGTTCAAGGCAGGCATCAATTGCGGGGTGTGCCCAACGGCAACAAGGGTAGGGCTTAAAATAAAGGTCCATAACCTGATACTTTTGACCTAAATCATCAACATAATGACGGTATTCGTCAGCTTCAAGCATATGCTTATTGCCGGTGAAGCCGCACGCAGTATCAAGTATTGCCAAAACACCCGTCATAACGCCAAAAGGAACACCGTCTTTGTTCATGGATGGGTACTCAACACTACGAATACCCGGAACTAAGGGTGCGTTAAATTCGGCAACCGACAGTGCGTTATTAAGCTGCTCTTTGCTAAACCCGAAAAGTCTGCCAACGCCTGCTGCAACACCCACAGCACCAAAGGTGCCGCTACTATGTGCATAGTTATAATAATCCATTAAAGCGGCGCCCATACGAACGGTGGTTTCGTAAGCCACTAATAATGCTGTCAAAAATTCGTTACGTGATACGTTTTTATCATATGCCGCGGCAAGTATGGCGCCTACAAATGAGGTACCCGGATGAGCGCGTGTTATATTGTGACCGTCGTCTATATCATACGCGTTTGACGAATGTCCCATAGCGGTTGAAGCACCTGCAAAGCTAAAGCGTTCATCGGTGCCTATAACGGCAATATCACCGCCACCAAAAACACTTTTTGCAAGCTTTAGTCCTGCTTTGAACTGCTCGCTTTTACTACCAACTATAAGCGCGCCAAACAGGTCTATCATACACCCTTTAAGACGGTCTTGTACTTCTTTTGGCAGGTCTTGCCAGTTAGTATTCAGTATATAGTTTTCTAATTTATAATCAGTTTTAAAATTCATAGTATTAAAGCTTTATAAAATTATCACTCTTGGTTGTGGTTGCGGGCGGAGCAAAGTCTAACTTGCGGTCAGCAATACCCAAAATGTCTTCAGGTCTAATCCAAGGCTTGTTTTGAATAGCGCTTGTCTCTTCGTGGGTAAGATAGCCCTTGTATGCTGTAAGGCAGCGGCGAATAAAGCCATCGCGAACGCAAGCTTCGGTAAGACCGTTATTCATAATGTTAAGAAGTAGCGGCAATGTTTCAGCCGCAAGTGCTACGCTTGTTGAGTGTGCAACCGCACCCGGAATATTACTTACGCAGTAGTGAACAACGCCGTTTACTACATAGCGTGGGTCATCGTGGTGGGTTTCGTGGCTTGACTCAATAGCGCCTGGGTCGTCGTTTGATATATCAACAAGCACACTACCGGGCTCCATAGTTTTGAGCATTTCTTTATCAATGAGAAAATCGGTGCGTTCTTTTGGCCACTTAACACAGTTAATAACCATATCGGTTTGCGGTAAAAGCGCGGCAATTGCCTCTTTTGTGCAGAACATGGTGTCAATTTTTTGGTTATAACGGTCACTAAGCATACGAAGCACGCCTGCGTTGATGTCCATAACGGTTACTTTTGCACCAAGTGCGTGAAGAACCGATAATGCGCCCTGACCTACTACACCGCCGCCTAAAATTAGCACATTCATACCGGGGGCACCAGCAAAACCGCCTACAAATTTACCCTTACCGCCGTTTATTGTAAGCATTGATTCAAGGCCAAACAAAGCGCCCTGTTTGCCTGCCGCTTCACAGTTTGGTGAGCCGTAACGGTGAGAGTCCTCTGCAGTAAGTGCTATACACTTTGATTTTAAAATTGCGTCTACTTCTTCGGGGTGACCTGCGGGATGAATACAGCAGTAAACCAACTGATCCTCACGAAGCAGGTCATATTCGCAAGGGAATAATTCCTTAACCTTTGCAAGAAAATCGCAACGAGCGTACATTTCTTCCATAGTGTCGACGATTTCGGCACCTGCAGCCTCATACTTTTCGTTAGAAAAGCCTGAACCCACACCGCAGTCACGCTGTGCAAGAACGGTATGACCTGCCGCTACAATAGATGCCACCTCAACAGGTGTGCAGATTACGCGATTTTCGCCCTCTTTGATGTCTTTTAAAATACCAAATACCATTTTTGTTTCCTCCTGATATTTTTTATGTAAAATTTAATTATAAACTATCGTCTGTATATTCGCCAAAGCCCTCGCCTAAAACCTCTTTTGCATCGGTTACTATAACAAAGCCTCTTGGGTCAAGCTCCATAACAGCCGCTTTAATACGTGCTATTTTATTTGGACGTGCCGCGCACAAAAGCACGTTTTTTGTGTCACCCGTAAATGCACCCTTACCGCTTATTATGGTAGCACCAAGCTCCATTTCCATAAGCTTTTGGTTTATATCTTCGCTTTTATCGCTAATAATATAGGCAAGCTTGGCATTTACTGAGCCATATACCACCATATCCATAGCTATGCTTGAAATATACATAGCCATTATTCCGTAAAGCGCGTTGTCTAAACTACGAAAAGTAAGCGCATAAATGCAAATTACGGTAACGTCTATAATAAGACAAATTTTGCCGATAGATATGCTTTTTATGACATATTTAAGCAACCTTGCCGCAAGCTCGGTACCGCCTGTGGTAGCACTTTTAAGCATCATAATTCCAAGTGATATACCAAGCAGTACACCACCGTAAAGGCAGGCAAGCAGTGGCTCGGTTTTTGGAAAAATGATAAAGGCGTTTAACGTATCAATCATAACAGAGCTTACGGTTATAGCGTAAATGGTAGTAAAAAGTATTGACCATCCCTGTTTTTTAATGCCTATAATCATAAGTGGTATGTTCATCACAAACACCATAGTGCCGATAGGAAGCGACGGAATAAAACGATTTATTACCTGCGCTATGCCTGTAAAACCGCCCATTGCAAGATTGTTGCTGTCAAAAAAACAGACAAAGGCAAACGAATACAATAAGCAACCGACTGTAATTATAGCATAGTCCTTTATGATTTTCAAACTTTTGCTACGCATTTATTTGCCCCCATAAGTAAAAATTTACCGTCACCCATTATATGTTATACTTTTACTCTTGTAAAATTGAAAATAAGATGCTATAATATAGAAAAGACTCTATAATTGGGGTGAAGTAGTATGACGATTTTAGAAATAGAATGTTTTTTAAGTATTTGTGAGCACAAGACGGTAAGCCGCGCGGCTGAGGCATTATATATTACACAACCATCATTAAGCAGTCGCCTTAAAACATTAGAGCGAGAACTTGGTGGCGAGCTTTTTGTGCGCAGAAAAGGCAGTCGCGAAATGATGCTCACTGTAGCAGGCAAAGAGTTTTATGCATTGGCTTTGCAGTATGAGGAATTAATGGGACAAATGTATAGCGTGTTTAATAAACCGTTGCAGAAGCTTCGCGTGTCTTCGCTTAACAGTCTTGATACTTTTTTGTTACCGCAGGTTTATGAGCTTTTTTTACAACAAAATCCTGAAATAGAACTTGAAATACAAGATATGGAACTGCCTCTTGCAAGCCGCAATATACATAACGGAGATACCGATATTGCGTTTACAACCGGTAATAATAAAGACAAAATGCTTAAACAAACCTTAGTTTTTGTTGAACCTATGGTTTTGCTTTGCGGTGGTGAATTAGCCTTCAATGCTCCTGTAACAGTAAAAGAATTGCTTAACAGCCAAGAACTGTATGTCGATTGGAGCAGCGGCTTCTCGAAATGGCACAATGAAAACTTCGGTGAAAAACACCCTAAACTTACAGTTGCCATAATGTCGCATTTAAAACAGTTTTTGCAAAGCAAATCTTGTTGGGCAATAGTGCCCGCAAGCGTAGCCGAAGGCTTGAAAGATAGCAATAAAATTAAAAGGGTAGATACTGTCTTTAAAATTCCTGAACGCGAGGTATCTATAATAACCTCTCTTGAAAGCAAAAATAACGCAATAAATTGTTTTAGCGATTGTATTAAAGAGGTTGTTTCAAAATATGATGAAATAGACGTTAAAATTTAAAAAAGCACCGCAAAA
>JAZSKN010000068.1:0-19051 GCA_045534895.1 Acutalibacteraceae bacterium
GTTTGCTTATGCAGTACATTAACAAGTGAGGCGTTCAAATTAATATTGATGCCGCCGACGTTAATGACGATACAAAGATAAACAATAAAGACTACGGCATTTTAGCGCAATACATCAATAAATGGGACGTAGAGCTTAAATAACGCGTAACAGTAAAATTAAATTATAAATTCAACTAAAAAACAGCACTCAAGTTTATCACTTGAGTGCTGTTTTGATTATCTTTTATAAAACGGTGTTATCTATGCATTTTTTAAGATCATCGAGCCAAGTATTAGCCAAAAGTGTTTTTGGGTCAAGCTTATCATCATCAAGGGTCATATGGTCAACCGTTGAAAGACCGTGCACACCATAAGGGTAAATACGCAGGCTAAACGGCACCTTGTTGTCAGCAAGTGCCGAAGCATAAACAAGACTATTCTTAACCGGTACCACTTGATCCTCGGTAGTGTGCCAAATAAATGTAGGTGGTGTATCGCTGCTTACCAACTTATCGCATGAGTATTTTGCTACGTCGTCACTCTCGGGATATGCGCCAAGCAAATTTACAAAACTACCTTTGTGAGTAAAACTTTCATCGGCTGAAATTACAGGATAGCTAAGCACGCTAAAGTTTGGTTTTTTGCTGTCTGGGAACACTTCACGTACAACGCCGCAATTATATGCATTGCTGTAATGTGCCGCAAGGTGTCCGCCTGCCGAAAAACCAATTATACCAATTTTGGCAATGTCGCAATGCCACTCGGCAGCATTTTTATAAATCTCCTCAAAAGCTGCCGCCACTTCACGCAACTGCACAGGGTATCGGTGTGGCGCACATGAATAATTAAGTACAAACGCATTAAAGCCCCAATTTAAAAACTTAAGTGCAATAGGCTCTGCCTCGCGCTCTGAACAATAGGCATATCCGCCGCCGGGGCACACCACTATTGTAGGACGCATTTCGTCCGACCTACCCATTTCTACCAAATTATATGGCAAATAGCAGGTAAGGGTTGGGTTGCGACCTTCCTCGCATAAAAAATCGTATTTTTCTTTTAAATTAATCTCAAAAATTTTCATAATATCACCTATTTTAAAAATACCTCATTATAACGTGCAATCGATTCCTTAATAATCTTTACGGCTTCGTCGGCGTTGGCAACCTCTTCAACAGCGGTTTCTTTTCCTTCAAGATTTTTATACACCGCAAAGAAATGGCGCATCTCGTCAAACAAGTGACGAGGTAGCTCATCAATAGATTTGTACATATTAT
Organism: Acutalibacteraceae bacterium; assembly: GCA_045534895.1. Taxonomy (GTDB): domain Bacteria; phylum Bacillota; class Clostridia; order Oscillospirales; family Acutalibacteraceae; genus UBA737. Next base: position 1,256 of record JAZSKN010000068.1, read on the forward strand.
AATTAGGGTCATTACAGGGAATTGCGATAATCTTTTCATCGCGCGAACCGTTGTCTACCATAGCGATAACACCGATTGGGTATGCACGCACTAAGGTGAGCGGCTCTAAATCCTCAGCGCAAATAAGCAATACATCAAGCGGGTCGTTATCGTCACCGTAGGTGCGGGGAATAAACCCGTAGTTTGCAGGGTAGTGTGTCGATGTGTAAAGCACACGGTCAAGGATTATATAACCGGTTTCTTTATCAAGCTCATATTTTTTACGGCTACCCTTAGGTATTTCAATTACACACAAAAAATCATCAGGCTTTATTCTTTCGGGCGATACGTCGTGCCAAATATTATTCATATAAATCTCACCTTTCATTTTATTTTTATGTTATCATATTTTTAAAATAAAATCAATGCAAAATACTGTGCTTGACTATAATAAATATATTTGTTAAAATAACTGATATGTTTTTTAATTAGGAGTTTTGCTATGGAACGTGAAAAATTAGGAAGCCGTTTAGGCTTTATACTGCTTAGCGCAGGTTGTGCCATTGGTTGCGGCAACGTGTGGAAATTTCCATGGATGTGCGGCGAGTATGGCGGCGGCATCTTTGTACTGATATATCTGATGTTCTTACTTATTATGGGACTTCCCGTAATGGTTATGGAATTTTCGGTAGGCAGAGCCAGTCAGGCAAGTGTAATAAGAAGTTATCAAAATCTTGAAAAGAAGGGCCAAAAGTGGCATTATCACGGCGCGGCTGCATTTTTGGGCAATGTGTTGCTTATGATGTTTTACACATCGGTCGCAGGGTGGATACTTTATTACTTTGTAAGCTTTGTAAAGGGCGATATGACGGGTATTTCCGACACCGCATCGGGTGAGCTTTTTGGCAATATGCTGTCAAACGTTCCCGTTATGGTCGGCTTTATGGCAATAGTTGTTGTCCTCGGCTTTACAATACTGTGCTTTAGCCTGCAAAAAGGCCTTGAAAAAATCACCAAATATATGATGGTACTAATGCTGATACTGATGGTGGTTTTAGCCGTTCGAGGATTTTGGCTTGATGGTGCAAAAGCGGGGTTAAGCTTTTACCTAAAGCCTGATTTTAGCGAAATAAACGGCAACATAATCGTAGGCGCTATGAATCAGTCCTTCTTTACGCTTAGCTTGGGTATAGGCTCTATGGCAATATTTGGTAGTTATATTGGCAAAGACCGTACGCTTTTGGGCGAATCTATAAATATTTTGGCGCTTGATACCTTTGTTGCGCTTCTTGCGGGTCTTATTATATTTCCTGCTTGCTTTACCTTCGATATCGAAGCAGGCGCAGGTCCCAGCCTATTGTTTGAATCAATGGCAAGAGTTTTCAACAATATGTCCGGCGGCAGAATATGGGGCTCACTATTTTTCTTGTTTATGTTCTTTGCCGCATTATCAACGGTGCTTGCCGTATTTGAAAACATACTCGCTTGTGTGCGTGAAATTACCGGTTGGAAGCGTATAAAGGCTTGCGGTATCTGCTGTGCAGGAATGCTTGTTTTGGCTCTGCCTTGTGCGCTTGGCTATAACGTTTTAAGAGATTTCCATCCCTTTAATTCGTCAAGTCAAATTTTAGACTTAGAAGATTTTATTGTAAGTTATTGTCTGTTGCCTTTAGGCTCACTGGTATATATACTGTTTTGTACCACCAAAAAAGGCTGGGGCTTTGACAACTTTATTACCGAAGCTAATACAGGCAAAGGACCAAAGGTTGCAAAATGGCTAAGGCCGTACTTTACCTATGTGTTGCCGTTAATTATAATATTTGTTTTCATAACAGGAATTATAACCTTTGAATTTGCCGACAATTTCACCATTTTAGGTTGGTTAAAAAGTTTAAGTAAATAAAAAAATCCATCCGCTATGTTTATAGTGGATGGATTTTTTATACAGTAAATTATAAAAGCTCAATACCAAGACTGTTGCACTTTTCAATTTCTTCTTTAGGCCAGACTGATGCGTGAACCTCGCCAATGTGCGCTTTTTGTAAGATTTGCATACACAATCTTGATTGACCGATACCGCCGCCGATAGTAAGCGGCAATTCGCCGTTTACAAGCGATTTATGGAAGGGAAGCTCTAATCGGTCAAGCTTATTTTCAGCCGTTAACTGTTTAATAAGAGTTTCTTTGTCTACGCGAATACCCATACTTGAAAGCTCAAGCGCCGAGTCAAGCACACGGTTATACACAAGCAAATCACCGTTTAGCGACCAATCGTCATAGTCGGGGGCGCGGCCATCGTGTTTTTCTCCGTTAGAAAGTCTGCCGCCTATCTGCATTAAAAATACAGCACCATACTCTTTTGCAATGGCGTTCTCACGTTCTTTGGCGGTAAGATTAGGGTATTTATCAAGTAGTTCTTGTGATGAAATAAATTTAATCTCACGCGGTAAGTAGTTTTGAAGCTCGGGGTGTCTGCGTTCAACAAAATCAGCGGTAAGTAAAATTGCCGCATAAATACGTCTAACGGTGTCCTGCAAAAATTCTACCGTACGGTCTTTTTCTTCAATAACCTTTTCCCAGTCCCATTGGTCAACGTAGAGCGAGTGAATGCTGTCGCAAATTTCATCACGGCGAATAGCGTTCATATCGGTGTAAAGACCGGTATGCATCTTAAACCCGTATTTGCCAAGCGCCATACGTTTCCATTTAGCAAGCGAGTGAACAACCTCTACAACCTCGCCTGACTGTAAAATATCAAAAGATACAGGGCGTTCAACGCCGCTTAAATCGTCGTTAAGTCCACTGCCACGCATAACAAACAATGGCGCAGATACGCGGCGAAGATTAAGTACGTCGCAAAGATGTTCTTCAAACTTGTGTCGCAACGAGCGTATAATACCCTGCGTTTCAAGTACGTTAAGCTTTGATTTATACATAAAATCACTCCAAGTGAAAATCCAAAATTAAGAAATAGTGCCAACTGTACGTGGGTAAAGAATAACGTCGCGTATATTCTGAACACCGGTAACGTACATAATGATTCGCTCAAGTCCCAAGCCAAAGCCGCTATGTGGTACCGAGCCAAATTTTCTAAGCGAGATATAGTCGGTGTAATCTTCAAGATTCATACCGCGTATATTCATAGCTTCGATAAGCTTGTCAAGGTCGGCCTCACGTTCACTACAACCAATAATTTCACCAACCGTAGGAACAAGCAGGTCGGTTGCGGCAACGGTTTTGCCGTCGGCATTTTGCTTCATATAAAAAGACTTAATTTCTTTAGGATAGTTTGTTAAAAATACAGGACGCTTACAAATTTCTTCTGCGATGTAGCGCTCGTGCTCGGTCATAAGGTCACAACCCCATTCTACAGGGTACTGAAACTCTTTGCCGCTTGCCTTAAGCGCATCAATAGCTTCAGTATAGGTCATAACCGCAAAGTCATTAGCAACAACGCTTTGTAGTTTTTCAATAAGTCCCTTTTCAAAATGCGCGTTAAAGAACTTAAGCTCTTCGGGGCATTTTTCAAGAACGGTGTTAATAATGTGCTTAATAAGGTCTTCTGCAATTTCAATAATATCGGGCAGCTCTGCAAAAGCAACCTCAGGCTCTACGTGCCAAAACTCTGCAACGTGACGGGGTGTATTGCTCTTTTCTGCGCGGAAAGACGGACCAAAGGTATAAATCTTACCAAGCGCCATAGCGGCAACCTCGCCCTCAAGCTGACCTGATACCGACAATGCGGCGCGGCGACCAAAAAAGTCAGCGGCATCTGCCTTTTCTTCGGTTTTAATGCCGTGGTCAAAGGGAAGAGTGGTTACCTTAAACATTTCGCCTGCGCCCTCACAGTCACTACCTGTGATAAGTGGGGTGTGAATATATGTGTAATATCTGTCTTGGAAAAATTCGTGAATACAAGCCGAGATTACCGAGCGCACACGAAGCACTGCGTTAAAGGTGTTGGTACGAACGCGAAGCGCTGGGATTGTACGCAAATATTCGAGTGTGTGACGTTTTTTCTGAAGTGGATATTCGGGTGGGCAAACACCAAGCACTGTAATGCTTTCAGCGTTTATTTCAACCGAATCTTCAGCTACAACCGATTTTACAACGGTGCCCTCTACTTTAAGCGAGGTGCCCAATTTCATAAATTCGGCAATATCACTTATAACAGCCTTGTCAATTACTATCTCCAAGTGTCTGAGTGTTGTACCGTCGTTAAGCTCTAAAAACGCCATATTTTTAGAGTCGCGTGATGTGCGCACCCAACCGCAAACGGTAACCGTTTGGTCGGTATAGTTGCCCCTTAAAATTTCAATAATGTCAATGTGTTTCATAATTTATCACTCCAGAAAGTTTTTATAATTATTGTAAATTAAATGTTGAGGGTAAAAGAAAATATACTATATTTTTGTCATTGCGAGGACATTTATGTCCGTGGCAATCCGTTTTCTTTAAGTGTATTACGGATTGCTTCGTCGCTAACGCTTCTCGCAATGACGCTAACATTTAAAAAGCGCCATTCATCCTCTGAAAAATCAGGGACGAATAGCGCATAAATACTACTCGCGGTGCCACCCGTATTACCGTGTTACCACGGTCACTCACAGCTAAAAACTGTTATCGGCTTTAACGTGCCGCTCACGGCGCCCCTACTAAGCGTGACTTTAAAAGTCTAACTTTTGGGTTTGCAGCTCCAAAGTGTTCTTCGCGGTATGCGTATGGCGGCATTTACACTATCTGCCACTCACTAAGCACCGTTTATACCGTTACTTTTCTTTATCATAGCCTTTAAAATATACTGCGATTATATCATTATTATGAATTTTTGTCAAGCGATTATTAGTCAATAACCTCAATTATCATACCGTCAGTAATATCAGCGGTAGGAATAAATGTTTTCTTGGTGTTCATAAGCTCGTCGAAGCTACTTTCCGTTTCTTTGCCGTTTATAAAGAATTTACGGCTGCCGTTACCCTTATTTTGATATTTAACGGTTATTGGATGACCTTTAACAATAACATCTATTGAAGCATCGGTTGTTGGCATATAACCTGCTGTTTGAATTAGGAGTCCGTCAAGCGTTGGGCAAACGCCAAAGCCAAACTTAACAAGGTTTTTAATAAATACTGTACCACTGCCTGTGTACCAGTCGGCAAACGACTGACCGTCTATGCAAAGCTCTTCATTTCTAAAGTACGAATTTGGCATAGCAAAGGGAGATTTTGAGCAGTCGGCGTGCGAAAGCACAGTACCAAGCTCAAACTGACGCCAAGCCTCTTGCGATTCGCCCATCAAGAACAACGCAGATACCGCAAACATTGTGGCATGCACGTAGGTGCCTGCATTTTCGTAAGTACCTGCCGAAATACGTGCAATTCGACCCACATACTTTTGCATATCTAATGAGAACGCCTTGTCAAAGGTCATTATACCGTATTTTGAATCAAGCGTCTTAAATGCTTGCATTATAGTCTCTTTCATAGATAGGTCGTTTTTAATCATACCCGAAATTGCCCAGAAAGAGTTGGCTGTAGAGCTGTAACGCGCAAGGCCGTCGGGGTCGCACCAAGAACCAATTTTATAAGAGCGGTTATCACCCCAACCGTGCACTATACGACGTTCGCCGCTGTCGTTGATGTCAATGGCATATTGCGTAAGCCCGTTTTTAAGTGTTTCTGCGACCTTTTTATATTTTTCAATCTTATCGTCATATTTGCCTACAAATTCTAAAATTTCACACATTTCGGTGCAGTTTTGATAAAGCTGAAGCGAACACATTACACTAACACCGTTACCATATTCTCGTGTGGGGTCACTTGTTTTGCCAAGACCGTCAAGAGCATCGTTCCAGTCACCAAAGAGCGAGTGTATACAACCCGTCTTATCGTCAATATTACTGCACAGAAAATCCATAATCTTTATAACGTGGTCAAGCACAGTATCAACAATTTTACTTCTTGCTACGATATAGTTATTGTCATTAGAGGGAACATAATAACCGCATTTTTCGTCTAATATTGACCAGTCGTTTGTATATGAAAGATATGTGTGAAGTGTGGTTATAATCCATACGCCTTGGTCAATAAACTTACGCAGGTCAAACATTGGCATATGACTGTCGTCCTCCTGTTCAGAGAACTGACGTGGCGGTCTGCCGTCTTCGAGTATGTGGTTAAGTGTATTTATATATTGCTTGCGGCTTTCTTTTGGTTGCCATATAAGTGATGATTCAAGCTGTTGCATAACATCGCGAACGCCCATCATAGGTCCAAAATAGTTTTTACCCAAAGCGCAAAAAGAAATCTGCTTTTGAATATTGCGCACAAATTTATTAAGCACGCTTGCGTTAAAGCTTCCGTTGTAGTCAACAAAGTGTGTCTGCATTGTTGCAAAATTTGAAAGCGCCAATTCTTCATCTGCGGCAAGAGTTGTGTCAATTTTTTCTATATCAGGCTTATAATCGATAACAGCCTCAGCTTCGTTGATGGTATGATAATACTGAAGCTCATATTCGCGACGTACCGATTCGCCCGCGTCTAATGTATAGTGAGCGCTGTCGGCGCAAACGGGTACATCAACCGAATTAGCGGCATCAGAGTTGTTGTAAAACACACCGGTTTTAAGCGTGGATGCGTTTGTCATAAGACGGCCTACAGGGCCCAGCACTGCCGATTTTTGCGCTGTAAGGTACTCAGTATCAGGCGCTTTGCCAACAGAAGTACGAGATACCGTCATACTGTCGCCGTAAGAACGAAGTAGATAGTTGCCGTTTTGGTAGCGCTTGGCAAATCGGTTCATTATATCATAAACACCGCCGTTGTTACGGTAGAAAAGCCAAGCATCCATACAAGACATCATATAAATGCTTTGCGGTTTATCACTCTTGTTTATGGCTGTAAAAGCAAAGTGTATGTGCTTATCCATACTTGCGTGCACACGTACTGCAAATGTTACATCGGCAGTGTCTGCTATATAATATGCATATCTAAATGAGTAAACGACATATCGCTTAATTTCGATAGGTTCAAACAATTGACGGTGGCATTCAAAAAGCGATACGGGAAAATACTCGCCGCTTGATTGCTTTAAACCGCCCATAAAAGCAATTGAAGCATCTTCAAAATTATTAAGCTCACGGAAGATGGTAAAGGTCGAATCATACGCGTCAATATGACCGCTGCTGCGTGCCCAAACTACGAGTCCGTTTGCATCATACGCAAAGCGAGAAACACCGTATTCGCGTTCACAACACAAAATATGATTTTCACCCAAATAAAATGTGTTTTGCGGCATACTGTTATCGGCAGTTGCTTTAAAATCATTTATTTGTTTCATAATAGCTTTTAGTTGCTTGTCAAAGCTCATAATAACACACCTTTCGAGTTATATATAACAAGTCGAATATATCATAAAACCATATTTTTTTCAAGCAAAAATATGGTTTACAAATACATTTTTACAAAGTATAATTAAATTACAATAAAGAAAAGAGGAGGTGCCTTTATGATTTTAGCGCAAAACAGAGTGCCCTTTGGCGCAATATATGTATCTGAACAAGATTTTGAAAACAATTGCTCGCAAGCATGGTTTACAGCAACACAGCTTCGCTATTATCTTGCCAGAGTAACCATCGCGCCGTTTGAAATAAAGATGTGTCAAGACTACAGTAATCAAGGTATATATGTCGAGCTTGACAATACATACTTAGATGATGAGTTTTCAATAAACAGTCAAAATGAAAGTATCTATATAAAAGGCGGCAAGCGCGGTGTTATTTACGGCGGGTACGATTTGCTTGAAATTATAGGTTGTCGCTTTTTTACATACGATTGCGAAAAAATTCCTACCATAACAAATCTTGAAATAGACTATATAAACAAACGCGAAAAACCAACCTTTGAATTTCGTGATATGGACTACGGTGACATAAAACGTTTTTCAAAGTTTGCAACAATGTGCCGCATTAACGGACGCTGGAACGACATTCCCGAAATGCTTGGCGGCAGTATAAGATACGCCCTTGGTGCGCACAGCTTTGCGCGATTGGTACCACACGATGAGTACCGCGATACGCACCCCGAATATTTTTCATTTTACAATGGCCGTCGTCAAAATATTGAAAACGACCATTGGCAGCTTTGCCTTACCAACCCCGACCTTATAGATATAGTGGTTAAAAACGCGCGCGAGGTTTTAAAGGCAAACCCCGATAAGAAAATTTTATCTATTTCACAAAATGATAACCCCTATAGCTGTCAGTGTGAAAACTGCCTCAAATCCGATGCCGAGGAAGGCTCACCCGTAGGCACACTTATAAAATTTGTAAACCGTGTTGCCGAAATTTTAGAGCCCGAATTTCCCGATGTTACGTTTGACCTGCTCGCATATAGTTATTCGCGACCTGCATCTCATCTTACAAAGGTGCGTCACAACGTTTGTGTGCGACTTTGTGCCAGTCGAACCTGTTATGCGCATTCCTTTGAAAAGTGCACCGATCGAAGTCATGCTACACCGCGTCCGGATGGAACAGCAACTATATTTATAGAAGATCTTATCGAGTGGAGTCGAGTGTGCAACCGACTTTACGTGTGGGATTACACATCAAACTTTCCGCTTTATCCTATGCCGTTTCCAAATTGGCGCGTTTTGCAGCCAAATTTGCAAACCCTTGCAAAATACAATGTTAAAGGCGTTTTTGAAGAGGCAAACTGCGCTCGTTACGGTGGCGTAGATTTTAACGAGCTTCGGGTATATTTGCTTTCAAAGCTTATGTGGAATCCCGATTGCGATATAGATACGCACCGTAAAGAGTTTATGGAATACTACTACGGACCCGCCGCGCCGCATCTTGACGATTATCTTAATATGCTATGTGATTATGTCGAGAAAAACAATTATCATATGTACATTCAGGATATACATCGTCCCGACTATTTAAGCGACGAGCTACTAAAAGAGTATAATAAATTATTTGATAAAGCCGAAGCGGCAGTATCGGGTGACGGCGTTCGACTTTCACGCGTTCAAAAAGCAAGGCTATCAATAAGATTTGTCGATATTTTCTGGAACGAGGTATTAAACGGCAACTATAACGGTGAAAAAATAAACGCATTCTTTACCGACCTTCGCGCGCATAATATTTCAAGACTTGACGAATGGTCAAATATAGAACGAACCTATCGCGCGTGGATGGAAGGCAAGGCAAGAGGAGTATACTTAAGCACTCCTTGGAGATATGATCCCGAAAGCATACTATAAATTGTGCTTGACTTAAACACAGCTCTTTGATATAATGTGTAATACGATAAAATAATTTTTTGGGAGGGTTATTGTCTAAATGGACAGTAGCGACAGTAGCGACGATAACGGCGATACTAATAATTTGACACACATATATAACGGCGTACCTATGCTTGATTTCAAGCACAGGTATGCCTTTTTGTGTCTAAAAAGGAATTTGAACTGAAATTTAAGTTATAAAAGTAAGTTGTATGTATAATTAAAGGAGATTAAAATTTAAAATGGAAACCTATATTATAATTATGGTAATGTGCCTTGTGTTTTCGGCATATTTTTCTGCCACCGAAACGGCGTTCTCGTGTGCAAATAAAACGCGACTTCGCGCCATGGCTGAAAAGGGCAACAAAAAAGCCGAGCTTGCAGTAAACCTCGCAGACAAATATGATCGTTTAATATCAACAATTCTTATAGGCAATAACATTGTAAACATATTGCTTGCTTCCGTTGGCACTCTGCTTTTTGTTGAAGAATTGCAAATGTCAAACGGCGCGGCAATTTCTACCGCAGTAGTGACGGTTGCCGTTCTTATCTTTGGTGAAATTACACCCAAAAGCATCGCTAACGATTTTCCTGAAAAATTCGCAATGTTTTCAGCGCCCTTTATTCGTTTGTTTATATGGTTGCTTCTGCCGCTTAATTTTATATTTTCACTTTGGAAAAGTCTTGTCGGTAAGCTCTTTAAGGTTGAAGAAGAGGACAATATGACACAAGAAGAACTGCTTATGATGGTTGAAGAAGCCGAGCAGGAGGGTGATATCGACACCGACGAGGGTGACCTTTTGCGTAATGCGATTGAATTTTCAGATTTAAAGGCCGAAGATATACTTACCCACCGTGTAGATCTTGAGGCATTGCCTATTGATTCTAAAAAGTCTGAAATCGCCCAAACCTTTACAAGAACTCGTTTTTCACGTATTCCTGTTTATGAAGATAATATTGATAACATTGTCGGTGTAATCCATCAAAAAGACTTTTATGTTGGCAGCGGTATTACAACCGATTCTATCAAAGATATAATTTCTCCCGTATTATTTGTACATCAGTCCGAAATGGCAGATGATCTGCTTAAAAAACTTCAAAAAGAAAAATCGCACATTGCCGTTGTTGTCGACGAATACGGCGGCACCTTGGGTATAGTTACAATGGAGGATATACTTGAGCAGCTGGTTGGCGATATTTGGGACGAGCACGACGAGGTTGTAGAAGAGTTTAAAGAGCTTGACGAAAACAACTTTATTATTGACTGCAATATGAACCTTGACGATTTTTGTGAGGAATTCGATATCGAAACCGAGTCCGACAGCGTATCGGTTGGCGGCTGGGTTGCCGAACAAATAGGTAATATACCCGACGTTAACGATACCTTTACGTTTGAAAATCTTGTAATCACCGTTACCGAGGTTGACTCGCACAGAGCCGCCACCATAAAGGTCGAAAAGCAGGATTTATCTGACGAAGCAGAAGAAAAGGAATAAAAATGAAAGACAAAAAAACCGAGGATCAAAAAATACAGTTTTCAATCCCCCTTAATAAAAGGCTTTTAAAATATGTATTTTTAACAACCTTAATTATCGCGGTTGCATACACAGCAGTTACACAGCCAAATAAAATAACGGCTGTTATTGGTTCTTTTTTAACGTTAATATCACCGTTTATAATCGGCTTTTGCGCGGCATACGTGGTAAATTTGTTGCTTCGCCCAATAGAGCGTTTTTGGCTATGGCTCTGGCGAAAAAACAAAAAACAAACTGTGGTATTAAAAATAAAAAGACCGTTATGCTTAACACTTAGTTTTTTAATTGTTTTAGGTGTTATTTTTGCAATAGTATTTATGGTTATACCTGCGCTTAAAGAAACAATAGTGTCCTTTGCGGGTAAGATACCGCAATACACAAAAACCGTAAATGGCTGGTATAATAAGCTTGTAGAATTTTTGGCGCATTACAACTTTACCTTGCCCGAAATTTCATTTGACACAACCAAACTTACCCAGCTTGCAAAAGATGTGATAAGCAACTACGGCAACAGTGTGCTTAATACAACCGTAAATATTACTGCGTCCATTATATCGGCTGTGGTAGATATTGTTTTGGGTCTTGTGTTTGCAGTATATCTGCTTGCGCAAAAAGAAAAGCTTGGGCTTCAGGTGCGCAGAGCGGCTAACGCTATCTTAAAACCAAACCGCGCGCAAAAAATGGTTGATATTGCCGCGCTTACAAATGATATATTCACAAAGTTTGTAACAGGCCAACTTACCGAAGCCTGTATAATAGGTGTGCTTTGCTTTTTCGGTATGCTTATTTTCCGTATACCGTACGCCGCAATTATTTCGGTGCTTGTGGGCTTTACGGCGCTCATTCCTATTTTTGGCGCATTTATAGGCACGGGCATTGGCGCGTTTTTAATACTTCTTGAAAATCCCGTAAAGGCGTTTTGGTTTGTAGTGTTTATAATAGTGCTTCAACAGCTTGAGGGCAACCTTATTTATCCAAGAGTGGTGGGTAAATCGGTAGGTTTGCCGGGCATTTGGGTGCTTGCCGCAGTAACAATAGGCGGCGGACTTTTTGGTGTGCTTGGTATGCTGTTCGGCGTTCCGATTTGTTCGGTTTTATATGTTTTGTTTAGACAATTTGTAAACAACAAAAACAAAGAATGCGTTGTAGAACCTCAAAAAGATGACCCGCCCGCAACCGAGGAATAAACTATGGATTTTATTAAAGAAAATATAGGTCTTATAATTTTTGTTATTATTATGTTGCCTTTTGTGTATTTTTGCATAATCAGCTGCATAAAAGCTCGTAAAGAACATAAAGAGCTTTTGCAAGAATTAGAAGAGCCTTATGTCGAACCGCAAATTTTTGAATATAAAGCGGTCGTGGTCGAAAAGTACTTTGATCGAAAAAATCTTGGTGGGGTAAAAATGCCCGAGACCAAGGAGTGCTGTTGTGTGGTTTTTCAAACACAGGACGGCAAATTGTGGGATGCTCAGGTTTCTTTAGAAGAGTTTGCACAGCTTAAAGAAAATCAGTCGGTTACAATTGGTGTGGCCGATAATAAATATTGCGGATTTTGTATAGATGAATAATAATTTAAGCACCTGATTTTTGTCAGGTGCTTAATTTCTTATTCCCAATATTTTCGGTCCAAGCTTCTAAAGCGTAGCGCAGTACCTATATCATCTTTTTGAATTTCGTTATTACCTTTAAGGTCGGCGATAGTTCTTGCCACCTTTAATATTCGGTCATAGGCTCGCGCCGACAGACCCATAGCATCAAAGCTTTTGCTTAAATATGCGCTTGCCTCGTCGGTCATAACACAGTGCTTGCGAAGTAAAGAAGGCGTTAACTGCGCGTTACAGTTAATGCCCGTGCCCTTGTAACGCTCGGTCTGTATTGCTCTTGCGCGGCTTACACGCTCACGTATCTGCGCCGAGCTTTCACCCTGTACTTTGTCAGAAAGCGCTTTATAGTCAACCGGCGGCACCTCTATATGTAAATCAAGTCGGTCAAGCAGTGGCCCCGAAATTTTATTTAAATATTTATGTACCGCATTGTGCGAACAGGTGCACGGCTTGCTTGGGTGGCCGTAATATCCGCAAGGGCAGGGGTTCATGGCGGCAATAAGAATAATGTTACTGGGGTAGGTAACACTGCCCGATGCTCGCGTTACGGTAACAGTACCGTCCTCAAGCGGTTGACGCAACGCCTCCATAGCGTCGCGTTTAAATTCGGGAAGCTCGTCTAAAAACAAAACGCCATTATGCGCCATAGATATTTCACCCGGTCGTGGTATGGCGCCGCCGCCCGACAGCCCTACCGAAGATACGGTATGGTGTGGTGAACGAAACGGTCTTGTTGTAACTATTGGATGATTTTTATCAAGGCTTCCCGCAACCGAATGTATTTTGGTGGTTTCTATCGATTCTTCAAAGGTCATAGGCGGCAGTATAGTAGGCATACGCTTTGCAAGCATACTTTTGCCCGAACCGGGAGGCCCTATAAGTAGCAAATTGTGTCCACCGGCTGCGGCTATTTCGATGGCCTTTTTTGCCATAATCTGCCCCTTAACCTCGCTAAAATCAAGCATATGACTAATAGCGTCATCTTGCATAGGCGCGCTTTGGGCGGGAGTTAGATGCGTAAAGCCTGTAAGGTGGTCAACAAGCTGTTTTACATTTTTAATGCCGTAAACGTTTATGCCTTCTACCGCGGCGCCCTCGGTTGCATTATCAAAAGGAATAAATATATCGCGTATACCGTTTTGCTTGGCGGTTATTACCATAGCCAAAATACCGTTTATACCGCGCACCTGTCCGTCAAGTGATACCTCGCCCAAAAAGGCGCAGTCTTGCGTGTTGCACTCTAACTGATTAGATGCAATAAGAATAGATGTAAGTATTGGCAGGTCATAAACCGCGCCCTCTTTTCTTTTGTCGGCAGGGGCAAGATTTACTGTTATTCTTCCTGTCGGAAATTTAAATCCACAGTTTTTAATTGCCGCGCGCACGCGGTCGCGCGATTCTTTAACCGCCGTGTCGGGTAGACCCACAACGTCAAATGCAGGCAATCCGCCCGATACGTCGGCCTCAATTTCAAGCATATATGTGTTTAAACCAAAAATTCCAACGCTTTTTACCATCGAAAACATATATAATTTACCTCGGTAGATAGTTTTAATTTATTTTACCACAATTTATACAATAATGCAAAAAGTTTAATCTTTTTGTAACAAATATTTTTAAAATGATAGTATAATATTTATAAAGTGAGGTTATGTGTATGAATTTACGATACAAGCTTATGCAGTTTATGCGCGGCCGCTACGGTATAGATGGGCTTTTTTACGTCTTGTTTGGCGCGGCGGCTATTATGGCTTTAATAAATTTCTTTTTACACTCTTTAATTTTACAGCTTGTTATTGATGCCGTTATTATATATGCTTTCTTTAGGGTGCTGTCGCGTAATTATTATGCGCGCTCGCGCGAAAACAAGGCTTTTAGCGCCTTGAAAAACGAAATAATTAAAAAACGCAACACCTATCTTCAGCGCAAGGCAGACTATACCCACGTATACAAAAAATGCCCTCGCTGTCACGCTGTATTACGGCTTCCGCGCCGCAAGGGCAAGCACACTACCGTGTGTCCTAAGTGCGAAAAACGCTTTAAGGTTTATGTCTTTAAAGCATAAAAGTTTTATATTGACATTAAATTTATGTTAATTTATAATAATGGTTGGTGTATGCCAATCATTATTTTTTTAGGCGGTGTTTTTTTGCCACAGGTAAAATTTACCAAAATGCACGGTATTGGCAACGATTACGTGTATATTAATTGCTTTAATCAGCAAATAGATAATCCTAACGAACTTGCTAAAATAATGTCACCGCGACGTTTTAGCGTTGGTGCAGATGGCGTTATTTTAATATGCCCGTCTGACGTGGCAGATGCCAAAATGCGTATGTTTAACCTTGACGGAAGCGAGGGCAAAATGTGCGGCAATGGCATTCGTTGTGTGGGCAAATTTATTTACGATAACAATATTGCGCACAAAAGCACGGTTACGGTCGAGACCTTAAGCGGCATAAAAACACTTTATATCACCGATATCGGCGGCATGGCTCAATCTATTACGGTAGATATGGGCAAGGCGGAATTTTCGCCCAATAAAATCCCCGCTATCTGCGATTGCGATTCTATAATCGATACCGCAATAACCGTAAATGGCGCGCAATATAACGTTACCGCCGTTTCAATGGGCAATCCGCACGCGGTAATCTTTTGTGACGAGATTGATAGCCTAAACCTTACACAGATAGGCCCTTATTTTGAGCATCACAGTATGTTTCCACAGCAGGTTAATACCGAATTTATTCGTGTTATAGATGAAAACACCCTGCAAATGCGTGTGTGGGAGCGTGGCAGCGGCGAAACCTTTGCTTGCGGTACGGGCGCTTGTGCGGCGGCAGTTGCGGCAGTAGTAAACGGTTACTGCAAGCGCGATGCCGAAATCACCGTTCATCTTGTTGGCGGCGATTTATTTATAACCTATAAAAGTGACGGCACGGTGCTTATGCGCGGTGGCGCTACAACTGTTTATGACGGAATATATAATTTTTAAGGAGTACAAAAATGGCAGAAAAAGATTTTTCTAAGCTTCTTTACAGCGCAGTAATGACATTAAAATCAGAAGAGGAATGTCAACATTTGTTTGAAGATTTATGCACCCCTAAAGAAATTAAGTCTATCGCGCAGCGCTTTGCGGTGGCAAAAATGCTTAGCGAGGGCAGAATCTACAACGAAATTGTAGAAACAACCGGCGCTTCAACCGCCACCATCAGCCGCGTTAATCGCACTATGAGCAAGGGCACAAAAATTGTTCTTGAACGTCTTAAAGACTAATTATGTATACCGAATTTGCATACAATTACGATGCCTTAATGAACGATGTCGATTATTGCGGCAGGGCAAAATATTTGTGTTCTCTTTTTAAAAAATACGACCGTATGCCAACGTTAATGCTCGATCTTGCCTGCGGTACAGGCGGCTTTAGCAATCAGTTTGCCGGCATGGGTGTTTCGGTAATAGGTGTCGATGTGTCTTACGATATGCTCTCTCTTGCGCGTGAAAAATCGGCAGAAATGGGCAACGATGTGTTGTATCTTTGTCAAGATGCGGCACAGCTTGACCTTTACGGTACCATAGACGGTGCAATATGCTGTCTTGACTCTCTTAATCATATAACCGATTTTGACCGTTTTTGTGCGGCGATTGCGCGCGTATCTTTGTTTTTAGAAAAAGACCGTTTGTTTGTTTTTGACCTCAATACGCCGTATAAGCACCGCGAGGTTTTGGGTAATAATACCTTTGTTATCGATAGTGATGACGTTTATTGCGTGTGGCAAAATGAATATACCAAAACAAATAATATTGTAGAAATTAATCTTGATTTCTTTGTGCCTGACGGTGATGCATATTACCGTTCGGGTGAAAGCTTTTGTGAGCGCGCGTATTCTGCTTGCGAAATAGAAACAGCGCTTAAAAAAGCAGGGCTTAAAGTAGAAGCCATCTATGAAGATTTAACGTATGATGCGCCAAGCGACACTACAGAGCGTGTTATATACGTTACAAGGAAAGTGAACTAATTATGGGAAAACTTATAAGATGCATAACGTCGGACGGTTTGGTTATGGCAACCGCTCTTGACAGCACCGATATAGTAGCGCGCGCCGAAAATCTGCACAAAACCTCTGCGGTGGTAACCGCCGCTTTGGGACGTTTGCTTACCGCAACGTCGCTAATGGGTAACGCACTTAAGGGCGATGATAGCACCATTACTGTAAAAATCGACGGTAACGGTCCTGCCGGCGCTGTAATTGCCGTGGCAAACAGTCACGGTGACGTGCGTGGCTATGCTGTTAATCCTGTGGTAGAAATTCCGCTTAAAGAAAACGGCAAGCTTGATGTCAGCGGTGCAGTAGGTCGTGACGGCACACTTTATGTCATAAAGGATTTAGGGTTAAAAGAGCCCTATAACGGTTTTGTGCCAATTGCTACGGGCGAAATTGCCGAAGACATTGCCGCCTACTATGCCATAAGCGAACAAATACCAACCGTTTGTGCTTTGGGCGTGCTTGTTAATCCCGATTTAACCGTGCGTGTTGCAGGCGGATATATTATTCAATTGCTTCCTGCAGCATACGGCTACGACGAGGTTATAGATAAGCTCGAAGCAAACATAAAGGTTATGAAGCCTATAACAACGTTGCTCGATGAAGGCAAAGATATATTAGATATTGTTAAAATTGCGCTTACAGGTTTTGAGGTCGAGGTTCTAAGTGAACAAACGGTAGCATATAAATGTAATTGTTCAAGACAAAGATTTGAAAGCGCCTTAAAATCTTTGAATAAAGAAGAACTTGTGCAAATGGCAGACGAGATGGAAAAAGCCGAAACCGTATGTCAATTCTGCGGCAGCACATATTCTTTCTCGCGTGATGAAATAAGGTCTTTTTTAGAAAAATAAAAATTTTTAAATTTTTTCAAAAAAATGCTTGACAACACGTGGTCGTTGTGCTATTATAGTGTTCGTCGCCGGTGAGTTGCGATTAACAGAGCCAGCGTTTCGTGGGAGCATAGCTCAGCTGGGAGAGCATCTGCCTTACAAGCAGAGGGTCACAGGTTCGAGCCCTGTTGTTCCCACCACTTGGCCTGGTAGTTCAGTTGGTTAGAACGCTAGCCTGTCACGCTAGAGGTCGTGGGTTCGCTCCCCATCCAGGTCGCCATTTGCCTCTGTAGCTCAGTCGGTAGAGCAGGGGACTGAAAATCCCCGTGTCGTTGGTTCGATTCCGACCGGAGGCACCATTTTATGCGGATTTAGCTCATCTGGTAGAGCGCCACCTTGCCAAGGTGGAGGTAGCGAGTTCGAGCCTCGTAATCCGCTCCATTTTCCGGCGCTATAGCCAAGTGGTAAGGCGTGGGTCTGCAACACCCTGATCCCCGGTTCAAATCCGGGTGGC
>JAZSKN010000089.1:0-2050 GCA_045534895.1 Acutalibacteraceae bacterium
TTTCAAGAATAAGCAAATTGAGGATTTGTCTCTTTTAGGCACACTTCCACAATTAGAATATCTTTATTTTTTCGCAAATCAAAAAGTAACACAGCTTTGGGATATGTCGAATAATACTTCTTTAACAGGAGTTTGCATTGAGGATTTTTCAAAGCTCAAATCCATAGTTGGCATTGAAACTGCACCCAACCTAAAATATTTTATAATCGGCAACGCAATTTGGGATACTGCAGAAATTGAAAGTTTTATGCCTCTTGCGAACACTAAAATTGAATATTTGTCCTTTACGGGCAAAAAGATTACAGACAATGATTTTTCGTTTTTGTCTGATATGTTGCAATTAAAAGAGTTTGATTTTTCATTACACTTTTTGACAACCGAACAGGTTGCTTGGATTGTTGCTAATTTCCCACACTTGAAAGGTTTTGCTTTAAAAGCCAAACACGATTGTGAACTGTTTAAAAGCAATGAAGATTTGACAAAAGTTCCTGCAACAATTATTGTTGGTAAAAGAAAGCCGTCACTCAAAATTGAGGGGAATGAACAACGAATTAAAAATTACGAGTTAAAATTTGAGGCGTTAGTAGAGAAATATAAGGGCAAAAAATACTGTGAGATTTTTTGATGTTGAATACTCGGCTGAATATTTTGTACTGAATACGACTACAAATTTGTGACCTAAATTCGTGTAATATACTATTCGCCAACTTTTCGAGGAAAATTCAAGTGAATTTATAGAGAGAAAATTACAGAAAATAATTAAAAAAGAGAGGAGTGAGAACGTGCTGGATAAGTTTGTTTTGCATTCTAAGTACAAGCCAACCGGAGACCAACCACAAGCAATTGAAAAACTCAGCGAAGGCATCAAAAATGGCTTAAAAGAACAAACCTTACTTGGTGTTACAGGCAGCGGTAAAACCTTTACAATGGCAAATATTATCGAAAAAGTTAACCGCCCGACACTTGTTCTCGCTCACAATAAAACTCTTGCCGCACAGCTTTGTACCGAGTTTAAGGAATTTTTCCCTAACAATGCGGTGGAGTATTTTGTGTCCTATTACGACTACTACCAACCCGAAGCGTATATACCTGGGACTGATACCTATATCGAAAAAGATAGTGCCATTAATGACGAGATTGACAAGCTACGTCACAGTGCTACATGTGCTTTATCTGAACGCCGTGACGTTATAATTGTGGCATCGGTTTCGTGTATTTATTCACTCGGTAACCCAATTGACTATCGCAATATGGTTATATCACTGCGTGCGGGTATGGAAAAAAGCCGCGACGAGCTTATCAGAAAGCTTGTTGATTTGCAATACGAACGCAATGACATAAACTTTGTACGTAACAAATTTCGTGTTCGTGGCGATACGGTAGAGGTGTATCCGGCATACTCTTACGGCAACGCTTTGCGTATAGAGTTTTTTGGTGACGAAATAGACCGCATTAGTGAAATAAACGTTTTAACAGGCGAGGTAAAGCAGTTTTTAAATCATACTGCAATTTACCCTGCGTCCCACTATATTGTTCCGCAAGACAAGCTTGAAGAAGCGCTACAAGACCTTAGAAACGAGATGGAAGAGCGTGTAGAATTCTTCCAAGAAAACGGCAAGTTAATTGAAGCGCAGCGCATTCGTCAGCGCACCGAATATGATATTGAAATGCTACGTGAAATAGGTGTTTGCAAGGGTATCGAAAACTACTCTCGCGTGTTATCGCGTCGTGCGCCCGGTAGCACACCGTCAACACTCTTGGACTATTTCCCCGATGATTTCTTACTTTTTGTTGACGAGTCGCACGTAACACTGCCGCAGGTACGCGGTATGTTTGGCGGCGATAGAGGACGTAAGGACAATCTTATAGAATACGGCATCCGTCTGCCATCGGCTTATGATAACAGACCGCTTAATTTTGATGAGTTCTACTCTCATATAAATCAGGCGATATTTGTATCGGCAACACCCAGTGATTTTGAAAAGCAGCATTCGGCGCAGATTGTTGAGCAGGTAATAAGACCAACAGGACTTTTAGACCCGCTTGTAAC
>JAZSKN010000093.1:0-7754 GCA_045534895.1 Acutalibacteraceae bacterium
GTGCAGTTTTGTAATTTTAAAAATTGTTCTATATTGAAGCCGCAAAACCGCAGATATACTGGCGTATTTCAAGGTTTAAGGTGAAGATATAGGGCAATTTTTTATTCCAAAACCAATTTCTCCCTATGTGAACGCTCCGAAAAGCGGGCTTTTAATATGCAATGCAATAGTGATGTTTAAATATAAATGCTGCCTAAAAAGCAAAAAAACACTTGACCTTTTATGGTGTTTGTGGTATAATCTTTTCACCTCTGCAAGGTCAAAATAGACCTTATCAACGCAGATGCACAACATACTGTAGTGTGCTTTCTAAAAATGCACAATATATGTATTTTTAGTACGGTGTGCGGTGCCCTGTAATGAGGGAGGCAACCTTGCCATTTGGCAAGAAAAAAATATTTCCGTAAAGCGGGAGGTGCCGTTATGAGAGTAAAAATTACACTCGCTTGCACAGAATGCAAGCAACGCAACTACAACACAATGAAAAACAAGAAAAACGACCCTGACAGACTTGAAATGAACAAGTACTGCAGATTCTGCAGAAAGCACACCTTGCACAAGGAAACAAAGTAAGGAGGGTAATATGATGAAAACTGTCAATAGAATTTGTCAGATTCTTTCGGTTATCTTCGCGGCTGTTTCTTTAGTACTCTTTTTCACCAGCTTTGCAACCATATCTACCAAAATTGGTGACACAACAATGGTTGGCGCAGCGCTTGGCTTCGGTGCAAAAACCGAAATCGCAGGTGTTGAGTACGATATGGCAAGATCAGCAGACATTTTACTTTGCTTCTGGCTTGCTGTAACAGGTCTTGTGCTAAGCATTTTCTCGTTCAAATCAAAAACCGTACGCTATTTCGCGCCTGCAGTTGGCTTGGGCACCGGCATTTATATGTTGGTTATAGCTTTAAGCGATGCAACAAAATTCGTAGATACACGTCCACTTTCAATAAAGGTTGGCGTTAGCGGATTAGAGTACACAAGCAACGTATTACTTGTTGCAATTGCACTTTTGCTTTTCGCAGTAGCTGCAGCAGCATACTTGCTTATTGATGATTACATCGAGGTAATGCAATCGAAGGGTACAAAACGCACAATATTTAAGCGTGTAATCGCATTCTTAAAGGATTACAAGAGCGAAATTAAAAAGATAGTATGGCCCGGTATCAAAGACGTTGCTAAAAACACAGTAATCGTTCTTGTTATGTGCCTTATTGTTGGTGCGTTTATTTGGCTTCTTGACCTTGGCCTTGGTAAACTTATAGAGCTTATTCTTTAATAAGTTTCGGGAGGTTAGCAATTATGGCTGAAACAACTGAAGCAAGATGGTATGTTGTACACACTTATTCAGGTTATGAGAATAAGGTTGCAACCGACCTTGCAACAATGGTCGAAAGTCGCGGTATGCAGGATTTAATATTTGATATTAAAATTCCTATGGAAACTGTTACCGAGATTAAAGAAGACAAGACTCGCGAGGTTGAAAGAAAGATTTTTCCCGGATACGTTTTTATTAAAATGATTGTTACCGATGACAGCTGGTATGTTGTAAGAAACATTCGCGGTTGTACAGGCTTTGTTGGTCCGGCTTCTAAACCCGTACCACTTACCGATGAAGAGATTGCTAAATTTGGCGTTGAAAAGCACAGCGTTGAGGTTGGCTACAACGAGGGTGACACTGTTAAAATTATTAACGGTCCGTTGGAAGGATACAGCGGTGTTATTAAGTCAATTGATTTGGCAAATAACAATGTTTGCGTTGTTCTTTCTATGTTCGGCAGAGAAACTCCGGTTGAGCTTGAACTTGACCAGATATCTGTTGAAAATTAAGTGTTAATACGCAGAAATGCTTATTAACTTCCGGCATATAGATTTTTTTGCGGTCAAGGTTAACCGTCCGTAAAAATGTGAGCATCTATGTGTCACGGTGGGAGGAGCGTGTATATGAGCGTTCCGCCAAGTGTTACTTTAGCAAGAAAAAATCTTGACTAAACACGGTTACCACGAATAATGGAGGTGCTATTTATGGCTCAGAAAATTACAGGTTATATTAAATTGCAGATTCCTGCAGGTAAGGCAACACCGGCTCCACCGGTTGGTCCTGCACTCGGTCAGCATGGTGTTAACATCATGGAGTTTACCAAAGCATTCAACGAAAGAACCAAAAATGACGTAGGTATGATTATACCTGTTATCATCACTGTTTATGCAGACCGTTCTTTCAGTTTTATTACAAAAACCCCACCCGCAGCCGTTCTTATTAAAAAAGCATGCGGTATCGAAACTGCGTCGGGTACACCTAATAAAACAAAGGTTGCTAAAATTACAAGCGAACAGGTTAGAAAGATCGCAGAAACTAAAATGCCCGATCTTAATGCAGCAAGCATTGAAGCCGCAATGAGCATGATTGCCGGTACAGCTCGCAGCATGGGCGTTGAAGTTGTTGATTAAGAGGTAAACGACTATGAAACACGGAAAGAAATATAATGAAAGCGCAAAGCTTATCGAAAACGGCAAATTCTACGATGTTGAAGAAGCAGTAGAAGTAGCTGTTAAGACAGCTTCTGCTAAATTTGATGAAACCGTTGAAATTCACGTTCGTCTCGGTGTTGACTCACGTCACGCAGACCAGCAGGTTAGAGGCGCCGTTGTTCTTCCAAACGGTACAGGTAAAACTGTAAGAACTCTTGTTCTTGCAAAGGCTGACAAGGCTGAGGCTGCTCTTGCAGCAGGCGCAGACTATGTTCGTGCTGAAGATATGGTAGAAAAAATCCAAAAAGAAAACTGGATGGATTTTGACGTAGTTATTGCTACCCCTGATATGATGGGTATGGTTGGTCGTCTTGGTAAGGTTCTTGGTCCTCGTGGTCTTATGCCTTCACCAAAGGCCGGTACTGTTACACCTGACGTTGCTAAGGCTGTTACCGAAGCAAAGGCCGGTAAAATTGAGTACCGTCTTGACAAAACCAACATCATTCACTGCCCAATTGGTAAAGTATCTTTTGGTGCTGCTAAGCTTCAAGAAAACCTTGATGCACTTATGGGTGCTATTATTAAGGCAAAGCCTGCTGCAACAAAGGGTCAGTACGTTAAATCTTGCACATTGGCTACAACAATGGGCCCCGGCGTTAAGATTAACGTTGCACGTTTTGGCGCATAATTAAAAGCTGTCCTTCGGGACAGCTTTATTTTTTAATAATTAACTAAAAAGGATAATTAAATGACATATAACGAAATTAAAAAGAACAAAGCTATACATAATTATATTAAAGCCGCCGACGCTTCTTTGGAAGCACTTGGATTTACCGAGCACAGCTTTGCCCACGTAACAGCGGTTGCCGAAAAGGCAGGCTACATACTTGAAACTTTAGGCTATGATGAGCGCACTATAGAGCTTGTAAAAATAGCGGGCTATCTGCACGATATTGGCAACCTTGTAAACCGTATAGAGCATAGCCAAAGCGGTGCAGTTATGGCTTTTAGAATACTTGACAAATTAGGATTTCCATCAGAAGAAATTGCCGATATTGTTACAGCGATTGGTAATCACGACGAAGGCACGGGTGTGCCTGTAAGCGAATTTGCCGCGGCACTTATTTTGGCCGACAAATCCGACGTTCGCCGTAACCGTGTACGCGATATGAAGGATATTGCCCACGACATTCACGACAGGGTAAATTATTCGGTTACTGCGGCTAAGCTTACTATAAGCGACGATAAAAAGTCCATTACGCTAAATCTTACAATAGACACCGAATACAGCTCGGTTATGGATTATTTTGAAATTTTTATGGAGCGTATGATTTTGTGCCGCAAGGCCGCAGAAAAGCTTGGACTACAATTTAAACTCATAATAAATGAGTTGCAATTATTATAAAAAAAGCAAGACTTTATTAAGTCTTGCTTTTTGTTTTATTATGCATTGTGCATTAGTTTTTAAGGCTTTGCATAGGTGCGGGGATTCGTCCGCCGCGGTCGATAAACTTTTTAGGGCTGGCGGATAGATTTACGTCCATAATAGGACCTTCGCCAAGTAAGCCTCCAAAGTTTAGTTCTTCGCCCGCTTTTTTACCAATGGCAGGTATTACACGAACGGCGGTAGTCTTTGAGTTAACCATACCAATAGCCGCTTCGTCGGCGATGATTGCCGAGATAACCTCTGTGGGTGTGTCGCCCGGAATTACCACCATATCAAGACCTACCGAGCAAACGGCGGTCATTGCCTCTAACTTTTCTATTTTAAGGTCGCCGCTGCGGGCTGCCGCAATCATACCCTCGTCTTCAGATACAGGAATAAACGCGCCCGAAAGTCCGCCAACCGAGTTACAAGCCATAACGCCGCCTTTTTTAACAGCGTCGTTAAGCATTGCAAGCGCGGCAGTAGTACCGTGTGTACCACAAACGCCTAGGCCTATTTCTTCGAGTATGCGTGCCACCGAATCGCCAACGGCAGGTGTAGGTGCCAAAGATAAATCAACTATACCAAAAGGCACGCCCAAGCGACGAGCCGCCTCACTACCTACCAATTGACCCACACGTGTAATTTTAAATGCGGTACGCTTAATGGTTTCGGCAACGGCACCTAAGTCACCGTTGCACTTTTTAAGCGCGGCATAAACAACGCCGGGGCCTGAAACGCCAACATGAATAACACAGTCAGGCTCGCCAACACCGTGGAATGCACCCGCCATAAAGGGATTATCCTCTGGCGCGTTGCAAAAGACAACTAACTTTGCAGGGCCTATGCAATCTCTATCTGCAGTAAGAACGGCGCTCTCTTTAACTATTTCGCCCATTAGCTTTACGGCGTCCATATTAATGCCGGCTTTGGTAGAACCAATATTAACCGACGAGCAAATATTTGTGGTTTCATTAAGCGCGCGTGGAATAGATTTTATAAGCTCTACGTCGCCTGCCGAAAAGCCCTTTTGCACAAGGGCAGAATAACCGCCAATAAAGTTTACGCCTACGGTATCAGCCGCACGCTGAAGCGCGTGAGCGTATTTTACAGGGTCGCCGCCCGATACGGCAACAAGCATAGCAATTGGTGTTACCGAAATACGCTTGTTGATAATCGGTATACCGTATTCGGCCTCGATATCCTCGCCCGTTTTTACCAAGTTACCGGCAAGTCGCACAATTTTGTTATAAACCTTTTCGCAAGAAACATCAATGTCGCTATCGGCACAATCAAGCAATGAAATACCCATTGTGATGGTGCGTATATCTAAGTTTTCTTGCCTTATCATATTTATGGTTTCTAAAATATCGTTAAGATTAAGCATTTTTTATCCCCTTAAATTCTATGCATTGAGTTAAAAATGTCTTCGTGCATAACGTGAATTTCGAGATTCATACTCTCGCCTAAAGCCTGCATTTTATCTGAAAATTCTTTAAAGTTGCAGTTAAGACCTGAAATATCGGTAAGCATAACCATTACAAACATATCTTGCAAGACAGACTGTGTAATATCAATAATATTAACGTTATACTCGGCGCACGCGGCACTAACGCGCGCGGTAATGCCAACGGTGTCTTTACCCATTACCGAAATTACTGTTTTTTTCATAAGAATTTACCTCACAGTTCTAAATTATATGTATTATACAACAACGGTATTAGATTAGCAAGTAAAAATATAAAAGCGTTTGTACCAAATTACAAACGCTTTACTTATTATTTATATCGTTTTACACAATCGGTTTCGCCCAATAAATAGTCGATGCTGGTATTATAAAATTTTGCAAGCTTTATTAAAACGGATGTGGGCAGATCGTTTTCACCGGTTTCATATTTTGAATAACCGGTTTGTGACATACCTAAAAATTTGCTAACGTCGGTTTGTGTAAGGTCGTTATCTTCGCGTAGGTTACGAATACGTGGATACATAACATCTTCTCCAAAACTAAATGTTAAAGATATTATATGATAATCTGTTTTAGGTTATTGATTTTTAACCTGAAACAGATTAAATGTTTTGTATAAGAATAAGAACAAAAGGGGGGCGTTACTATTAAAAGTGAAGATATTAAGATTTTATATGACGCTTTAGATGAATACACCAAACAAGAATGTGAAAAACAGGTTGAAGTGACAAATTATGAATTTAGTGATGATTTTAAAAGAGGGATTAATAAAATATTTAAAGAATATATAGACGGCGCAGTGCCGCACCCCGAGGTTGAAGAGCGCAAAAGCTAATTTGTGCAATAAAAACCACTAGTTCAACTAGTGGTTTTTATCTGTTATCTCACTAAAATTCAATTTTTAATTGTATTCAAAATACTTGTTGGTTATTAAATCGTTTTTGTATTTTTTAATATAGTATTTTGCCATATTAAGATTTTGTTCCGAGTAGTTGCCGCACTCTATGGGGCTTGCCCCCGGTATATCACCCTCAAAGTCTATTACAAAATCACACATATTAATTATTAAGTCGTAAATGTCAGGACTTTTTAAATCACCAAACATTACAAGGTAACAGCCCGTTCTGCAACCCATTGGGCCAAAGTAAACAACACGGTCTTTTTGGTCGCAGTTGCGCAAATAGGTTGCGCATAAATGCTCTATGGTGTGAAGCGCGGGCACGTCTATAACAGGCTCGCGATTGGGGGCGGTGATGCGCAAATCAAAGGTGGTAACCACACAGTCGCCGTTTTTGTCTTTACGTGACACGTACAGCCCCGGTAATAAAGTAAGGTGGTTAATTTTAAAGCTTTCTATTTTGTTCATATTAAATCTCCGGTTTAAAGGTGGGCATAAGCTGTAGTTTAAAAAGATTCATTTTGTGCTTGCGGTCAATAATCTCTTTCTTAGCCAAATCTTCAATATGCCCTGTGCGTATATAAACGTCAAGCTCGGCATAGGTAAAGCCCAAATTTTCTTCATCGGTTTTACCGCAAAGACCGTCAATAGGCACCTTGTCGACAAGCTCGCACGGTAGCCCCAACACGCGACCAATCTCTTTAACCTCGGTAACGGTAAGGTTTGCCATAGGTGAAAAATCGCCCGCCGCATCGCCATAGCGTGTAGAGTAGCCAACCCAATCCTCTGATAGATTACAGGTGTTTACCACACGACCGTTAAGCGACTGACTTACGGCATATAGCACCGACATTCTGATTCTGGGGGGCAAATTAACCTTTGACTGCACCGAAACGTCAAGATTTTTAGGCATATTTTTAAGCACGCCCTCAACCGCATCTTTAACGTTAATTTCATAATGCTTGATACCAAGATGGTTTACAAGTTTATATGCCATATCAATGTCGTGCTGTTCGCCCTGCGGCATAAGCACGCCAATAACGCGGTCGGCACCCAAAGCCTCTACGCACAAAGCCGCCGCAACCGAGCTGTCTTTACCGCCCGAAATGCCTACAACGGCGTTGCAGCCCTTGCCATTATTTTCAAAAAAATCTTTTATCCAATTTACGCAATCGTTTTTAATTTTTACTGCATCAAACATTTTTGCACCGTCCTTTACTGATTATTATATCATAAAAGGCGCGAAAATCAACTTTATAAAATATCTTTTTGTAACAAAAAAGCACGGTCAATGTGACCGTGCTTAATTTTTGATATAAACTTAAATTACTTAAGTTCAACCTTAGCGCCAACTTCTTCAAGCTTAGCTTTGATAGCTTCAGCGTCTTCTTTGCTTGCTGCTTCTTTAAGGGTCTTAGGAGCGCCATCAACAAGACCTTTTGCTTCTGCAAGGCCAAGACCTGTGATTCCCCGAACAACCTTAATAACCT
>JAZSKN010000020.1:0-14322 GCA_045534895.1 Acutalibacteraceae bacterium
ATTACAAAAAATTACAATTTTGTAAAGCTTAAATAAATATCCACCCGCATAGTGCAATAGTAAAATAAAGGTAGACACATGGAAAACCACCATGTATCTACCTTTTTCTTATGCTAAAATATAACGGGAGGTATATAGCAGCACAGGCTGCCATTAAGAAATCTAAGTAATTAGGTTTACAAAATAATTTATCCCCTTGGAGAAATCCAAGGGGATTTTAATATTTGTATAATTTTTTACACAAAAAATTCTTCTATTACGCCTTTACCGTCAAGATATTCTAACATATTAAAGCCAAGCAGGTTCCAGCTTGAAAAGCCTTTGTTAAAGATGCCCTCACCTGTTTCAGGATCATAATATTCGTGAAAAGCACCGTTTTTTTCAAAATCGAGTTCTAAAAGGTCAAGAGTTTTTGTTGCTAACTCTTTTGCTTCGGCTTTATAGCCATATCGGTCAAGTGCCTTAAAAACAAAGTAGTTAGATAGTATCCAAACGCCACCCTGCCAGCTTGATGGATTACCCGTGCCTACAAGACGGTACATTTTTTCATATTTAGAAAGACTTCTTACACCATAAGGTGCCCAAAATCCTTTTTCGTCTAAAAGATTTTCTTTTACAATTCTTTCAGCCTGCTCCTTGGTAGGAATACCTGCCCAAAGCGGTAAAAAGTTGCTCCAACAACCAAGACGCTGAATGAGTGTAGAATAATGTCTTGGCGCGCCGGAATGTAACCAAACATCTTTATCGATAGGACGAAGATTAATATCACAACTATAGTACGTACCATCCTTTTCATCGTAACAATGCTCGTTTATAGCATTTTTTAGTTCAAGCTGTCTTGTTTTATAATATTTTGCATCTTCGGCATTGTCGATAAAATCCGCCAAATGTGCCATTGCGCCGAGTTCCATATACATTAAAGAATTAATATAAATAGAAGCCGAGCTGTTATCGGGGCGGTAGAAGGTTGACGGGTCATTATCTACACCAATGGCGAAATCATCAAAGAAATAAAACAGTCCGCTTTCATGCTTAGCATTGTTTTCATAAAAAGCGTTAAATGCTTTAAGCTTTGGAAAAACATCTTTTACCCACTCTTTGTCTGGATTGTATTTGTTAACAAATGCAACGTGTTGCGCAAGAACGGGTTTATGTATATTTTTATGCGGAACAAAGTTGCAAAAGTTTTTCGATTTATCAGCAAAAATTACAATTTCAATACTGCCGTCTTCCTTTTGCTCGTTTAAAAAGTTCATAATCGAACCCTTTTCATACTTTAACAGCTCATCCTGCCTATTTTGATAAGTAGCAATCTGACGCAAAGCAATGTTATTTACCCAATTGCCCCAGTCCCATAATTGCGACGGATAACTACTGTTACCGGTTACTACAATACAAGGATGCTCAAAATCTCCATAAGGTTTTGCCCATAAAATTTTTGATAAATTTAACATATATTCTTTTAAAGCATCGTATTTCATCGTTTTCACCTCTTGGTTTAAAGTATAACATAACAATAAAAATTTTTCTATAATAACTCATTGGACATTTTATGCATATTATTGTATTTTTCAGCAATATAAAATATAAAATTTAAAGCATTAAATCTTACAAAAAACTTGCGTTTTTTGTCGAAAAATATATAATTATAGATGGTATATATTGATATACTTATTTTTAAAAATAGGGAGAGATTTAATTGGACAAATTTTTCAAAATCACAGAGCGTGGCTCTACAGTAAAAACTGAAATCATTGCAGGTCTTACAACATTTTTTGCTATGGCATACATAATTGTTGTAAATCCAAACCAAATTGTTGGTTTTAGTTTTGATGTTCCGGGTGTATCAAAAATATGGAATGCAGTTTATATCGCATCAATAATTGCTGCAGTTATAGGAACAATGCTTTATGCCCTATATGCAAAGTTGCCTTTTGCGCAAGCATGTGGTATGGGACTTAATTCTTTCTTTTTCACATCATTTATTTTGCCTCAAATTATTAATGGCGGCGATGTAATTAAAGGCTATCAAGCCGGACTTGTTATCATACTTATTTCGGGTATTGTTTTCTTGCTGTTATCGGTAACAGGTGCCAGAAGCTATATAGCCAAAGCTATGCCTGAGTGTATTAAAAAAGCAATTCCTGCAGGCATTGGTCTATTTATTGCGTTTATTGGCTTTCAAAATGTTGGAATTATTCAGGCAAATCAATATACCCTTGTTCAGTTTGTTAAAATTAACGGCGCTAAATGGTCTGATATTGCCCCTGCAATAATTGCTCTTGTTGGATTTATTATTATTGCAGTGCTTTCTAAACTTAAGGTCAAAGGGGCCGTACTTTTAGGAATATTAGCAACTACCGTTATCTATTATCTTGCAACTTGGCAGTTACCACAATTTGACTTTAGCTCAATAACTGCGCCTTTTAAGGATTTTGCTGAAATTGGCATCACGGCAGTATTTACCCCAGAATCTTGGAAAAACGCTTTCTCCGGCGAAATGATTGGAAGCATATTCTCGGTAATTATGCTTATTGTCACCTTCTGTATGGTTGATATGTTTGATACAATAGGTACACTTTACGGCGCGGCATCAGAAGCAAATATGCTCGACGAAAACGGTGACCCTGTTGATATTGATAAATCTATGGCTTGTGACTCAATCGCTACCCTTTCGGGCGCTGTTTGCGGTACATCAACCGTTACAACTTTTGTTGAATGTGCTTCCGGTGTTGCAGCAGGAGGTAGAACAGGTCTTACAAGTCTTGTAACATCAATTTGCTTTGCGCTTTGTTTGTTCTTATCCCCAATTGCAAGTATTGTACCTGCAGCTGCTACCGCACCTGCGCTTATATTTGTAGGTGTATTAATGCTTAAAAACTTCTCAAAAGTTGATATGGAAGATATGCGTAGTGCCGTACCCGCATTCTTAACACTGGTTATGATGCCACTCACCTATTCAATTGCAAACGGTATTGGTATTGGTGCAATATCTTATGTTCTTATTACACTGTTTACAGGTAAGTACGCTAAAAAAGACATTGCCGTAACAATTATTGCATTGTTGTTTGTTTGTAAATTTATCTTTGGCGCAATATAATATAAATATTATATAAAGGAATTATTTAGATGTATACTATATATGTTAGATTTGAATGTTTACCGCAAAAAAGAGAGGCTTTTATTGCAAAAGTAAAAGAAACGGGTGTTTTAGATGCTATTAGATCAGAAGACGGATGCATAAGATATGATTATTATTTGTCTGAAAAGGATCTTAATGAACTTTTACTAATTGAACAATGGGAATCTAAAGAGCACCAGCAAATACATATTAAACAGCCGCATATGGATACGCTACGCAGTTTTAAGGGCGATTATATAACAAACACCGTTTTAGGTGAAATAGAGCTATTATAAATTTAAAAACTCCCGTGAAAACGGGAGTTTTTAATCTTAGTACATAAAATCAAACATATTAGCACTTACATTGTTTCGCCAACAGTTATAATTGATGATTTCATTTGTTATTGGCACTATAGCTTCTTCAAGCTCAGGAATAGAATTAATTTTACCGTCACGATAATCTATAAGCCTATCAAGACATGATTGCATACGACCAATAAGACCACCAAGACGAATGTCCTGAATATCAAAGCCGTGCGGCTTATTTTCTATAAACCATTGATTTTGGAACGCTTTATGGAATTCTTTGGTAAGCTTTATCATCTTTTTATAGTCGGCAATTACTTTATCTAACTGTACCTTATCACCGCTATCATATGCTTTACGTGTGCGGGTACAAATATTCACCTTGACAGACAACAATTTACATAGACTTGAAAGATTATCAAAAAGATATGAATATTCCCCTGTTCTTTTTGAAGCAAGTTTTAATTTACGGGCAATTGATGCAAATTTTTCACAATATTCTGCCTTTTCGGTGTTTTGGAATATAGACATAAAGCAATCGGCATAAAGGAAATACTTTGATGGGTTTACAACCTTGTCAATATTTTCAAGTTGATTTGGAGCATCAAGTAGCATAAAGTCATCATATTTAACCCCAACCCATTCGTAGAATTTTTGTTTAATATCTGACATTTTTGTAATACCCTGCGCAATGCAAGCAGCATAACAAAGCGTTGGCAACACAGCATATGAAGAGCATTCACCACCATTATCGCCCCACATAGTTATAAATACATCTTTAATATCACCGTCAACACAAGCACGCATAGCAAACTTTGTGGCTTTAAGTGAAAAATAGTTATTAGGAGCAAAACCCGACCATTTCCAAGCGCCACCGCCAAAAGCGATTTTATCACTTAACTGCTTGTGACCTTTAATCATAGCGTCATAGGTTTTCTTTTCGAGATTATAATAATCCCAATAAACAAGGGTAACATTTTTATGAATTTTTTCTCTGATAGTCGTATCAAATTTAGAATTATTTGCATAATAATCGCCGCCGTTTGCAATTCGATAGAACATATCACTCCACATCATAGGTTCAAATCCGTATTTATTGGCAATATCGCAAACACGATTTAAATGACCAAGCAAAATATCAAATCTGTTTTCAAGACCATGAAAATCAAGATAACGACCACGTCCCAAATTATGAGCCTCATCCATACCTATATGTAGTTTTTCTGTGCGAAAACATTCACGAAGTGATGCAAACATACGATCGATTAAATCGTATACTTTGTCATCGTCTACAAGCAAAATATCATCAATATCTTTTAAATCGGTTCGCCACTTTATAAATGCAGCCATATGAGCAAGGGTTTGAATGTTGGGCACTAATTCGACACCGATGTTATAGGCAAATTGGTCAAGTTCTTTTAGTTCTTCCTTACTGTATCTGCCACGCAAATAACCAAAAAAGTCTTCGCCATTTACTTCATATGTATCCTCCATATAAAGATGAACCTGATTATATCCCATTTTAGAAATTACGGTTATAAATTTTTTAAGTTGATCTACTGTCATAACCGCATTACGCGAACAGTCAATCATAACACCGAATTTGTTGAAATTTTTGATTAGCATAAATTTAACTCCCTATATGAAATTTATTATATCATCAATTTTTTCGGCAATGTGAGTGGCGCCTGCTTTCTCGTGCTCTTGACGGTCGCCATAGCCAAACAAAACACCAATAGAGTCAAGACCGTTTTGGTTTGCGCCCTCAATATCGTGATGGCGGTCCCCTATCATTACAACCCTTGATTTATCTGTAACGTTTAGTTTATTAAGCGTATATGTTATAACATCTGCCTTTTTTGAACGGCTTTCATCCATTGTAGCTGCACCAACAAAATCAAAATATTTTGTTAGGTCAAAATGCTCTAAAATTCTCACGGCATATTGCTCAGGTTTTGATGTTGCAAGTGAAACTATGCGCCCTGACTTTTTAATCTTTTCTAAAAGTTCGGGAATACCGTCAAATACTTTATTTTCAAAAATACCGGTAACAGAAAAATATTCTCGATAATACTCTACCGCTTTTAGTCCCTCTTCGTAGCTCATATTATAATACTTCATAAAAGAATCAATAAGCGGTGGACCAATAAAGTTATATAATTCTTTTCGGTCTTCGACTGTAATGCCAAATTTGTTAAGCGCATAAGCCACAGAATTTGTAATTCCTTCGCCCGGATCAGTTAATGTTCCGTCTAAATCAAAAAGTAAAATATCATACATAAAATCACCGAAAATATTTTAACATAATGTTTTTTAAAAAACAACAATAAAAATGCCTATTACAGTATTTTGTAATAGGCATTAAATTATATAACTAATTAGAACAAACCGCTAATTTTGCCGTTTTCGTCAACGTCAATGCGTTCTGCTGCAGGAGATTTAGGAAGACCGGGCATTGTAAGAATATCACCGGTAAGCACTACAATAAATCCTGCGCCAGCAGATACCTTAACATTTTTAATGGTTACTGTAAAGTTTTCAGGTGCGCCAAGACGGGTTGGGTCATCGGAAAAACTGTACTGTGTTTTGGCAACGCAAATTGGCAGCTTATCAAATCCAAGTTCTGTAAGCTGTGCAATTTGTTTTTTAGCATTAGGCAGTATTGCAATACCATCGCCGCCATAAACCTTTTTAACAATTGCTTCAATCTTATCTTCGATAGTACCGTCAAGTTCGTAAGAGAATGTAAAGTCACCCTGCTCTTCTTCACAAAGACGAACAACCTCACGCGCAAGCGCCTCGCCACCTTTGCCGCCCTCTGCCCAAACGGTAGAAAGAACAGTATTAACACCAAGCTCTTTACATTTAGCGATAATAAAGTCAATTTCATTATCGGTATCGGTCGGGAAACGGTTAACAGCAACCACACAAGGAAGCTTATAAACATTTTTAATGTTAGATACGTGACGTAAAAGGTTTGGAATACCCTTTTCAAGTGCAATTAAATCTTCGGTATCGAGTTGTTTTTTATCGAGTCCACCGTGCATTTTAAGTGCGCGAACAGTAGCGACAACTACAACAGCGTCAGGTGTGAGCCCTGCCATACGACACTTAATATCAAGAAACTTTTCAGCACCCAAGTCAGCGCCAAAGCCTGCTTCAGTAATAGCGTAGTCACCCATTTTAAGTGCAAGATTGGTAGCCATTACAGAGTTACAGCCGTGTGCAATATTTGCAAAAGGTCCACCATGCACAAACGCGGGTGTGCCTTCAAGTGTTTGTACAAGGTTTGGCTTGATAGCATCTTTAAGAAGTGCTGTCATAGCGCCAACGGCCTTTAAATCGCCCGCTGTGACAGGTTTGTCATCATAGGTATAACCAACTATTATTCTTGATAAACGTTCTTTAAGATCGGTTATAGAGCTTGCTAAGCAAAAGACTGCCATAATCTCACTTGCAACGGTAATGTCAAAACCATCTTCACGCGGAACGCCGTTTGCTTTACCGCCCATACCGTCTACTATAAAACGCAACTGACGGTCATTCATATCAACGCAACGCTTCCAAGTGATTTTACGAACATCAATACCTAAAGCATTTCCCTGCTGAATATGATTATCAAGCATAGCGGCTAAAAGGTTATTTGCTGCCCCTATGGCGTGAAAGTCACCAGTAAAGTGAAGATTAATGTCTTCCATAGGTACTACCTGCGCATAGCCGCCGCCTGCGGCACCGCCCTTAACACCAAAAACAGGACCTAAAGATGGCTCACGCAAAGCAACCGTTACATCCTTACCAATACGAGCGAGTCCGTCGGCAAGACCGATGGTTGTAGTGGTCTTGCCCTCACCCGCCGGTGTGGGTGTAATAGCTGTTACAAGTACCAATTTACCATCCTTACGATTTGTTTCGTTAAGTAATGATAAATCAATTTTTGCCTTATATTTACCATACTGCTCAATATATTTTTCGTCTACTTTTGCTTTCTTTGCAATTTCGGTTATTGGTTGCATCTCACACTGCTGTGCAATTTCAATATCAGATAAATAAGCCATTTTATTTACCTCCAACAAAATTATTTAAAGTATTTAACGGCAGCTTCAAACATACGTATATCGTATTCACCAAGAACATTCTTATAAAGGCCTTCGCCAATACGCTCACTGTGACCCATTTTACCAAATACACGGCCATCGGGCGAAGTAATGCCCTCAATGGCGTACATTGAATTGTTTGGATTATACGCAACAAGGTTTGTAGCGTTTCCGTTCATATCAACATATTGTGTAGCAATCTGACCGTTTTCGGCAAGTTTCTTAATAAGTTCTTCGCTTGCAAGGAAACGTCCTTCACCGTGAGAAATCGGCACATTGTAGATATCACCAACATTGGTAAGTGAGAGCCAAGGTGATTTGTTAGATGCAACACGTGTACGCACAATTCTTGATTGGTGACGTGCAATAGTGTTGAAGGTTAGCGTTGGGCAGTTTTCATCGGTATCGATAATCTTACCGTAAGGAACGAGACCAAGTTTAATAAGCGCTTGGAAACCGTTACAAATACCGCACATTAAACCGTCACGGTTATCGAGCAAATTGGTAACTCCATCTTTAATAGCGGCATTACGGAAGAAGGCCGTAATAAACTTACCGCTACCATCGGGTTCGTCACCACCCGAGAAACCGCCGGGTATAAATACCATCTGAGCATCTTTAAGCTTTGTTGAAAATTCTTCAATACTTGACTGAATACCCGACGCATTAAGGTTTTTAATAACAATAATTTCAGGGTCAGCGCCTGCATCACGCATAGCCTTTGCGCTGTCGTATTCACAGTTTGTACCGGGGAATGCAGGGATAAGCACCTTTGGTTTAGCAACCTTAATTGCAGGTGCAGAATATTCAGTAGCTTTATATTCAAAGTTAGGAATTACGACTTGTTCATTAGTAATATTACAGCTATAAACAGATTCTAATTTATTTTCGTAAATACCTAAAAGCTCGTCTTGATGCACAGTTTCAGAACCTAATGTAATGTCTTTTTCAAGAGTAATAGTACCAATCAAAATGCCGTCATCAATTTCCTCGGTTGCTTCAACAACAAATGAACCATAAGCATAATCAAATATTTTGGCAGTACTTAAATATTCCTCATACTTAAAGCCAAAATCAGAACCGAAACACATCTTCATTATAGCCTCTGCAATACCGCCAAGACCTGGTGTATATGCAGATACAACTTTACCCGAACGAACAAGTTCAGTAACCTTGTTAAATGTATTGATTAAAGATTTTGTGTTTGGAAGATTTGTTTCTTCATCATAAATAGGACTAAGCAAGTAAACCTTATTACCCGCATTTTTAAAATCAGGAGATATAATATCCTTAATCTTTTCGGTAGTTACCGCAAAAGATACAAGTGTTGGAGGAACGTCTAAATCCTCAAAAGAACCACTCATAGAGTCTTTACCACCAATAGAACCAATACCCAACTCTTTTTGTGCCTTAAATGCACCAAGTAAGGCAGCGAGTGGTTTACCCCAACGCTTGCCGTCGGTACCGGGCTTTTCAAAATATTCTTGGAAGGTAAGATAAACATCTTCAAACTTAGCGCCTGTAGCAATAAGCTTTGACACGGATTCTACAACCGCCAAATAAGAACCATGATATGGGCTAAGCTCGGTAATAAATGGGTTGTAACCCCAAGACATAAGTGAGCAATCATCGGTATGCTTCTTTTCTACCGAAATCTTTTGAACCATTGCCTGAATTGGTGTAAGCTGATATTTACCACCAAAAGGCATAAGAACCGTACCCGCACCAATTGTAGAATCAAATCGCTCTGAAAGACCACGCTTTGAGCAAATGTTGAGATCATCGGCAAGTTTAAGATAGTTTTCTTCAAATCCACCGTCAACAGGACCACCAAATGCCTTTGGTGCTTCGGGGGTAATTACAATATGCTTGTCCGCACCGTTTGAATTTAAAAATTCACGGCTTATATCAACAATTTTTTGACCGTTCCAGTTCATAACAAGGCGTGGTTCTTCTTTTACAACTGCAACAGGACAAGCCTGTAAATTTTCTTCAGCGGCAAGCGCCAAGAATGCATCAACGTTATGTGGCTCAACAACCACTGCCATTCGCTCTTGCGATTCGCTAATTGCAATTTCAGTACCGTCAAGACCTTCATACTTTTTAGGAACAGCATTAAGGTTAATTTCAAGACCGTCTGCAAGTTCGCCAATGGCAACCGATACACCACCCGCGCCAAAGTCGTTACAACGTTTAATCATTTGTGTGGCAGTTTTGTTGCGGAATAAACGCTGTAGTTTGCGTTCTTCGGGCGCATTACCCTTTTGAACCTCAGCACCGCAGGTTTCGACCGACTGTGCGGTATGAGCCTTAGAAGAACCGGTTGCACCACCAATACCATCACGACCTGTGCTACCGCCCAAAAGAATAACAATGTCACCTGGGCTTGGCACTTCGCGACGTACATTTTCAGCAGGAGCCGCCGCAATAACTGCACCAATTTCCATACGCTTTGCGGCATAACCGGGGTGATAGATTTCATCAACAATACCGGTTGCAAGACCAATTTGGTTACCGTATGAAGAATAACCCGCAGCCGCAGTTGTAACAATCTTACGCTGTGGCAATTTACCGGGGATTGTATCACTTACAGGCACTGTTGGGTCAGCCGCACCTGTTACACGCATAGCACCATAAACATATGCGCGACCTGAAAGCGGGTCACGAATAGCGCCGCCAATGCATGTAGCCGCGCCACCAAATGGCTCTATTTCGGTTGGGTGATTATGAGTTTCATTTTTAAATAAAAGCAACCAAGGTTCACTTACACCGTCAACATCAACGTTGATTTTAACTGTGCAAGCATTAATTTCTTCTGACTCGTCAAGTTTATCTAATTTACCGTGTTCTTTTAAATACTTAACAGCAACGGTTGCAAGATCCATTAGACATATTGGTTTTGTGCGGCCAAGTTCTTTACGAACCTCAATGTATTCATCATAAGCACTTTGCAAAAGCTCGTCCTCAAACTTAACGTCGTCAATAACAGTTAAGAAAGTAGTGTGACGGCAGTGGTCGGACCAATATGTGTCTATCATACGAATCTCGGTAATGGTTGGCTCTCTGCCTTCAGTTTTAAAGTAATTTTGACAGAATGCAATATCGTCAGCATCCATTGCAAGACCCATATCTTTAACAAAATTTTCAAGACCTGCACGGTCAAGCGCTAAAAAACCGTCAAGTGTTTTAACACTTGTTGGTATTTCAAACTTTGTTACTAATGTTTCAGGCAGAGCCATATCGGCTTCACGAGCTTCAACCGGGTTGATAACATACTTTTTAATTTCAGCAACATCGGCATTAGAAAGGCTACCGTAAAGCGCATAAACCTTTGCCGAACGAATAACAGGACGATCGCCCTGTGAGATAATCTGAATACACTGCGCGGCTGAATCGGCGCGTTGATCAAACTGACCCGGCAAAAATTCTACTGCAAAAACAGTAGCATCGCCTGTGTCAATACTATCGGTCGCTATATCAAGCTGAGGCTCCGAAAATACTGTGCCAATTGCATATTTAAACAAATCTTCGGTAATGTTTTCAGCGTCATAGCGATTAAAAACTCTAACATCAGTAAGATTGGATATACCGAGTAGGTTTTTAGCTTCATTCAATAAACCTTTTGCTTCATTAGCAAGTTCTTTTTTCTTTTCAACATATACTCTATATACCATTAGTTTTCCTCCCCTGCTTTTAAAGCCTTAGCACCGATATCGTTACGGTAATATCGATTGTCAAATTTAATTTCTTTGACCTTTTTATACGATGCATCTATGGCATCTTTTAGTGTATTGGCAACCGAAGTTACACCAAGCACACGACCGCCAGATGTTAATAGTTTATCATCTTTTAAAGTTGCGCCTGCAACATAGGTACTATCAAGCAAGTTGCTTGGAATGGTTATTTCGTATCCTTTTTCATAGCTTGAAGGGTATCCCTTTGACGCCATAATTACACAACAAGCGTGCTTTTTGCTGAATTTTACCTCAGTATCTGCAAGTGTTTCGTTAGTAACCGCTTGCATAATGGTGAGTAAATCACTTTCAAGCAGTGGTAAAACAACCTGTGTTTCAGGGTCGCCAAAACGACAGTTATATTCAATAACCTTAGGTCCATTTGGTGTAAGCATTAGCCCAAAATACAAGCAACCCTTAAAGGTTCTACCCTCTGCCTTCATTGCACGAATGGTTGGCAAAAAGATCTTTTGCATACAGTCTTCGGCAATAGCATCGGTATAATATGGATTAGGGGCAACCGTACCCATACCACCTGTATTAAGCCCTGTATCATTATCGCCCGCACGCTTATGGTCCATAGATGAAATCATAGGTACTACAACGTTACCGTCAGTAAACGAAAGAACAGAAACCTCAGGCCCTGTAAGAAATTCTTCAATAACAATATTATCGCCGCTTTTACCAAACTGCTTATCCTGCATAATAGATACAACGGCATCACACGCCTCTTCTCGTGTCTGGGCAATAATAACACCTTTGCCAAGCGCTAAGCCGTCGGCTTTAATAACAGT
Organism: Acutalibacteraceae bacterium; assembly: GCA_045534895.1. Lineage (GTDB taxonomy): Bacteria > Bacillota > Clostridia > Oscillospirales > Acutalibacteraceae > UBA737. The sequence goes on from JAZSKN010000020.1 coordinate 12,052, forward strand.
TGGAATTGGTGCAGTTTCAAGATACTTGAGCGCTTTGTTAGCATCATCGAATACTTCATACTCAGCTGTTGGAATACCGTATTTTTTCATAAGATTTTTTGAAAAAACCTTACTACCTTCAATAATAGCGGCCGCCTTGTTAGGACCAAAGCATAAAATACCTTTTTCATTTAAGGCATCAACACAACCAAGCACTAAAGGATCATCGGGTGCCACAACAGCATAATCGATTTTATTGTTAACAGCAAAATCTACAATACCATCAATATCGGTAGCGGCAATATTAACGCACGTAGCATCAGCCGCAATGCCACCGTTACCGGGCAAAGCAAAAATTTGCTCTACTGTTTTATTTTCTTTCAATTTTTTAATGATGGCGTGTTCTCTTCCACCGCCACCTACAACTAAAATTTTCATATATACACCTTAAAAGAATCTAATTAATGATGGAACAAACGCATACCGGTGAACGCCATTGCAATGCCATACTTGTTGCAGCAATTAATTACAACGTCATCACGAATAGAACCACCCGGTTCGGCAATGTATTTAACACCACTACGTTTTGCACGTTCGATGTTATCATCAAATGGGAAGAATGCATCAGAACCCAAAGCTACGCCATCGATTGTAGCAAGATATGCCTTTTGCTCTTCTGCTGTAAAACGTTCAGGTTGAGCGGTAAAATACTTTTGCCAATTACCATCTGCGCAAACGTCTTCTTCATTTTGATTGATATAGCCGTCAATAACATTATCACGATCAGGGCGACCAAGAGTATCCTTGAAAGGAAGATTTAATACCTTGTCGTGCTGTCTAAGGAACCAAGTATCAGCCTTTGTTCCTGCAAGACGAGTACAATGTATACGTGACTGTTGACCTGCACCTACACCAATAGCCTGTCCGTCAACCGCATAGCAAACAGAATTAGACTGTGTATATTTAAGTGTAATAAGTGCAATTATAAGGTCGCGAACAGCGCTTTCAGGTAAATCCTTATTATCGGTAACAATGTTTGAAAGCAATTCGCGGTTAATTTCAAAGTTATTTCTGCCCTGTTCAAAGGTTATACCAAATACCTGCTTGGTTTCCTGAACCTCGGGAACATAATCAGGATCAATTTTAACAATGTTATAGTTGCCGTTTCTTTTGGATTTTAAAATTTCAAGTGCCTCAGGCTCATAACCGGGTGCTATAACACCGTCAGAAACCTCACGTTTAATCATTTTGGCTGTAGTAACGTCACAAACGTCTGAAAGCGCAACCCAATCACCAAAAGAACACATACGGTCGGTACCGCGCGCACGTGCATAGGCACAAGCAAGCAGAGAATCATCAAGACCTTCAATATCATCAACAAAGCAAGCCTTTTTAAGCTTATCGCTTAGCGGTACACCAACAGCTGCCGAAGTAGGACTTACGTGTTTAAAAGATGTAACAGCAGGAAGACCCAACGCAGCCTTTAATTCTTTTACGAGCTGCCATGAGTTAAATGCATCAAGAAAATTGATATAACCCGGTCTGCCACATAAAATTTCGATTGGTAGCTCGCTACCATCCTTCATATAAATTTTTGACGGCTTTTGATTAGGATTACAGCCATATTTAAGTTCAAATTCTTTCATTTTAATACCCCTTATACATTCTTGTTAACAATTCTTGATTCGTACTCACCTGTTGCTAAATCAATATATCTTACAAACAATGAAACCTTATTATCTTCATTCAAATTTTTCCAAATAATATCGGTAAGTGTATCAATATCTACATTTGGAAGTTCAAGCGTTTTAGGCTCGCCCTCAAAGCTTGGAAGCGGATTACCGTCGCACTTATAGGTGTGAATAAATTTAGCCTTTCCTGCAAGAGGATTTGAATATGCAAAATTATATCTTTGGCAAGAACTGCCATCGCCATCAGCTGATTTAAGAATAGACATAGCATAGTTCATATCGCCTTTTTCAAGACGGATAATACCCGAAATACGAGGTGTAAAGTTTGGCGCATCATCCTCAAACTCGCGAGTGCGAAGTGCCTGCTCAAAGGTCATTTGTCTATCCATAAGCTCGTAAATAGTATCGGTTTGATCGCCGTTTGTAACTATAGTTTTATTGCCAAGAACGCGTACAGGCGCATAAATAATAAGATGAGGATCAGTCATTTTTGATTCATCAAATGCTTGTGTTCTAATACCCTCTCCATCCTCAACAAATATACGGTTACGGCTATTTTCACTACGTCCCATAATGAAGTAAGCAGTTACGGCTGTCTTAC
>JAZSKN010000072.1:0-10364 GCA_045534895.1 Acutalibacteraceae bacterium
GGCAGCGTTACAAGTATAGGTAGGTATGCGTTTTGGAGTTGCGACAGCCTTACAAGTATAACAATCCCTGACAGCGTTACAAGCATAGATGGTTATGCGTTTTATGTTTGCGACCGTTTAACAGATGTATGGTATACAGGCAGTAAGAGTGATAAAGAAAAAATAACCATAGGTTTTGTTAATAGCGAATTTACAAATGCCTCCTGGCATTATATAGATAGCTATTGTGATACCAATTGTAACGTTTGCCGTGCAAGTCGCATACCAATGCACACGTACAAAGATGTTTGTGACCGCGACTGTAACGTATGCGGTGCAGTACGCACCGTACCTGACCATATTTATGACAATGCTTGCGATATTAACTGTAATATATGTGAAGCAATTCGCGAGGTACCTGACCACGTGTATGATAACGTTTGCGACACAGACTGTAACGTTTGCGGCTTTACAAGGACGGTAGACCACGTTTATGATGATGCCAAGGATGCAACTTGTAATTATTGCGGTCACGTAAGAAAAACATATGAATCCGGTGACGTAAACGATGACGGTAAAATTAACAATAAGGACTTAGGTTTGCTTATGCAGCACATTAACAAGTGGGGCGTTGAAATTAATATTGATGCCGCCGACGTTAATGACGATACAAAGATAAACAATAAAGACTACGGCATTTTAGCGCAATACATCAATAAATGGGACGTAGAGCTTAAATAACGCGCTACAATAAAATCAATTTATAAATTTAGCTAAAAAACAGCACTCAAGCGGTAAACTTGAGTGCTGTTTTTGTTGTTTGTTTTTTAACTTATACAAGTCCTTCCATAAGGCTGTCTTCGGCTAAGGTGCCGCCTGAGTATCTTATGGTTTTAATTTCGTATTTGCCAAATTGTAATGAAATTTCTGCGTCGTAAAAACCAAGCTTACAAGCCTGCGCAGTTGGTGTTGGGTTAAACAGTCTAATAATGTAACCCTCGCCGCAATCGGCCTTCTTAAAGGCGTTAACCGTTATGCAATCGGTGTTTGAAAGTGTAAGAGGGGAGAGTGGCACAGTGCCAATGCCTGTGGGGTAAAATGAAAGCGCCATAGGCTTCATATTAAAGTGTTGCGCTTTTCGCGCTACGGTGGGTTTAACGAGTGATGACTTACCAACGCTAAACATAAAGTTAAAGTCGCGCTCGCCCTGCTCGATATATGGCATATATCGGTCTTGTGGCATAACAACGCGGTCGTCAACGGGGTGCGCGCAGTACGATGCCGAGCGCAGTAGCGTGTATTTTAAGGTGCCTGACTTACTGTCAAAGCAAGAGCCGTAAATGCCGTTATTTATTGCGGCAAGGCAGTCGGTATCGTCAGATACGGTGATAAACTTTTGAGATACGTTTTCTTCAAAATCGTCTTTAAGCTGTTCTTCACCGTAGGGTTGTTCGCCAACACAAACGCTATTTTGTAGCGTGGTAGGTACATTAAGGCGCAGCATACGCTGTTTTTCGCCCCAGTTTACGCGTACGTCAAGCTTAAGGTCACCGCTTTCGCCCAAAATATATTTAACCACGGCAAAAGAATTTTTATAGCCAAACACGGCTTCAATAATTGTTTGCACGTCGCCGTCTTCTATAATATGTACCGACGGAATTTCGTTTTCAAGATACAAAAATTCTTGTGCCGATTTAGGGCTTAAAAGACTAAATTCGCCAAGCTTTTCTTTAAAGGCGGTAACATTCATACCCCACGGGTCAAAGTCGTCGTTAAACACTTCAAGCGAGAATGCGCCGCTTTGTACGTAGTTTTTACCGTCTTTAAGATACTCGTCAACAAGACCGGTAGCGGTGTTAATTTTAACGGTTGTACCGCCACGGTTAAGCACAAAATATCCGTTTTGCTCTGTGGCGTTAAGCGCGGGGCGCTTAGGGAGCGTTTCAAAAGCGCAGTCAAAGCGGTTAAGCGTCATAGGAGCAAGGGTTGCCCTAAACACAACGCGTTTGCGCCAGTTGATAGGAATAGTGCTATATTCTTTTTCGCATTGAGAGGGAACAATACTGCCGTTTTTGTCGTAAATTACGGGCTTCATAAAGTAAAGGTTGCGATCCTGATCCCAAAGGTTAAATTCGCAAACAATATCCTCGGTAAGAGGGTAAGGATATGGGTTGTAAACACAAATGGGTATCTTGTCGCTGTCGGCCTTTTTTTGACCTGCGGCAAGAGCAAAAAACGCCTTTGCTTTAAGACGGGTTAAAATCTCGATGGCATGGTCCATCATTCTAATGCCCATCTCTTCGGCAGGCTGAATAGAAGAACCGGGTAAAACGTCGTGAAACTCTACCGTCATAATGTCGTACATAGCGTCAGAAAGCTCTTTAACGGGGTATTCCATAAGACCTTCGTTTGCCGCGTGCGAGCACATAATTTCGGTAAGATAATATATGTTTTCGGCGGCGCGGTGCTTTTGCTTTACACGCACCTGCGACGTGTAACAGCCAACCGCCCAACACCACAGGCTGTGGTGCACCTCGGGCAAATCGTGGCGTTTTATTGTAGCGGCGAGATAATCCTCGGGCGTAGAGTGTATAAGGTCAACGCCCTTTTCTTTTAGCTCTTGCTTTAAAACAACAAGGTCATCAAGGTCTTTTTTAGATGGGCCGCCGCCGTGGTTACCAATACCCCAAAGTCGCATATTTATATCATCGTCTGGGCAAACGTTAACGGTTGCGTTTATGTATTCTGCCGCGTGACCCTTTGGCGTGCTGTACCAACCGTGTGGGCGCATACCAACTATTGTTGATCCGTCATAGCCTACCCAGGTGTAGTCGTTTGCGGGCATGGTTAGGTGCTGTGGTTGTGGGCGCATATGTACGTAGCCCTTATAGCCGCTTTTTGCCATAATTTGAACAAGACCGCGGCTATGACCAAAAGAGTCAAAGTTAATTGCAACGTGGGGCGCCTTGTTAAACTTTTCTAAAAAGTATTTTCTACCGTTAAGCATTTGGCGAACAAAGCTTTCACCCGAGGGCATATTGCAGTCGGGCTGTACGTGCCAACCGCCCATAATATGCCATTTGCCTTTGTGTACAAGGTCTTGAATTCGGGCAAAAAGCGGTGGATCAAATTGCTCTATCCAATCATAAAGCAAAACTTCATTATGGCAAAAGATATAATCCTCGTACTGCTCGCAAAAATCTGCCGCTATACGAAAGGTCGAAAGCGCTTCGGCGGCGCCTTCCTCCCATTCCCATTGCCAGATGGGATCAAGATGGGCATTGCAAATAATGTAGGTTTTTTTAGCCATAATAATTCTCCTTACTCAAGTGTATATTCAAAGGTTAATAGATTAATATTATTGGGTTTGCCTTTAATCATAATAGGGTAGGTGCCTTGCGGCTTGTCGCAAAGAAGCGATAATTTTTTAAAATTGTCGTCTACCTCAATTACGGCATCGCAAGCCTCACGGGTGCCCGTTATTTGCTTAAAGCCCGCTTGCGTATAAAAGGGAATAACACCCTCGCTTGACGGCTTTAAAAAATAGAACGCATCTTCACGTTGCGTTTCGTTAAACAGTCTGCTCATAAGACCGCGGTGGCGAAAATCGCTGTGCGTGGTTACAGCGTATATATAGTACGCTCTTGTGCGTTTGCCGTTATGATTTAAAACACAGGGAATTTTAAAATACATAGCGGCAACCGTGCCGTCCACGTCTAAAAGCTCTACATTTTTAAAAAATAGGTCAAACAGCATATCGTCAAACTGTTTATCGGCGCCAAAAGCGGCGTTATATAACTGTCGGCATTGCTCTTGCTTTGTCATAAATTTTCCTTTTTGGTGCAGATGTATTTAGGTAAAATAATTTGTGGCTTGTATGAAAGTTTAGATTTTCTAAGCCCCTCGATTCCCAAATCATCTTCACGGTTAATATATTTATAGTTTTGTAAGTTTTTTGCGGCAAATTCACGGTTAATAACGGCGTAAGCCGTATCAAACCCCGATAACGCCTTTTCGGTATGAATGTTGTAAATATTATCGTTTATAGCCGAACCCAAGGTAAAGGCAACAACACGGTCACCAACAAATATTGCGCCACCCGTTATATCAAGAGGTTTCATATTGTCAAGTATTAAATCTACGCCGTTTTTTTCGGTTTTAAGCTCGTCGTCCATATATTCGGCGTTTTGCGCGTACCATTCTTTTGCACACTGCTTAACGGCGTCAAGATTACTGTCGGTTATATCTTCATATCGCCAATCGAACTGCTTTGAAAAGCTTGAAATATGATTGCGTTTAGAGTGATACTTTTTGCCCGCAAGGGTTATAAGGTCGACAGAATTGTAAATATAGTCAAATTCGTTTCGACTTTCATAAATATCGTAAAACCCGCCGTAAAGCTCTTTAAATTTTACAAAGCGTTCGCCCTCTTGCGCCCAAATATCAGGTAGTATGCTGCCGCAATGCTCAATAATCTTTTGCATACCGTGTGCCACGTCGCCTATCGGAAGCGAATAGGTAACAATGTTATCATCATACGACTTAAGAAAAAGCGTGTTATCCTTTATACAGTAGCAGTTATTGTAAAGCGGTTGCCAAATTAACAAATTTACAAAGCTTATTTCACACGTAAGCTCGTCACAACTTTTTAAAAAAGGTTCAATTACTTTTTTGTCAGAAATCTCTATTTTTTTAAAAACCATTTGTTTCAACCTTATTATTTTTTTAAAATAATACCACATTTTTACGTTAATATTCAACAAAAAAGTTAATATAATTTAATATGAAAATTTTTATTACGGTCAAAAATATGCAAAATTATAGCAATAATGCATAAAATAAAAATTAAAAACGATTAAAATTTAAAACTTTTTGTGTAAATTATACAAAAAACGGCACGATAATTGTTTTTAGTACCACTTGAAAAATGTTTGAGAATATTGTATTATAATAAAGCAAATAATAAACAAAAAGTATTTCTTTAATATAATGGAGATGTTTTTATGACAAAATACACAATTACAGCGCTTAAAGAAATGTTAGAAAAAAAGCTTTCTCACAACTTTGGCGTAACACCTGAACAAGCGTCGGATGACATTTTTTATAAGGCTACCGTGCTTGTACTTTTAGATATTATGAGCGAGCGTAAGGCACAGTTTAAAAAGGCGGTTGATGAGCAAGAGAGCAAAACTGTTTACTATTTAAGTATGGAATTTTTAATGGGTCGCTCACTTAAAAACAACCTTTACAATCTTGACCTTACAGAAACTATGCGCAAGGCACTTAAAAGTTACAAGGTAAACCTTGATAATTTATTTGAGTTAGAGCCTGACGCAGGTCTTGGCAATGGCGGCTTGGGTCGTCTTGCCGCTTGTTTCCTTGACGGTCTTTCAAGCAGCAGTTATTCGGCAATGGGCTACTGCATTAAATATGAGCTTGGTATCTTTCGTCAAAAGTTGGTTGACGGTTGGCAGACCGAAATGCCTGATTTTTGGCTACCGGGCGGTGAGGTATGGCTTGAGCCACGTCCACACTCTGCAGTAGATGTTCACTTTGACGGATATATTGACGAATGGTGGGACAACAATTATCACCACGTTGAGCATAAAGATTATCTAAACGTTCGCGCTATGCCCTATGACCTTAAGTGCGCGGGTAAAGATGGTAAAACCGTAAATGTATTGCGCCTTTGGAGTGCAGAATGTCAGGACTTTGATATGTCGGCGTTTAGTCAGGGTGATTATGTTCGCGCTATAGAGCAACGCGCATCGGCCGAGGCTATTTCAAAAATTCTTTACCCCGAAGACAAACATCCCGAGGGTAAATCGCTTCGTCTTCGTCAGCAGTATTTCTTGGTATCGGCATCAATTCAAGATATTCTTAACCGCCATATACGCCGATATGACACTCTTGAAAACCTGCCCGATAAGGTTGCCATTCATATTAATGATACCCACCCAACACTCGCCATCCCAGAGCTTATGCGTCTTTTGCTTGACGAATGCGGCTACTCTTGGGAAAAGGCTTGGGATTTGGTTACACGTACAGTGGCTTACACCAACCACACCATTATGTCAGAAGCACTTGAGTGCTGGCAAGAAAGTCTTTTTAAAGACAGAATGCCACGTATTTACCAAATCGTGCAAGAAATTGACCGCAGATATCGCGAAGAGGTTATATACAAAACAGGCGACTTTGCTCTTGCTGAACGTACCGCAATTATTTCGGGCGGTGTAGTTCGTATGGCAAATCTTTGTGTTGCGGCTTCTCACACGGTTAACGGTGTTTCAAAGCTTCACAGTGATATTATTAAGAACGAACTTTTTAATGATTACTATAATATGACACCAAGCAAATTTACAAACGTTACAAACGGTATTGCGCACCGCAGATGGTTGTGTCAGGCAAACCCCGAGCTTACTGCGCTTATAACCGAGCTTATTGGTGATGGATTTATTAAGGATGCGTCTAATCTCGAAAAGCTTATGGCTTTTGCCGATGACAAGACTGTTCTTAAACGCCTTGCCGAAATTAAACACGGCAACAAGGTGCGTCTTGCAAACTATGTAAAACAGCATATTGGTGTTTCAATTGACCCCGATAGCGTAGTTGATATGCAGGTTAAGCGCTTGCACGAATACAAGCGTCAGCATATGAACGCATTGCATATTATTAGTGATTATCTTTATCTTAAAAATAATCCTAACGCACCGTTTACACCAAAGACCTATATCTTTGGCGCAAAAGCGGCGCCGGGATATCTGTTTGCTAAAGAGATAATTCAAATGATTTATAAGTTGTCGGTTGTTATCAACAATGACCGTGCAGTTAATGATAAGTTAAAGGTATTATTCCTCGAGGACTATCGCGTAACCTTGGCCGAGCTTATGATTCCTGCTGCCGAAATAAGCGAGCAGATTTCGCTTGCTTCTACCGAGGCTTCCGGCACTGGTAATATGAAGTTTATGATGAACGGTGCAGTTACTCTGGGTACCGAAGACGGCGCCAACGTTGAAATTCATTCGGCTGTAGGCGATGACAACATTATTATCTTTGGTATGCAGACACCCGAGGTATTAAAAATTCAAAAAACGGGCTATAACCCAGTGCAGTATTACAACAATAATACTGATTTGCGTAATGCACTTGACTTTATAGGCCGTGGTATTGACGGTAAGCAGTTTGACAATATTTACAATACACTTAAAAACGTCGATCATTATATGGCGCTTGCAGATTTTGCCGATTATTGTGAAGCGCACAAAAAGGCTATGGAGCTTTATGCCAAGCCTGAAATTTGGAATAAAATGTCACTTACAAATATTGCTAAATCGGGCATATTTGCTGCCGACCGTTCAATAAACGATTATGCTAAAAATATTTGGGGACTTGACAAAGTTAAGTAATTTTTTAAGGATGATAAATGGTGAATTGCTATCCGTATGATTCACGAAACAGTTTATATCGTTCTCATCTTGGAGCCGTACCCGCAAATGAAAGTTTGCGGCTACGGCTACTCTTGCATAAAGATGCTTGTGTGTATGAAGTGTTTTTACGCATAATGGATGATAGCGATAATTCACTTTCAGAAATACAGATGACACCTACAAGCGAATGGCTTGGTGATTATCAGTTTTTTGATTGTGAAATTATAAAACCTGAGGGTCTTTACTGGTACGATTTTCGTTATAATAGCGCGCACGGTCAGTTTTTTGTAATAAAAAGTGAGTGTGGGCGTGGTGTAGTATCGCAAACAGAGGGACAGTTTTTTCAGCTTACAGTTTATGATAAAAATTTTACCACACCCGATTGGTTAAAGGGCGGTCTTATTTACCAAATTTTTCCCGATCGTTTTTATAATTCGGGAAGTGAAAAATCAAACGTTCCACAAGACCGTTTTATATGTGACGATTGGAACAGAATACCGGAATATCGTCAAAATAACGGACTGTGTTCTTTGGGTAACGATTACTACGGAGGTGACCTTGCCGGCATAGAGCAAAAATTACCATATCTTAAAGATTTGGGCGTTACCTGTATTTATTTAAATCCGATTTTTGAGGCTCATTCAAACCACCGCTACAACACGGCAAATTACGAAAAAATAGATATGCTTTTGGGCGACGAAACCAACCTTATAAGCCTTTGTAAAAATGCCAAAAAGTACGGAATAAGAGTAATTCTTGACGGCGTTTTTTCGCATACGGGTGACGATAGCATCTATTTTAACCGCACAGGTCGCTATGGTGAAGGCGGCGCATATCGCGATTATAATTCAAAGTATCGTCAGTGGTTTAAGTTTTACGATTATCCAAACGGTTATGATGCTTGGTGGGGTGTTAAAACCTTGCCCGAAACTAATGAGGATAACGATAGCTTTACCGACTATATTACAGGCGAAAACGGCATTTTGCGCAAGTATTTGCGACTTGGTATCGGAGGGTGGCGACTCGACGTTGCCGATGAATTGCCCGATAATTTTTTAAATAAATTACGTGTGGCTGTAAAGCAAGAAAATCCCGATGCATATATTTTGGGCGAAGTGTGGGAGGACGCAAGTAATAAAATAAGCTATGGCGCGCGCCGCAAGTTTTTGCGTGGCTCACAGCTTGACAGCGTTATGAACTATCCTTTTGCCATTGCAATAATAGAGTTTATAAAGCACGGCGGGGGCGAGGCGCTTTCAGAAACGGTGCACACTGTGCTTGAAAATTATCCTAAATGCTCGGTAGATACTCTTATGAATCATCTTGGTACTCACGATACTGCGCGTATTTTAACAATGCTTGGTAAATCGGATGATTATATTGGCGACCGCGATTGGCAATCGTTGCAAAGCCTTTCGGATTATGAGTATTCTGTTGGTATAAAGCGACTTAAAGCGGCGGCTGTTATTCAGTATACTTTACCCGGCGTGCCATCGTTGTATTATGGTGATGAAGCGGGCGCGCAGGGCTACGGAGATCCATTTTGCCGTGCTACTTATCCTTGGGGTAGTGAAAATAAAGAGCTTTTACAGTTTTATAAAAATCTTGGACAATTACGAAAAAAATGCAAGGCATTTGCTATCGGCAATTTTTATACAGTTTTTGCAAGTGATAGCGCCATAGCGTTTACACGTGAAGACCAAAACGGCAAAGCTTTTATTGCCGTTAACCGCGGTAAAGATGAGGTAAATATTGATTTGCCGCAAGAATTTAAGGACTTTAAAAATACCTTTGGCAAGGCAATTAGTCAAGAAAAAATCACCTTGAGCGAATATGAATATTGCATTGTTTACAAATAATTTATTGTTTTATTTTAAAAATGGTGTTATAATAAGTGGGTAATTTAAGTTTATTGGGGGATGAAACGTATGTCTAAAATAATTATTTCAAGTGACAGCACATGTGACTTAAGTGCAGAATTAAAAGAAAAATACGGCATTAAAATTATACCTCTTGGTGTTACGCTGGGCACTAATGTTTATCGCGACGGTGTAGATATTACTCCTGATGATATTTATGCGCATCACGCTAAAACAGGGGAACTGCCCAAAACGACAGCTACTAACGTGGGTGAGGGTATTGACTATTTTACCGACCTTACTAAAGACGGCGATGCAGTAATTCATTTTACAATCAGTTCTACAATGTCATCAACCTACAGCAACACCTGTATGGCAGCAGAGGAATTTGACAATGTGTATGTAATAGATGCTCAAAATCTTTCAACAGGTAGCGGTCTTTTGGTTGTTGCCGCGGCTGAAATGGCTCAAAGCGGTATGCAGGCAGAGGATATAGTGGCAGAAATTGAAAAATTAAGGCCTTGCGTTGATGCATCTTTTGTTATTGACAGTCTTGAGTATTTGCACAAGGGTGGCAGATGCTCGGCCCTTGCTATGATGGGTGCAAACCTTTTAAAGCTTAAGCCTTGTATAGAGGTAAAAGACGGTAGTATGGGTGTTGGCAAAAAATATCGCGGTGTTTACGGTCGTGTGCTTACCGAATACGTTGAAGAGCGTCTTCAAAACATAGAGGATATTGATACAACACGTGTGTTTGTTACCCACGCAGGCTGTGACCCCGAAATAGTTGACGCTGTTTACGAGCAGGTTAAATCAAAGGGTATTTTTAAAGAGGTATTGCTTACAAGAGCCGGATGCACTGTGTCTTCACACTGCGGTGCTAACACTTTGGGTGTGCTGTTTATTCGCAAGTCACCAATTGCGTAAGGCGAGCATAAAATAAAGCAGGGGTAAGCGTAAGGATATCCTGCTTTATCGGCGGTAGTATTTTACTATCTTCAAAATTACCGATTAATAAACCCCTTTAATATATAAAAATCCCCCGAGAATACTCGGGGGATTTTTATATAAAGTAATAGGTAAGAGGTAATAGTGAAGA
>JAZSKN010000077.1:0-19542 GCA_045534895.1 Acutalibacteraceae bacterium
AGGAAAATAGTTCTATAAGAAAATCAGCCGTGGATATTCACAACGCCTTGCCAAAAAGTACACTACAAGTTTTGCCAAAATTGTATCACGGCGAATTTTCCATAAACCACGGCAACGATTATGCTCAAAAAATAAGAGAGATCATCAGTATTTGATAAATTCCAATTTATCGAACAGTGCAGCTACAATACTTTTGGTGGTTCTTACCCCCCACTTATACACCGTTTTGTCGCTCTTTCGCAGATAAAAAACGTATCCTTTTGGGTGTGTTTTTTTATTTATGACATTATGTTGGAGAGACTTGAAAAGAACGGTCGGCTATAGCCTATTTTATTAGTACAAATTATTAATTTATAATTAAAAGGATTGAAATTTTAAAAAAATGTGATATACTATACAAAAACACAATAATTACTGCCACCGGGTAGTGAATGCACAGCATTCGTTTGTACATCGTTAGGTCTTTGAAGATGTACAGGCGGATGCTTTTTTAAGGAGTAAATTATGAAAATTCACTTTAAATATTTTTCAAACGTTGAGTGGGCGTTATGGATGTCGTCACTTTTGTTTATAATAATATCGTTTTTTGCGTTTGGCGGTGACGGATATTTGACCTTAGTAGCGTCACTTGTAGGTGCAACCTCTCTTATATACTGCGCAAAGGGCAATCCTATAGGTCAGGTTTTAATGATAATATTTGGTGCGCTTTATGGCGTTATCTCTTATTCTTTTGCCTATTTTGGTGAGATGATCACCTATCTTGGTATGACTGTGCCAATGGCAATATTTGCGTTGATATCTTGGCTAAAAAACCCGTATAAAAATAACAAATCAGAGGTTGCGGTAAATAAGATCAGTAAAATTGAAACGGTGTTTATGCTTGGTTTAGCGGTAGCTGTTACAGTTATTTTTTATTTTATTTTAAAAACGTGGGGCACCGCAAACCTGTTGCCGAGTACACTATCTGTTACAACCAGCTTTGTAGCGGCATATCTAACCTTTAGACGCAGTCCGTATTACGCGCTTGTATACGCTATGAACGACGTGGTTTTAATTGTGCTGTGGGTGTTAGCGTCTTTTAGAGACAAGGCTTATATATCGGTTGTAGTGTGTTTTGTGGCTTTTTTGGTTAATGATTTATACGGTTTTATAAATTGGCGCAAAATGCAAAAACGGCAATCGGCTTGAAATTAAAGCGTTATAATGTTATACTGTTTTTAAAGATAGGTGATATTAAATGTATGACGAACTTACAAAAGTAGATATAAAAAAGATGCAGGATGAGCTTGATTACCGCATAGGCGTTTTGCGACCCAAAATACTTGAAGAGGTAAAATTTACCCGTAGCTTTGGCGACTTGTCCGAAAATTTTGAGTACCACGCCGCAAAACGAGAGCGCGGCAAAAACGAGAGCCGTATAAGATATTTGCGAAATATGATTAAGACTGCAATTATTATTGATACCGAAAGTGCCGACGACGTAGTAGGTTTATTTGATACTGTGACCTATTATGTAGAAGAAGATGCCGAGGAAGAAACGGTGCGTATTGCAACGTCTCTTCGACGTGACCCGTTTCAAAGTATCATAAGCAAAGAGTCACCGCTCGGCAGCGCCATAATGGGTAAGCGAGTGGGTGACAGGGTAGAGGTAAAGGTGAATCCCGATTACAGCTACTATATTGTCATTCGCAAAATAGAAAAAGGCACCGATGACGATAGTCTTGAAATAAGAAAGTATTAAAAAATTCTCCCTTACAAGAAGGGAGAATTTTGTTATTTGAATATAATGTATTTTACTACAGCCAAACATTCGCGAAGCGTTCCGGATATTAGATAAGAAAGGGTTGTGTTTGAGTGTAGATGAGTTGTGTTTTCAAGACCTGCGCGTTTGGCACAAAGTGAAGCGCGCGATATATGGTATTCGTTTGTAATAAACGCAACGGAGTAATCGCCCGACAACTGCTTGTCCAAAATTTCTTTAGAAAATCTAAAATTTTCACTTGTGCTGGTCGATTTATCTTCTTTTATGATCTTATCACTCGCTACACCATTTTCTATCAGGTATGTTTTCATAGCCTCGGCTTCGGATATATCTTCCTGCGCACCCTGACCTCCGCTTACTACAATTACTGCATCGGGGTTTTGCGTGTGATATTCTACCGCTTTGTCAAGTCGCCTTTTCAATGTAAGGCTTGGCGTTTTGCCGTGCACCGCCGCGCCTAAAACTATAACGGCATCTTCGCTGTAGGTAACGGTATCGTTTTTGCCGCCCGCAATTAAAACCGATGATAAAACAACCGCCACACCGATGCCCGACAGCAACAATATTTTAAGCCATTTGGCAATTTTATTAAAGAATACTGCAACAAAAATAATTACAGCACCCAAGCCAATGCTTAAAAAGCAGCCAAGGTTTACGTTTGATACAAAAAACAGTGCCGCACCGTTTAATGCAATAACTGCGCCAATAACGGCAACAATTATTTTTAAAATAGTTTTCATATAATCACCATGGTTATTATATCATTTGCTAAAAGTATGGGCAAGATGATTAAAGAATATTTAATAAAGTCTTAAAAATATATGTCGTTGCGAGAAACGTTAGTGACGAAGCAATCCGGAATTTCCAAAAGAAAACGGATTGCCGCGCCTCCGGCTCGCAATGATGAAAAAACAAAGCACCCAAACCAATTGCGGTTTGGGTGCTTGCATTATTTATCTATTTTTATCCATTCAAAATTCACGGCATCTGCAATATAAGTTGATAACTCATCTTTTGTGATATCTTTTGTGCTTTTACTATCCCAATAAAGATATCTGTCTACATTTATTTCTCCTACAGAAAATTTTTGTGTAAATTCTTTTTTGTTAAGTACGTAAAACGAATATTGTGATGCACCTTTAAACGGTCGAAACTTTGGCGGAATAATAACGGCATTTTCTTTGGGAGAATATTTAAATTTACCAAAACCGTAATGTTCAAAAACGGGTGTTACCGTATCGTTGTAGATGGTGAATAACCACGTATTACCAAATTGATCGACGTCGTTTGCAAAAAGCAATAATTCGTTAGTGCTGTCGGCATTTAAATCGGTTATACAATACGAAAATGCGGCGTCGGGGTGTTGCTCTATAAATAATTTGGTATAATTTAAATACTCTTTTGATTTAATAAAAGATTCTAAGGTATTGTCTACGCCGTCAGTTAATGTAGAAGAGTTTTCAATGCTTGTGTTAGATAAAGTACTGTTGGTTGTGCAAGCACACAAAAGGACAGAGATTAACAAAACTACAAATAATATTTTAATTCGATTCACAATAAAACCTCGCTATCTTTTCACAAAATACTCCTCATACCATACAAGGAAGGTGTAGATTGTCCATACCTTGCGCCAGTTGTCAGAGTCAACGTTTAAGTAATCGTTAAATATTTTGTTTATCTCGTCGCGGTTAAAGAACTTGTCCGCAATATCGCTGTTAAAAAGGCGAATTACGTCGCTGTTATATCGCTCGTCTGCTATCCACATACGTATCGGCACCACAAAGCCGAGTTTTTTACGGAAGGCAATCTCCTGTGGCAATACCTTTGCGGCGGCTGTGCGAAGAGCTATCTTGTTTTGCTCGTCATTTACCTTGTAGCAAGATGGCATACGGCGCGCTATATCGAAAATACGCATATCGGTAAGCGGCATACGCACTTCAAGCCCTGCGGCGCGGCTCATTTTATCAACGTTTAGGTAAATATCGCCCTCAAGCCAAACCTGTATATCTACATCCGACATTTTAGATAACGGGTCAAGACCTTCGTTTCCCTCGTAAATATCGCGTACCAAGTCAATCGGCTCAAAGTTTTCGTAATATTTTTTAAGAATTTTGCGTTTTTCGTCTTCCTTCATAATGTTGGTGTTGCCAACGTAAAAGGTTTTAAGATTATCGCCATACTTTGCGGCGTTGCGGTACATATTGTATCCGCCAAAAAATTCGTCGGCGCCTTCGCCTGAATAGCAAATACCTGTTCCCTTGACGGTTGCAATGCAACCCAAGGCAAACGCCACAGCCGATGCATCACCCAAAGGCTGCTCCATATTATACATAACGTAGGGCACGATATTAAAATACTGTTCGGGGGTTATAAGGCAGCGATTGAATTTACGGCCCAAAATATCGGCAGTTTCACGCGCGAGCCCCGATTCGTCAAGTCGGCTGTCGTCATAGCCGCAGCTATTAGCTGCAGGCGCATCTGACACCGCCAAAACGTAAGAAGAATCCACACCGCCCGAAAGAAATGACTCAACGTATTCATCATCGGTTTTAACCTCGCGCATAACTTCACCAAGGGTAGAGTGAATTTTGTCTGCCCATTCGTCAAGGGTTTTTGAGTTATCGGGTTCAAAGGTAGGGCGGAAATAGCGGGTGATTTTAATTTCACCGTTTTTAAAGGTCATAAAACGCCCCGGCAACAACTTTTTAACACCCTCAAAAAAGGTTTCCTCACCTGTGGTGTAGGTCATGGTTAGATATATTTGAAGCATTTTTTGATTAAGCTCTTTTATAAAACCGTCCCCGTCCATAATTTCACGTATGGTGGTGCCGTAAAGCAGCTTGCCATCATTGGTAACGTAATAATAAAACGGCCTAGTGCCAAACTGGTCACGCAGACAAAACAGGGTATCGGTATCGGTGTCGTATAAGGCAAAGCTAAACATACCGTAGATGTGATTTGCCATATCGCCGCCCCATTTTTTATATGCGGCGATAATTATAGCCTCCTCGCGCTCTGCACGGGAAAGAGAATTATCAATATCAAGCTCTTTACAAAGCAATTTCCAGTTGCGGATATGACCGCTATATGTTTTAATTTCTATCATTTAGTTAGACTCCCATCGGTCTAAGTTTTAATAAAAACATTTTATCATATTTTTTGACATAATTCAACAATATATCGAGTCCAATTTTAGTATTGACAAAAATAATTTTTATTTTCAGTCTAATAGCTTTCAATTATTTTATAATCACCGCTTTTTAGTATATTAACTAAATCAATAGGAGAATTGATTTTTTTGTGTGTTTCTATACCGCCCTTAGCAAGCTTTGAAATCTCGTGAAAATCCGAACCGGAAGTAATCGCTTTTTTGTAATGACTTGCAAACATTTTTGCCATTTCGTTACGGAATTTTTCGGTACAGCCGTTATATCCTTCTATACCGAAAATATTATTTGAAGAACATACAGTCATACCGTTTCTAAAGGGATGTGCCTGCACAATTATGGCATTTTGGGGTAGTACGGCTGATAGTTCCTCAATGTTTTGCAGTTTGTTTAAAAGGGGTAGGCTATAAAAATCCTGCTCTTCAAGACCGTAGATAAGATAATCATTTATATTACCTTCAAAGCGCACCTCTGCGCCACAAAGAACAGTAAAGCCTATTTTTTCAGCCTCGTTTCGTGCAGAATAATATCCGCGCAGATATCGGTTAATAATTTTTTCTTTATCATTTGTACCGATTTCGTCCTTGAACCAATCGAGCATCCTGCTTTCATAATGGTCGGTAATAACAAGTCCGTCATAACCTGTGTCTTTATAACGCCTTACAATTTCCGCTGAGCCGACCCACGCGTATTTATCACATTCAGCCGTATGAATGTGCAAGTCATATTTATACATAATTAAAATTCCCTTTCGCATAAAAGCAAAGAATTTGTGTGTACATGCTTTGGTGTATTATAGCATAAAAGCGGTGAAGAGACAAGGTATTAGTGATATTCCGTGATTCGCACAGGGTGATATTATATTAGCTTCTTAACTGCCCGAATGGCAATATCACTTGCCAAAAGGCGAATATAACTGAAAAAAACTCCTTGAGATTTCTCAAGGAGTTTTTTCTGGGACCGACACTCAAAATGGAACCGGTCTAAAAACCTGATTTTTTTATTTCAACTTTATATTGCTATTTTTTCTTATCTCTAATGCTTTTAATTAAAATCACTAGATGTACCACAACAGCAGCAAATATAAAAATTGTACCACAAACGCTTATTATAAAAGGAACATCCGTTAATAACTCAAAAACATTTATAAGTGTCCAAAAAAACCAACAAATTGAAGCTATCAACCATAAAACATTGACTTTTTTCATAATTATCACCGACCTTTAAGTGTATTATAGCATAAAAGCGGCAAAGCCGCAATACTTCTTCACTATTCAATATAACTACCTACTTCCCAAAAATCCCGTTCACATATTTTTTAGTGAAAAGTGAAGAGTGAAAAGGTAATAAGTAAAAATCCCGCCCACTTACGTGAACGGGATTTTTGGAGCTGGTGAACAGATTTGAACTGTCGACCTACTGATTACGAATCAGTTGCGCTACCGGCTGCGCCACACCAGCAATTATATTTTGCTAAAACATTATATCAACTTAAAATGATTTAGTCAAGTAATTTTATATTTAGTTAACACATATAAAATATAAAGGTGATAATATGCTTTGTAGAATTGATGAACTTAAAAACAAACAGGTGGTTTGTGTAAAAGATGGTTGCGTATTGGGCTTTGTTTCTGATGTGGAGCTCGATACCGCAAACGGTATGCTTACCTCGATTATAATTTTTGGACGATACAAGCTTTTTGGTTTTTTTGGCAAAGAGGACGATATAGTAATTCCGTGGAACGATATTAAAGTGATAGGAACCGAAACCGTTTTGGTTAGCACCGAACCACCGATATATCTGCAAGAAAAGACAAAAAAGTTCAACTGAGAAATTTCTGCGTGTAGAAAACTGGTAAAATTTTGTATAATTTGCACAAAAAACAAGAAATGGCAATAAAATTATTTCCTATTTTTTAACAAAAACTATTGAAAATTTAAGTTTGTTTTGATATAATAGACGCGTGAAAATGTATGCTTTTAAAGAAAGGATGTAAAAATGAGTAATTTTGATAATGCGTTTAACCAACAAATAACGAATAACGCTTATGAATATTTAGGCTCGTTTTTGATAGGTGACACGGCTACCTTTCGTGTGTGGGCTCCTGCGGCGCAGGCTGTTAGTGTTGTAGGCAATTTTAACGATTGGGACACATCGGCTAATCCGATGATGCGTATTGCCGACGGTGTTTGGGAAACGCAGATTAAGGGGATTAAAAATTATGAAGCCTATAAATATGCGATAACTTCGCCAAACGGTAAGATAACGCTTAAAAGCGACCCTTATGCTCGACATTTTGAAACGGCGCCTGCAAACGCGTCAAAGCTTTATGCCGATGACGGTTACACCTGGGGCGACGGTGATTGGATTGACGGTCAAAACAAAAAAGATATACTGAATTCGCCCGTAAATATTTACGAGGTGCATTTAGGCTCGTGGAAGCGTTTTGCTGACGGCAATACCTACGATTATGTAACCGCCGCAAAAGAGATTTCTAAGTATGTAAAAAAGATGGGATACACCCACATTGAGCTAATGCCGCTTACCGAGCACCCGTTTGAAGGCTCGTGGGGGTATCAGGTAACGGGCTATTTTGCGCCAACATCTCGTTTTGGCACACCGACTGACTTTAAAAAGTTTGTTGATATAATGCACAGGGCAGGAATAGGCGTAATACTTGACTGGGTGCCGGCACATTTTCCTAAAGATGAGTTCGGTCTTTACCGCTTTGACGGCACGCCGTGTTACGAGTATGCCGATGACCGTAAGGGTGAACATAAAGAGTGGGGAACCTGCGTGTTTGATTACGGCAAGGTTCAGGTTATGAACTTTCTTATTTCGAGCGCGGTGTTTTGGCTTAAAGAGTATCACATAGACGGTCTTCGTGTTGATGCGGTAGCATCTATGCTTTACCTTGACTACGGCAGAAACGGTGGCGAATGGTTGCCAAACAGCTATGGCGGTCGCGAGCATTTAGAGGCGATAGAGCTGTTGAGACGTGTAAATGAAGCGGCGTTTAGTGTGAACCCCAACGTTATGATGATTGCCGAGGAATCTACCGCGTGGCCTATGGTTACAAAGCCTGCGTGCGATGGCGGTCTTGGTTTTAACTTTAAATGGAATATGGGTTGGATGAACGATATGCTTCGCTATATGTCGCTTGACCCATTCTTTAGAAAACACAATCACGACTGTCTTACATTCTCGTTCTTTTACGCATTCAGCGAAAATTTTGTGTTGCCAATATCGCACGACGAGGTTGTGCACGGTAAATGCTCGCTTATAAATAAAATGCCGGGCGAATATAAAGATAAATTTGATAATCTGCGTGCTTTTTATGCATATATGATGGCGCACCCCGGTAAAAAGCTTTTGTTTATGGGTCAAGAGTTTGCCCAGTTTATCGAATGGCGATATGACGAGCCGCTTGAATGGCAGTTGCTTGAATATGATACTCACCGACAGATGAATGAATATGTTAAGGACCTTAACAAATTCTATCTTAAAAACAGTGAGTTTTGGGAGATTGATTACAGTTGGGAAGGCTTTAGCTGGATATCTAACGACGACTACACCCAAAGTATAATATCTTTTAGAAGAATAAATCGCGCCGGAGACGAAATTATTTGCGTTTGCAACTTTGTGCCGGTTGACCGTCACGATTACCGTATAGGCGTACCGGTGGCAGGCAGTTATAAAAAGCTATTTAGCTCTTCGGATGAAAAGTACGGTGGCACAGGCGGTGTTGCCGAGACATACTCAAGCGATAAAATCGCCATGCACGGATATGATAATTCAATCTCGCTTGACATACCTGCGCTTTCGGTAACGTATTATAAAGTACCTAAAAAAAGAAAAAATTCTAAAAAATAAATCTAAATAAAGGCAAAATTAAAAGGAGATGTTTTTGTGATTAAGAAAAAATGTGTTGCAATGCTTCTTGCCGGCGGACAGGGTAGCCGACTTGGTGTGCTTACGGGTAAAATCGCCAAACCTGCAGTACCGTATGGCGGCAAGTATCGCATTATTGACTTTCCGCTTTCAAACTGTACCAATTCGGGTATAGATACAGTTGGTATTTTAACTCAGTACAAGCCTCTTGAGCTTAACGATTACGTGGGCTCAGGTAAGCCTTGGGATCTTGACCGTTTAAACGGAGGCGTGCATATTTTGCCACCATATCAAGGTCAAAAGGGCGGCGACTGGTACAAGGGTACGGCTAACGCTATTTACCAAAATCTCGAGTTTATCGAGCGATACAATCCACAGTATGTGCTTATTCTTTCGGGTGACCACATTTACAAAATGGACTACTCTAAAATGATCGAACAGCACGAGACTACAGGCGCTGCCTGTACCATATCGGTTTTAGAGGTTTCTCTTGAAGAAGCATCACGTTTTGGTATTATGAACACCAATGAAGACGGTAGCATTTACGAGTTTGAAGAAAAACCAAAAAATCCAAAAAGTCAATTGGCTTCGATGGGTATTTATGTATTTACTTGGGAAAAGCTTAAAAAGTATCTTACCGAAGATAATGCTAACCCCGAATCAGACAATGACTTTGGTAAAAACGTTATACCGCTTATGTTAAATGCCGGTGAGCTTATGATGGTTTATCGCTTTAATGATTATTGGAAAGATGTTGGTACAGTTGACTCTTTGTGGGAGGCAAATCTTGATTTGCTTAATCCACGTATCGATCTTAATCTTTCTGACCGAGATTGGCGTATTTATTCACGCACGGTAGCGCTTCCGCCACAGTATATTGCAAATACCGCCAAGGTAGAGCACTCACTTGTAACCGACGGTTGCGAGGTTTACGGTGCGCTTGATTATTCAATACTTTTCGAAAACGTAACGGTCGAGGAGGGCGCAAGCGTAGAATACTCACTTGTAATGCCGGGCGCAGTAATTAAAAAAGGTGCCAAGGTTAAGTATTCTATAGTTGCAGAAGATGCAGTAATAGAAGAAAATGCCGTTGTTGGTAAAGACCCAACCGAAATATCACCCGACGATTTTGGTATTACGGTAATTGGTAGCGGCGTTAAAATTGGCAAAGGCGTCAAGATTGGCGCTAAAGAAATGATAACCGAAGACGTAAAGGAGGAAGCATAATGATTTCTTCAAGTGTAGCAGGCATTGTATTTGCAAACGCCCATGACGAAGCAATTGAAAAACTTACACAAAAGCGTTCTATTGCATCTGTGCCATTCGGCGGCAGATATCGCCTTATAGATTTTTGTTTGTCTAACCTTGTAAATGCAGGCGTTTCAAACATTGGCATAATAACCCGTGAAAAATACCGTTCTCTTATGGACCATCTTGGCAGTGGTATGCATTGGGATCTCGACCGCAAAAGCGGCGGTATTCGTATATTACCGCCATTTAACGCTCGCCGTGTTCGCCTTTACCAAAATCACGTTGAAGCACTTTACGGCGCTATGGACTTTATGACCTGCTGTAAAGAAAAATATATTGTGGTTTATGATGCTCGTACAGTTGCAAACATAAATATTCACGAGGTTGTAAAACAACATAAGGATTCTAATGCAGACATTACGGTTGTTTGCCGAAAGGGACTTAAAATTACCAACGGCGACAACACAATGGCGCTCGATATTAACAAAGAGGGTAGGGTTGTTCTTACAGGCTTCCCCGAAAAAATAGCTGCCGACGATATTCGCAGTATGGGAGTTTATGTTTTCACTCGCGATAAGCTTATCGAAATTGTTAAAAACTCTTATGAAACGGGTGGCGACACAATAAACGACGACCTTATCTCTGCAAATCTTGACACCCTTAAAGTAATGGCTTATGAGCACAAGGGCTATGCCGCTATTATGGACTGTCCCAAGGCTTATCGCCGCGCAAATTTTGAATTACTTGACGGCGCAGTTCGTAAAGATTTGTTTAACGTAGATCGTCCAATCTATACAAAAACACGTGACGATATGCCTACACGCTACGGTACACAGTCAAGTGTTACAAACTCTTTGGTGGCAGAAGGCTGTGTGATTGAAGGAACTGTTAAAAATTCTGTGCTTTTTAGAGGCGTAAAGGTAGAAAAAGGTGCGGTTGTAGAAAACAGTATTCTTATGCAGGGCGTAAGGGTTGCTCAAAATGCGGTTATAGATCAGGTTGTATCTGACAAAAATGCTGTGGTAAGTGAAAATATGACCGTTAAGGGAACCGAAGAAAAAGCATTCTTTATAGAAAAGAACCAGACGTTATAATTTTTAGGAGAAATATATGAAAATTTTATTTGCAACAAGCGAGGCATTACCCTTTGCTATGTCGGGTGGTCTTGCTGATGTTTCGGGCGCGTTGCCCAAAGCGCTTCGTAAAAGACTTGTAGGCTGTCGTGTGGTTATGCCTCTTTATGGTACCATAAAGCCCGAGCTTCGTGAAAAAATGACCTTTGTTGGCAGTATTACTGTGCCTGTTTCTTGGCGACGTCAATACTGCGGTATATTTGAAGCACATATGGACGGAGTTATTTATTATCTGCTTGATAATGAATATTACTTTAAACGTGATATGCTGTACGGTCACTATGATGATGCCGAGCGCTATGCATTTTTCTCACGCGCTGTGCTTGAAATTTTGCCTTTTGTAAAGTTTAAGCCTGATATCATACATTGTAACGACTGGCAAACCGCTATGACACCGGTATACCTAAATGAGTATTACAAGGCTGACCCGTTTTACAGTGATATTAAATCGGTGTTTACAATTCATAATATTCAGTATCAGGGCAAATACGGTATGGAGCTTTATAGCGATTTGTTGGGACTTCCCCCCGGTCGTGAAAGCATTGTAGAGTATGACGGTTGTGTAAATCTTATGAAGGGCGCAATTCAGTGCGCCGATAAGGTTACCACCGTATCGCCTACCTATGCTCGCGAGATATTAGAGCCATACTATTCGCACGGCCTTGACAACATTTTAAAACAGTTTACCTATAAGCTTACAGGCATTGTAAACGGTATCGATTACGACGTTTACAATCCCGAGACCGACCCAATGATATTTAAAAACTTTGACGAAAAAAGCTTGGATATAAAGGCTTACAATAAATCAGAGCTTCAAAAACAAATGGGACTTCCCGAAAAGGCAGATACGCCGCTTATCGGTATTGTTACACGTCTTGTAAAGCATAAGGGTCTTGACCTTGTGAAGCACGTTTTTGAAGAGATTTTGCAAGCCGATGTTCAGTTTGTGATATTGGGCTCGGGCGAATACGAGTTTGAAAACTTTTTTGATGAAATGGCTAAAAAGTATCCCGAAAAGGTTGGTCTTAAAATTGGCTTTGACGCAACGCTTGCTCATCGTATTTATGCAGGTGCCGATATATTCTTAATGCCAAGTAAAAGCGAGCCTTGCGGCCTGGCTCAAATGGTGGCATTACGCTACGGTACTGTGCCTATTGTTCGTGAAACCGGCGGTCTTAACGATACTATTACCGACAGCGGTGATAATGAGGGCAATGGTTTTACCTTTAAAAACTTTAATGCCCACGAAATGCAAGAGGCTGTTTGGCGTGCGCTTGCAGGCTACAGCGATAAAAAGGGTTGGGATATACTCCGCCGTCGCGGTATGAATTGCAACAACAGTTGGGGCGCATCGGCAGGCGCGTATATTGGCCTTTATAAAGAACTTGTAGGCAAAAAATAATTAAAAATATTGCAGGGCGTATAATGCGCCCTGCAATTTAATGAGGTACATAATTTATGCCCAATATTTTTGAAATATTAAAAACCGTAATCCTTGGTATTGTAGAGGGTATTACCGAATGGCTACCCATAAGCAGTACAGGTCATATGATTTTGGTTGACGAGTTTATGAAGCTAAACGTTCGCGACGAGTTTATGGATATTTTTTTGGTGGTTATTCAGCTTGGCGCAATTTTGGCGGTAGTAATACTCTTTTGGAATAAGCTATGGCCGTTTCATTTAAAGAAAACGACCGTAAAACCCTTTTTTAAAGAAGAAGGTAAGGCCGTAGCACTTAAAAAGGCTTGTAACAATTACGTTCACGTAGACAAAATTTTGCTTTGGGTAAAAATACTTATTGCAAGCGTACCTGCGGCAATAATAGGCCTTGCCTTTGACGACCAAATTGACGCAATGCTCACAGGTGATATGCGAGCGTTTGTAGTGGCTGCGGCGCTAATTGTATACGGTGTTTTGTTTATAGTTGTAGAGAGCTTAAAAAAGCGTGAAAAGCATACCGATCTTGACAAAATGCCATATCTTACCGCGCTTTATATTGGTCTTATACAGTGCTTGTCTTTAGTGCCCGGAACCTCGCGCAGCGGTTCTACCATTTTGGGCGCGTCGCTACTCGGTACGTCACGCACCGTTGCGGCAGAGTTTTCCTTCTTTTTAGGTATTCCCGCAATGTTTGGCGCAAGCGCTATAAAGCTGCTTAAATTTTTTGTTGACGGACTTAGCTTTACAAGCACAGAAATTATTATTATGCTTATTGGTTGTGCGGTAAGTTTTATTGTATCAATTCTTGCAATCAAATTCCTTGTATCATATATCCAAAAGCACGATTTCAAAGCGTTTGGTGTTTATCGTATAATTCTTGGTATAGCGGTAATTTTGTACTTTGCGCTTACAAAATAACAACATTTAAAGTAGATAAAAGATTAAAAGACAAGGTGCCAACCTTGTCTTTTTTATATACTTGAACTTATGGTGTCTATATGCTATAATACATTTAAAAAGAATGAGAATATTTGCTGTAACATAATTGTTTTAAATTTTATAAAACAGTATATTTGGGTGGTGATGATATGAAAAGAATTATTACTATAATTATGATGGTAATAACTACATTAACGTTTTGTTCGTGTGAAAAAACCGATAATAATATTAAAAATTACGGCAACGACATAAAAAATTATCAAGCACAGTCATTTATGCCCGATTTAGACAATATTGGTGAATATGTAAATATAGATTATTTTTCTAAAAAATATGAGTCGTTTTTTCCCGAATATTCAATGCAATTAGTCGTTAAGTACAACGAAGAAGAATTTCTTAAAGAAAAAGAACGTCTTGAAACGGCTTATACATATCTTGATAAGCCACAACTGGATGATACCGACTATAGAATGCCTGTTAAACAGTTTTCGGCATACGGGTTTGATTTTAAAATAGCCGTGTTTGAAGATACCGTTTTTCCTAAAAACTATGGTATGGTTGGAATATCGGACCAAAGTCAAGAAATTGCATATTTATGGGCTTATTGTCCTGATCTTGATTTAATTTGCACAATTAGTGAAGACGGACAAAAAGAAATGCTTAAATTTGTTGATTATCTGTTTGATTTAAAATAAATATTGCAAATAAAAAATCATTCATCTTATCAGGTTTAAAAGGGGAATAGGTATGTTTTTAACCCAAAAAAGCATTTTAAAAATTGTAATAATGACAACATGTTATTTTTTGATAGGCAGTCTTGCTATTGCTGCGTGGTTTGTTTTTGTCGGTATGGGCATTTATGAAAAGTTTTTACTGATATTAGGAATAATTACATATCTGCTTGGTGTGCTTATGATTTTTTTAGGTCGCTTTGCTGAAGGCAAAGGAAAGCTGATAAACCTTGGCACCAAGCTTGTGCGCAACGAATTAAAGCCCTCTGAATTTATAAGGCATTATGAGTCGGTGAAAAATTCGGGCGACCTTGTTGTAAACAAACCGAGTATAGATGTTTTACAGCTTGTTATAGCGGCATATGATTCGCTAAACGATAAAGAAAACGCACTTGCAACCGCCGATGAAATGATTAATGCTGCAAGCGATAAAAAGAAAAATTATGCAAAACTTATAAAAACCTCTTTGCTGTTTGATTATGGTACAATACAAGAGGCTGAGGCGCTTTTTAACAATATTAAAAGTGAAAAGCTTGATATTATGAGTGCAGGCTTGGCTGACGCTATTTTAAAAAGTGATCGCGCCAAGGCTATGGAAGATTACAAAACCGTAGAGGCATATAATCTTATGTTGCTTGAAAGGCCGTTTCCAAAGCTTGATAACCTTGGCAAATTAGTGGTCCATTACCAACTGGGTGAGGTTTATGCAAAATTACAAGAAAAAGAAAAGGCAATTACGCATTATAAGTATTGTGTAAGCTTTGGCGGAGAAACAGAAATTAAAAAATCCGCCACAGAAAAACTTAAAAATCTTAAATGAAATAGGTTATAAGCGATTATGTTTAAAAAGAAACCTTTTACCATAACAATTATATCTGCTTTAGTACTTTTGATTATATTGGGTGTTTTATCTTTAATTATAAAATCGGTTGTTATTGGCGCAATTTTACATGCCTATTTGCGACTGTTGCTTGTTTTTGCTGTTGTTAAACTACTGAGCAGGTTTTTTAAAGAAGAGTTAATAAACAGCGCGAAAAAAGCATTTGTTTTGTGTGGGTGTGCGCTTTTTTTAGATTTAGTTGTTATAGATGCAGTAAGATTTGTTTTAAGCAACGGTATTTCAACCGTTTTGTTTCTGCCGGCGTGTGTGCCTGTTTGCTTTATGATTATAATGCACTATTCAACTAAAGATACCGGTAAAGATAAAAAAGATGAGCGAAGACTAACATATATTGTTGGAATACCGCTTTTAATACTGTCATTGTGTTTTGAGATAGCATCTTTTGTATCAATCTAATTGTTGCGGTTTGTGAAAATGGGAAAAAACGATAAAACCAATTTAAGCGACGGGGTGAAACAAGTGGATTTATTAGAGTTTTTAAAGAAAAATATTTCGGAAGACAATACGACCGATGAAATTATAGATGTGTTCCGGCAAATGTGCAAAACACCTATACAAGAGGAACTTTTATTGCTTGAATACGGGGTTTACGATTTTGAGGGCGAAGATTTGTTTTATTTTGATTTAGTAAGACAATACCCTGACGGTGAGGACGAATATTATCAGCTTCGTGTTAGTTTAACGTTTGCTCCCGATAAAGAAAACCGTCGTCTTCATGATACTTTGTGGAGTGATGATACCAACCAAAATTTCTTTGACTACATACGTCGCTCATCGGGATATGATTATGCCAAAGATCATAAATTCAAGTCTATTGATATAAGAATAGATCAAACATAATTGTTGCTAAGATGATTATGATATGAAAAAATTAAAATAAGCATTTATCAAAAATCAAATTCTGTTTGGTTTATAAACGGCGGAATTTTTATTGCGATACGTTTATAAGCATATAAGAGTTAGGTGTTGGGAATGAAGGATTATTTGCATAAAATTCCTAAAGAGACGTTGACAATTAAAAATATTAAACATGATATTAAGAGAAAGTACGAAACAAGTATTGCAGCATCTTTGTTTTTGGTCACTTTTGGGTTTGCCTTCACACTAATTGCCAATGCGTTGTGGAAAAACGCAACGTATGGCGAATTAAAAATATATGCTGGATTTTTTGGTGTGTTTGGTGTTTTCGTTATTTTGTTTGGAATATCAATATTGTTTTTGCCCTTGATTGGCCGTAAAATTACAAATAAAAAATTAGTAATTGTTGAGGATTGGTTGGTTGATATCAGGGAAGAAAGTGAATATTACGGCCGTCGTCGTCGTTCGTACTATATGTTCTACTTTGCCAATGGCGGCAAATATAAATTGTATCCCGGTTATTATAATAACGATAATTACACATGGAGTAAAATGTACAATATGAGTAATCAAGGTATATATAATTACTCACAAATTAACGATGACTTTTACCTTGTTTTTTCAAATGAGAAAAAGAATAATCTACTTTTAATATACAATAAAAAGCTTTTTGAGCTTAAATGATTATTTGAAGGATGTAAACTATGAAAAAATTATAATGCGATTTTATTGGTGCTTGATAAAAATTCTATTACAGAAGCCGATTATTTAAAGCTTCTCGAAAAAGAAGCTTACTATAATTATAATCGCTTCAGTTTAAAAAAATATTTTTCTGAAAACTTTTTTGACGAGTCAAAAGGTACTGCTTTAGACGAGCAGTACGATTATTATACTAACAAGTTAGTTGATGAGTATTTAAGATAAAATAGTTTTTGTTTTGTGTTTTAAATTTTATAAATCAAAAAATACTTGATTTTATTTTATTTTGTGTTATAATATCAATAGTGAATATGTTTAGAAAGGTGAGTGGGCAAGCAACCCACTCACTTTTATTATGAAAGGTAGGAGTTTTATGGCAAGTACTGCAGATAAGGGGTATGACCTTGTTAAACCCACGGTCGAGTCGTGCGGCGTAAGCCTGTGGGACGTTCGCTTTGTAAAAGAGGGCGCGTCACACTACCTGCGTATTTTTATTGACAAACCCGAGGGCATTAACATTAACGATTGTACCGATGTGTCCCACGCAATTGACCCTGTGATTGACGAGGCCGACCCAATTGATGGCTCTTATTATTTAGAGGTTTGCTCACCAGGTATTGACCGCGAGTTGTGCCGTGAGCACCACTTTGAATATGCCTTGGGTAAAGAGATTACGGTAAAGCTTTTTAGGGCGATAGACGGTAAAAAAGAATTTACCGGTGTGCTGCAAAATTATGACGGCGGCATAACGCTGGGGCTTGATGACACACAAACATACTTTGAAAAGGGAAGCTTTTCAAAGGTTTATATATTTGAAGCATATTAAAAATTAAATAAGGATTGAGGTAATTACAAAATGGCACGAGTAAAAATGACAGCAAAAGAAAAAAGAGATAATAAAGAGCTTTTTGAAGCTCTTCGTCTTATGGAGCAAGAAAAGGGTGTTCCTTGCGAATTTATTGCCGACAAAATTGCAGAGGCGATTACCGTTGCGGCAAGAAAAGACTACGGCGGCAACGATATAGTTAGCTGTACAATAGACGTAGAAAACGAGATTTTCTTGGTTTATGCGCGCAAAGAGATTGTAGACGAGGTTGAAAATCCATACACACAAATCAGCCGTGAAGACGCTATGGCAATCGACGCTAAATCACTTAACGACGGCTTTGTTGATATTAAGCTTGATCCTAAAAAGTTTGGCCGTATTGTTGCGCAAAACTCTAAAAATAATTTCCGTCAGGGCGTAAAAGAGGCTGAACGCGGTCATGCTTTGGCAGAATTTCAAAGCCATAATCACGAGCTTGTTAGCGCTGTGGTTAAGCGTATTGACCCCAAAACAGGAAATGCTATTTTAGAAATCGGCACCAATGAAGCCGTACTTCCAAAAGCAGAACAGGTGCCCGAAGAGGTACTTACCGAAGGCGATCATATTAAAGTATACGTTGTAGACGTAAAAGAAACCGAGCGTGGTCCACGTGTAATGATTTCACGCACACATCCCGGTCTTGTAAAACGTCTTTTTGAAACCGAGGTTCCCGAAATATTTGACGGCACTATCGAAATTAAGTCAATCTCTCGTCAAGCAGGCGCACGCACCAAAATGGCTGTATGGTCTGCAAATGAAGAAATTGATGCCATTGGCGCTTGTATTGGTCAACGCGGCGCTCGTGTAAACAAAATTGTTGAAGAATTAGCCGGTGAAAAAATCGACATTGTTAAGTACAGTGAAGACCCCGTTGCTTTTGTAAGCGAGGCGCTTTCTCCCGCAAAGGTTGTATCGGTAGAAATTCAAAGCGCGGATCCAAAGGTATGTGTTGCTCGCGTTCCCGAATCACAGTTGTCCCTTGCAATTGGTAACAAGGGTCAAAATGTTCGTCTTGCGGCAAAGCTTACCGGCTGGAAGATAGATATTCATCCCGAAAGTGGATTTTTTGGCGAATAATTATTCTTAAAAGGAGAGTTTTGAACAGTGGCAACAAAAAAGATACCGCTTAGAATGTGTGTTGGCTGTCGCGAAATGAAGCCTAAAGCAGAGCTGTACCGCATTGTAAAAACGCCCGACGGTGAAATTGTTATAGATAAAACTAATAAAATTGCGGGTCGAGGCGCATATATTTGTAAATGCGGCGAATGTTTAAAAAAAGCTGAAAAAATTAATGCCTTAGCGCATACTTTTTCTATGGCTGTAAGCAAAGAGATTTATTCACGACTTGAAACGGAGTGTGAAAATTCTTGAACGACAAGATTTTAACACTGCTTGGGTATGCCTCAAAAAGCGGAAAACTCTCATACGGCTTTGACGCCGTAAAAACTGCGCTTTCTCAAAAAAAGAGTAAATTAGTGCTGATAGCAAACGATGTGTCATCTAAAAGTAAAAAAGAGGTTTTGTTTTTTAGTGAAAAATTTAAAACGATAGCCATTACTTTAGATGCCTATAATATGGAAACTCTTTCACACTCTGTGGGAAGAAAATGCGGCATAGTATCTGTAAATGATGTTTCATTTGCAGACGGTTTGCTTTTGGCAATCAATGTAGGGAGGAACTTAAATGATTAATAGATATAAGATTAGCGATTTGGCTAAGGATTTTAATATGCCTTCAAAGGAGCTTATAGCGCTTGTTGGCACACTCACCGGAGAGGAAAAGAAATCTTCAACCGTTCTTATCGAAAATGAGATAGCAATGGTTTTTGATGCGCTTACAAAGCAAAATGCTGTAAAAAGCTTTGACGATTATTTTGCAATGGGTGCAGAGACAAGAGCTGCTCA
>JAZSKN010000015.1:0-18163 GCA_045534895.1 Acutalibacteraceae bacterium
TACAGATAAATCACACCTTCCGCCGGATTAAAAATCAATACCTATTATTATATATAATATATATTTATATTTATTTTTGTTGCAAAAAAAAACAGCGTTCCTTGCGGAACCGTGTAAAAATTTGGGATATTAATTATTTTACCATGCTTGCAACTTCTGCTGCAAAATCGTCAACGCGCTTTTCAATGCCTTCGCCCTTTTCCATACGAACAAAGTCAACGAGTTTTACGTCAACACCCATTTCTTTAGCGCTGTTTGCAATGTACTTGCCAACAGTAACGTCGCCATCCATAACGAAAGCCTGCTCAATAAGGCAGTTTTCTTTATAGAATTTACCAATTTTACCCTCAACAATTTTACCAAGAACTGCGTCTGGCTTATTAGCCATTTTGGGATCTTCCTTCATCTGAGCGATAAGGATTTCCTTTTCTTTCTCGATAACCTCTGCAGGAACAGAAGCTTCATCAAGATAACCTGGGTTCATAGCAGCAATCTGCATTGCTACATTTTTACCCATAGTGATGAATGCTTCGCTTGAAGCATCAACATCACCGTCAAATTTAACAAGAACACCGATTTTGCCGCCTGCGTGAACATAGTTAACTACGTTGCCTTCAAAGCGAACAAAACGACGGATTTTGATGTTTTCACGAACTTTAAGGAAGAGTTCTTGAACCATTTCTTCAACGGTTTGACCGTTTTCTACACAAGCGTTAAGAGCATCTACGTCAGCGGGTGCTTGAGCAGCGATAACGCGAGCTACCTTAAGTGCTAATTCCTTAAACTCGTCACCGCCTGCAACGAAGTCGGTTTCTGCGTTAAGCTCTACAGCAACGCCTACACCGTTTTCGCAAATAGCGCAAACAGTACCCTCGGCAGCAATACGGCTTGCCTTTTTAGCTTGTGATGCAAGACCCTTTTCACGAAGGTAGTCTGCAGCAGCATCCATATTGCCATCACACTCAACAAGTGCTTTTTTGCAGTCCATCATACCGCAACCGGTTTTTTCTCTTAAAGCTTGAACGTCTTTAGCAGTAAAAGCCATGATATATATCTCCTTTTAGAGTAGTATTTTTAATTATTCAGCAGCTTCTTCAGCTACTTCTTCGGTTTCTTCTTGAGCTGCAGTGCCCATTTCTTCACCCTGTCTGCCCTCGATAACAGCAGCAGCGATTGTTTCTGCAATGAGTTTAACTGCGCGGATAGCGTCATCGTTACCGGGGATAACTGCGTCAATTTCATCAGGATCACAGTTAGTGTCTACGATAGCGATAATCGGAATACCGAGTTTCTTTGCTTCGGCAACAGCAATTCTCTCTTTACGTGGGTCAACAATGAAGAGCGCACCGGGGATTTTGTTCATATTTTGAATGCCGCCGATAAACTTTTCAAGCTTTTCAATCTCGAGAGTAAGGGTTGCAACTTCCTTCTTAGGAAGAAGATCAAATGTACCGTCATCACGCATAGCGCGAAGCTGCTCAAGACGAGCAATACGTGTACGAATTGTGCTAAAGTTTGTGAGCATACCACCGAGCCAACGAGCGTTAACATAAGGCATACCGCAATGCTCTGCTTCTTCTTTAACAGAATCCTGAGCCTGCTTTTTGGTGCCTACGAAAAGAATGTCGCCGCCTGCTGCTGCGATGTCACGAGCGAAAAGATAAGCCTCGTTAAGCTTTTTAACGGTTTTCTGTAGGTCGATAATGTAGATACCGTTACGCTCTGTGAAAATGTACTCTGCCATTTTTGGGTTCCAACGTCTTGTCTGGTGACCAAAGTGTACACCTGCTTCAAGAAGTTGTTTCATTGATACAACTGCCATAATTTTTTCCTCCTGAGGTTTTTCCTCCATCCCGTAAAGCTTGCGGTACTGACCTTGTATCGCGGTCACACCTCTACCTGCATAGTACGGAATGTGTGTAATATTATTTGCCACCTTTACAGTAGCCGATAAATTATATCACAACACTTTACAAATTGCAAGTGTTTTTTAGAAAAAATTTCAATACAAAATGCACAATGAATGTGTGGTCGGTGCCGATGGGTGTAAATGCATATAACACAATGCTAAAAATTCACACTTTTTCTATCAAACCATTAATTGCCACGCAAATATGCTCACGTGGCAAATTTTTTAAAATATTATTACTTTAACTCTACATCCCAGTTGTTTAAATACTGCATAAGAAGGCCGTAGTCTTTATTGTTAACCGAACCGTCACCATTAACGTCAGCGGCACTTTTGTTTACAGTAACGTCCCAATCGTTAAGATACTGCATTAAAACACCAAGGTCGCGGTTATTTACCTTTCCGTCATCGTTAACATCACCCGAAACACGACCTGCAACCGTTACGGTACCCGAAGCTGTTACAAAGCTTACGTTAGTAAAGGTTTCATCGTAAACGTCTTCAGGGTCATAAGAAAGTGTTATATTATAATCACCGTCAGGCGCATCGTCCTTTATCTTTATGGTAAGTGTTGCAATAACGCCGTTTGTTGTGTTATTTGGATTAATTGAGTCTACCCAGTTAACATTAATAGGATTTTTTGTGAGCGGGCTAAATGCAACGTTTGAAAAATCCTTGCCCTCTGCACTTACAATCTCTAAAACACTGCTGTCATAACCAACTGCAAGCTTAGTGCTTATAAATCCCGGATTATTTTTTACAGCCACGTCAACCTGAATGGTTTGTCCGGGTGTCGTGGTGGCATCAGTAACGTAAAACGTAGGGTCGGTTGACTCTTCGGGTGGATTTGGGTCGTCAGGATTATATGGGCTATCTGTTACGGTTATGCTACCATTCACTACCGTAGGCACTATAAACTGCTCACTTGCATTTGCAAAGCTGTTATGTAAGCTACTGCCGTATTTATCAGGATTATTATTGGCAAGTGTAATATCATACTTTTTGTATGCGGCATCTTCTTTAATTTTAAAAGACAAGGTTATCATTGTATCGTTATTAAACATATTTTGCTCTTCAACATTTACGAAAGAAACTATACCCTTTTCGCTATGGTTTGTTAAAGTATAGTTTGTAAGATAACCCTTTGTGTAATCAACATATTCAAACACACTGTTGTCATACAAAACGCAAAATGCCATTGCCAATATACCGGGATTATCCTTAATTGATATCGGCACGTTTACAACAGTACCGGGCAATCCGTTGGCATTACCCACTGTTATTGATGGTGCGTTTGCGGCAGATAAATTAAGTGATAATGCGCTTACCAATACTACCGCACACAATAAAACTGATAAAAACTTTTTCATTTTAAACTCCTATAAATTTATTTATAAATATTTAATATTTTTTGGGCTCGGTCAACAATTTTTTTGCGTAATTCCAAAGGCTTTACGACCTCTATCATATCGGCGTAGTTTGTTATCCAAGTAACAAGCGCATCGCTTACGGCTGCATTTACCGTAAAGTCAAAACTGTCTGCGGTTACGTTTGTAATAAAAATACTGTCGCCAAAACGGTCGGTTACCTGTTCGAGTATTTTGTTGTTACATCGCAGCTTTACCTCTTGCATATTGCCGCCAAACATACCAAAAAGTTTTTTGGTATAGTCTGCCACGTCAAAGGTATCACGATAATCGCTTACTTCACTAAAATGACGAATCGGCTCGTCTAATATTTCAACCGAATGTATGCGGTCAATACGCAAATTCATAAGATTATTATATTTTTCATAATTGCCTATGAGATAATAATAATCAAACTGCCAGGTCATAGCATAAGGGCTTACAATTCGTGTTTTAGATTCGGCAATAATTTGCTTGCCCTCTTTAAGTATTTTTTTAGAATATGTAAATTTAATTTTTTTGCCATCTTGAATGGCTGTATTTATGCGGTCAATATTGTAAAACAGCTCTTCGTTATCGGTTTTATTGCTACTGTCAATATAAATCCCGTGCAGATTGCTTTTTGCTTGATATTTACTTAAAAGTCTATCAAGCTTTGCTGTTAGCTCACGTGTTTTCTTTTTGCTTATAAATTTTGCCGTACGCACAGCATCTCCAAGCAAAAATATCTCGGGCAATTCAAAATCGCGACTTGCTAAAAAATATCCGTTTTTAGGAACACGAGTATTAATGATATCATAGCCAAAATCTATAAGACAGTTAATATCATCATAAATTGCCTTGCGCTCGGCTGTAACGTCATATGAAGCCAGCTTTTCACAAATTTCGTTAGCCGATAGCGGATGCTCTTCATCTGTAAATTCGGAAAGTATTTTTATTATGTATAAAAGCTTTACCTTTTGTCCGCGTCTTGCCTGTTTTTCTGCCACGTTTCCACCGCCTTTATAAAATCATTATAATCATAAATTGCATTTAAGCAATCCAAAAATGCATTTGCCGACATACCTCTTGGTAAATCGAGAAATTGAGCTAAATCGTCCCGCAAAGAAGAACTGTTTTGTTGACCCGAGAGTTCAAATTTATAAAGCAGGGCCTTTGTAATAGCTTTATCCCTTTTTTTATAAACAGTATCACCTGCAATTCCGCTTTTTTCAAGTGCTTTTAGTATAACGTCCTGCGTCATACCCTCAACACCTAAAAGCCCCTCCTTAGAGCATTTATCTTTACGCTTTTCTTTACCCCTTAATTGAGGAATGTAAACGTTTATAATACTGCCTTCAGGACAGATTTGTTTTAAATGTGAACGGATAAGTAAACCTGCCGAATCTGAATCAGTTATAACTATAAGACCGCGCTTTTGGGCAAGCAAGCGAATAAGTGCACGCTTTTGCGTATCTTTAAAAATACTAAATCCGTTAGTTGGAATTATTGTTGCGTCAAGTATATTATCGAGGGTTATTTTGTCATACTTGCCTTCAACAATTACTGCCTTATCAAGTTTAATCAACCGATTCACCCTTCGTAATAATATATACCAATTTTACAGTCAGTTGCTGAAGCACAGTTTTTGGTTCGGCGCCAAAGCTTTTAAGCGATTTATCAGCCTCGGCAAGTGATTGTAATGATAAACGCAATTTTGTTGCATTAAATTTTTTTAGATTTTGCATTGCGCGTCCCACTAAAAAGTCCTTATTTTTGGGGTACTTAAAATCAGCAATTATATCTGCCTTTGACGCGCCTTTAATATTTGCCGTATACGCGCGGTAAATATCGACGTAATTTGATGCGGTAACACTTAAGATTATCATCGGGTCAATGCGCATAAAAAACATATCATCTAAAAGTAATATCGCAGATGAAATATCGCCTGCAAGTATTTGCTCAACATATTTATAAACCGAAGCATCAACAGATTTTACCGATATTTTCTCGACAATTTCTTTGGTTATATCACCACTGCCAACATATGCGCACAATTTATCTAACTCGTTTTTTAACGTGCTTAAATCGGTACCGCAAACCTCTATAAGATAGCGCGCTACGATTTCGCCAAAATTGCAGCCGCGTTTTTTGGCGCCGTCTGAAAGCATTTTAACAAGTGCGGTTATGCTGCGGTGATTAACCTCGGCACATTTGCCGGAGGCCTTTTCTACAGCAGATAATATCTTTTTTTCCTTTGTGCCCTTTTTTGCATCGAATTCTATTGTGTCAAAGCAAATAATAAGCACACAAGTGTCATTAGCGTTAGAAATAAGCTGTAAAAAGCGGTCATAATCTTCTTTAGAAGAATGGTGAAAATCAAAATCACTTACAACAACACTTTTTCTTTCTGCCATCATAGGAAACTGATTTACAGCATCAAATATATCTTGTAATTGAGAATCGCCTTCAAATTTTTGAAGATTAAAAAACGGATCACCGTCAGAAGCTTTTTTTGCCAAAGTATCTTTATAATAATTTTTTAAATATGAATCGTCACCGTAAATTAGATATACAGGCGCAAAACGTCCGCTTGATATATCGCGTCGCAATTCATCTTCAAATACTGTTGACATTTAACTCACTTCTTTTCATTTTGTAATTATAATAATACATATACCCTATCAATAATGCAAGAATTAAAATTGACCACCAAAATGCACCTTTAGGCAGTACCGCTACTGTTACGGGTAATTTGGCAAGAGTGTTAACCACATCTACCGTAAAACGCGAGCAGACACCCGACACCAAAAACAACGGATATTTTAAAAAACTTAGTATTGGAATCGCCGCAAATAAAAGTGATGAAACGTTAAAGATTAATGCAATAGTTATTGGGTATGTAGTAATTAAATTTGTTATGGGTGCGATTATTGATACATAACCAAAAATTTTTATTGTTACGGGAAGTGTAAAAATAATCGCAAAAATCGAACATAGGGCGGCACTTAAAACTGTTTTTACAATTTTTGATGATATATTAAATCTTTTTGTAATTACATTATAATAAAAAGGCATAACCCATATTATTGACAACGTTGATAAAACGGATAATAAAAACGATACATTTACTATTGCAAATGGTGACGAAACCAACACAAAAGCAACAGCGGTCAGTAAAGAGCTTAGCGAATCGCTATCACGATTAAATATTGGCGCAAAAGCATATATTAAAAACATTACCCCTGCCCTTGTTACCGACATTGTAAAACCGCAAACAGCATAAATAAATATTACAAATAAAATTGATAGCGCAGTGCGAATGTATTTGTTATAAAAAAATTTATCAAAAACAAAAAATGCTGACAATATAATAATTGATAGGTGCAACCCCGATACCACAATCATATGAGTAATACCGGTTGTTTTTATATTGCCTAAAAATTTATCACTAAGCAGTTGTCTGTCACCTATTGTTAAAGCAAGCAAAAGACCCGCCGTATCACCCTTAAAAATTGTTTTTATAGATTTATAAACGTAAATACGTATGTTACTTGCGCTTTTATAAAAAGGAGCTGTATTGCCGGTTTTTGATATTTTTTGTACATTTGCGGTAGCGTATATACCGTTGCCGTAATCAGAAAGTCGATATTTGTCATAAAAATCTATTGAACTAATCTTTATGGTGGCGTTAACAACATCGCCCAACACAACGTCGTTTTTCTTGTAGTCAAAGGCTAAAAGCTTGATGTTTTTAGGCAAGGAGTTACAGTTATACTCCTTTAATGTAACACTACTGTGCATACCGTGGTCGGTAACCTCTGATGCAACAACAAACTCACCGGTAACTACCGCACCGTCGTTTGAATTTATTTTATCTATTTTAGTAAACTGAACACACAAACTTACCAAAAAAACAATAACAGTAATTAAAACCGTTATGTATTTATATTGCTTACGAACTATAAGAAAAAATAACACAGCTATTGACAGTGCTGAAAAAACAACTGCAACAGGCATTGCAAAAAGCGAAACTGCAGCAGCTATACAGCATATTACAGCCGCAAAAAACATAGGTCTTTTAAATATATCCATAATTAAAACAAATTAATAGTTAAGACACCTAAATCCTCAAGTAGTATTTTAAGACCGATAAGTATTAAAATTATACCGCCGGCAAGCTCTGCTTTAGATTTGTATACAGCGCCAAACTTATGACCGATAAGCACACCAATCGCAGACAAAACAAATGTTGTGATTCCAATTACCGCAATAGCAAATAATATGTTTATGTCTTTAAGCGCAAACGCAATTCCAACAGCAAGCGCATCTATGCTTGTAGCAATTGCTAAAACAAACAATTCTTTTATATCAAACTTATTACAGCATTCGTCATCATCGTCTTTAAAGGACTCATAAGCCATTTTTCCGCCTATAAACAAAAGCAGACCAAATGCAATCCAATGATCCACACTTTTAATATACACCTCAAAGCTTTTGCCAAGCAACCAACCTATAAGCGGCATCAATGCCTGAAAACCGCCAAAAAAAAGTGCTATTAAACCCATTTGCTTATAGTTTAATTTTTGCATTTTTAATCCCTTGCAAATCGCAACGGCAAAGGCATCCATCGCAAGACCGATACCGGTTAAAAAAACAGTAATAAACATACACTCATCCCAATACTATTTTTGTTTCGTGTTCCAAGCGGTAATATTTTTTAATTCATTCCATAATGCAACATAGCTGTCATGACGCGATTTTTGTATCTCGCCGTCATTTACCGCATTAATTACTGCACAGCCTTTTTCATTTGTATGTGAGCAGCTTGTAAATTTGCAGTTGCTTGTATAGTTGTCAAAATCGGTAAAACAGTCGGCAAGTGATAGTTTAAAATCATATAAATCCTCCTGTGTTTCCACCGTAGAAAAACCCGGAGTATCAACAACATAGGCACCCTCACCAACAAAGAACAACTCGGTATGGCGTGTTGTATGCCTACCACGGCCTAATTTATCGCTTACCTCACCCGTTTTAAGCTTTAGCGACGGAAACAAAGCATTTAAGATGCTGGATTTGCCCACGCCTGAATTACCCGAAAATGCGCAAACGCTGTTGCACATTTCCTTTTTTAATTCTTCAATACCCATACCGTCTTTGGCAGACACTATAAAGGTTTTAAAGCCTGCTTTGTTGTAAATGGTGAAAAACTTGTCAAAACTGCCCATATCTGCTTTATTAAAAACAATAATAGGCTCAATATTGTTATAAACCGCCAAGGCTGAAAGTCGGTCTATCATAAGCGTATCGGGTGACGGAGTAGTATATGCCGATACAATAAAAAGTTTATCAATATTAGCAACAAGCGGTCGGTTAAATAGGTTTTTTCTCTCGCAAATTTCTTCTATTATGCCGTGCGAATTATCGGTCAAACTAAAGATAACTGTATCACCCACAACAGGGGAAACCCCCGGCTTGCGGAAGTTTCCCCTGGCTTTGCATTCGTATACGTTACCTTCACAACTTACATAATAAAAACCCGAAATTGCTTTAATAAGTATACCCGTCATATCTATTCTGCTTTTACACACTCGTGGAGTGAATCCTTTTGATAAACAGTACCGCAGTCCTCACAGGTTATGTGATCTTCATCGGTATGCTCCTCGCCCTCGGCAAGCTCTGCGCCACAAATTTCACACTGGGTTGTTTTGGGCGTATCGGTATTTTCGGGTACATATTCTTGATAATCGAACTTTTTCTGATCTTTGGTTACGTTATCTTTGTTTTTGGTAGTATCAATTGTTACCACAGCATATTCGTACCATGTTTCATCCTTGCCAAATCTAACCTTAACGGTATATTTAACCGATTTTTCTGTAGCTGTCATTTCATCAAAGGTATAAGACGACTTCTTGGTAAAATCAAGCTCACCGCTTTCGCCAACCTTTTCGCCGTTATACCAAATAGAAACGTATCCCGACTTAGAATAATCGGTAAAGTCATCTCTGATATTTACAGTAGGTTTATAGTTATAATTTGTAACACCTGTACTTACGTAAACCTTAATTGTAGTACCCTCCGGAACAGGTCCGCTTGTATTGGCATTGGGCTCTTGAGCCACAACATAACCCTTAGGATAATCCTCGTCTGAAGTAAGGTCACGGTCTTCAAATACGGCAACCAAGCCTTCTTTTTCAATAAGCGATTTAGCCTTTTCTTTAGTAAGACCCACAACGTGAGGTACATCGATCATTTTGGTTTCTTTACCTAAGCTAACGTAAACGGTAATTTCGGCGCCAACAGCAACAACTGTACTGCGAACAGGATCAGTTTTTATAACAAAGCCTTCTTCTACCACATCGTCTACGACTGTCTTTACATTTGTAACAAATCCCTGTGATTTAAGCTCAGAAATAGCAAAGGATTCGCTTTTACCATACACATCGGGAACCTTAATGTTAGTTTTACCGGTACTTATATAAAGTGTAATTTTTGCACCTTTTTTAAGTTTCTTGTTAGCCGATTGCGATTGATCACATACTATGTTACTGTCGTACTTATCACTTGCTGTATATTCCCAATCTATATCGAAAGATGTAAAATGCTCATTCTTTTTAACTTCTTCTATAGTCATACCAACAAAGTTTGGACACTCTATCTCGTCGCCGGTATTTTTAAGAAGCTTTGGAACAAAAATAATAGCCAATATAATAAGCGCAACAACAAGCGCTGATGCAATACCTGCAAGAATTGGTATCATATTATTTCTTTCTTTTACTTCTTCTGTATCATCCTCTTCCTCGGTAACAACGGCTGACGCCGGTGTTGAAGACATAAGAGTATCAACAAATTTTGTAGGCGCAGTATCTACAAAATACGAATAATCAAACTTAGATTCAGGATCTTTTTTAAACTGCTCTAAATCGCAAAGCAATTCCGATGCCGATTGATATCTTCTCTCGGGTGTTTTTTGCATTGCGTGCATTGTGATTTGTTCAAGTCCTAAAGGTATAGAAGGATTAATCTCGGTAGGAAGCTTAGGGTCGCGTTGAAGCTGCATAATAGCAACAGATACAGCGCTTTCTGCTTCAAATGGTAATTGTCCGGTAAGCATTTCGTATAGCATAACACCAACCGAATATATATCAGCCTTTTCATCGGTCTTTTCGCCACGAGCTTGCTCAGGGCTGATGTAGTGAACCGAACCGATTGCCTTATCGGTAATGGTGCGTTGCTCATTTCTTGCAAAGCGAGCAATGCCAAAGTCGGCAACCTTTATTGTGCCGTCAGAAAGCACCATAATATTTTGCGGTTTCACATCACGATGCACTATACCCTTGTCGTGAGCATGCTGTAATCCCTTTAAAATTTGAATTGTAAAGTATACTGCATCCTTCCAGCGAAGGCTTCCCTGACGTTCGATATATTCCTTAAGAGTTATACCGTCTATGTATTCCATAACAATATACTGAATAAGATCGCCAAAGCTAACGTCGTAAACCCTAACAATGTTCGGGTGTGAAAGCACTGCTATTGCCTTAGATTCATTTTTAAAACGGCGAATAAATTCTTCATTTGAAATAAATTCTTCTTTAAGAATCTTAATGGCAACGGTGCGATTTTCTACGTTATCGTGAGCTTTGTACACTACAGCCATACCGCCTACACCGATAATCTCTTGAATTTCATATCTACCATCTAAACGTTTTCCTACAAATTTATCCATAAAATAACCCTATCCTTTCTGATTAATTGGATATAACAGCTGCAGTAATATTATCTCTGCCGCCGCCGGAATTAGCCTTTTTAATCAACAAATCCGGTATTTTATCTAAAGCGTTTTTGCTTAAAATATTAAAAATACTATCAGCATCTGCATAATTGCTAAGTCCGTCAGTACAAAGCAAAAGCTTACTTTCTTTATTAAACGGAATATAAAAACTATCGGTTAAAATATTTTCTTCTACGCCTAAAGCACGAGTTATAATATTTTTTTCAGGGTGAACGCGCGCCTCTTCGGGTGAAAGCTTTCCGCTTTCGATAAGCGATTGTACAACCGAATGGTCACGCGTAACTTGAACAAGAGAATCGGTTACAATATATGCTCGACTGTCGCCCAAATTGCATATTACCGCCTCTTTATCACGAACAATTGCAGCAACTACCGTTGTGCCCATTCCATCAAGTTCTTCTTTTGTTTGTGATAATTCAAAAACTTCAATATTTGCGGAGGATATTGCATTGTTTAAAAGTCTTGCCATATCATCAGAAGTCATAGACGGACTATATGAATTTAAAACGTATTGTGATATTATTTCAACCGCAGTTTTACTTGCAATATCACCGGCACTTGCGCCGCCCATACCGTCGCAAACAACAGTAAAAGCCGAACCGTCTGATAAAATGTTTGCAGCATAAGCATCTTGATTTATGCTTCGCACTTTTCCCTTATCGGTTTTAGCAAAAATTCGCATCCGCTATTTCCTCCTTTGTTTTCTTTTTTAACTGACCGCACGATGCATCAATATCTGCACCAAGTGTTCGCCTTATTGTAGCTGTAACGCCCAAATTTTCTAATTTTTTAGCAAAAGCAACAATTGCTTTACGGTCAGGCTTTTTAAACGTATTTTCTTTTATTGGATTGGCGGGTATTAAATTAACGTGACACATTATGCCTTTTAGACGTGATGCCAATTCCCGCGCATTAGCATCACTATCGTTAACTCCCTCAATTAAAGCATACTCAAATGATATTCGCCTTGTTGTTATTTTTTGATATTCCCGACAGGCTTTAAGAAGCGCGTCAATATTCCATTTTTTATTTACAGGCATCGTTTTATTTCTGATTTCATCATTAGGCGCGTGCAAAGATATAGAAAGTGTAATTGGCAAATTATACTGTGCTAATTTTTCAATACCGCTAACAACGCCCGAGGTTGAAAGTGAAATATGCCTCAGTCCAATGTTAAGACCGTTTTCGTCGCTGACAAGCTTTAAAAATTTGACACTGTTTTCAAAGTTATCAAGCGGCTCGCCCATACCCATCATCACAACGTTCGATATACGTATGTCGTTATCCTTTTGCGCATATGTAATTTGCGCAAGCATTTCTGACGCAGTAAGATTGCGTGTAAGCCCATATGTACCCGATGCGCAAAATTTACATCCCATACGGCAACCAACCTGTGTTGATATGCATACGGTATATCCGTGCTCGTATTTCATTAGGACCGATTCAATAAGCTCACCGTCAAAAAGCTCATATACGTACTTAACGGTACCATCGAGCTTAGATTCGTATTTGCGAATCGCTTTAACGGTTGCAACGTA
Source organism: Acutalibacteraceae bacterium (assembly GCA_045534895.1). Taxonomy (GTDB): domain Bacteria; phylum Bacillota; class Clostridia; order Oscillospirales; family Acutalibacteraceae; genus UBA737. The sequence continues at coordinate 12,625 of JAZSKN010000015.1, forward strand.
ACATTTTTCACTCAGTTGCCTACGAAACGAAACCGGTATATTTGTCATTTCATCAAAACTGTCTACGCCCGATTGCAACCATTTAAAAAGCTGTAATGCCCTAAATTTTGGTTGGTTAAATTCAGCAACAAGCTGTGCAAGCTGCTGCGCATTCATAGAACGAATATCAATCTTGCCGGAAATAATATCACCTGCTTTTTTGCAAAAGCGCACAGTAAAAACCGTCGCTACCATCTATGTGCGGCATAAACGTACGTTGGTATTTTAACTCATATTGGGGGTATTTGTCAAGAAAACACTGTATTATATCCTCATTTTCACACCTTCTAAGCGTGCAGGTTGAATATAAAATACGTCCGTTCGGTTTTAAATAATTAGACGCTACTTCAAGAATTTTTATTTGAATGTCGGTTATATCACTATAATCGCTTAAGTCTTTATACTTAATTTCAGGCTTGCGACGTATAACGCCTAAACCCGAGCAAAGCACATCGCATAGTATTGCATCAAATTGACCAAAACTGTCATTTTTTACGGTTGCATCCTGCTTAATTGCCAAAATATTATTAAGGCTTAAACGCTTCGCGCCCTTTTTAATTAAATCTACACGCTTTTCATACAAATCACAGGCAATAATCTGACCGCTGTTTTCCATATATTGAGCCATTGTAAAGGTCTTACCGCCCGGAGCCGCACAAACATCAAGTACACGCTCGTTCTTGTTAGGCGATAATTTACTTACAACCGTTTGCGAAGCAATATCCTGAACGTGAAAAAGTCCGTTTTTATATGCAACGCTGCTTGTAACGTCAATCCCACCAACAACCTCAACAGCGTTTTCAAGTGTTGCCTGTCTTGTTGAAACTCCCTCATTAAAAAGTATTTCGCACAGTTCATTTTTTGTAGTCTTTAGCGTGTTAACTCTTAGCATAACCGGAGGAGATTCAAGCGAAGAGTCTAACAAGGCAATTGTATTATCAATTCCATAATCGTTTACAAAACTTTCAATTATCCAATCGGGACATGAATATCTAATACCCAATGATTTTATATCGTTACCATTTGGCAAAACAATATCGTCGCGTAAAATATTACGTAAAACACCGTTAACAAAACCCGAAAGATGCTTGAATTTAGAATTTTTAATTATTTTTACAGCCTCATTTACTGCCGCACTGTCAGGAATTTTGTTCATAAACATTATCTGATATAACGCAATTCTTAAATTCTCTAACGCAAAGGGAGCAACCTTTTTCAGCGGTGACTTTATATGTTTTGACAAAACATAGTCAAGCGTTATTGTACGGTCAAGAACACCGTAAAATATTGCCGTTACAAGCGATTTGTCGGCCGAGGATAATTCTGTGTCACTTAAAAATTTATTAAGTGTAATGTTTGAATATGCGCTTTGTCTTACCTCTAAAAGTGCATTAAGCGCGATTTTTCTTGCATTTGCCATTATTTTACAACCGTACCCTTTGGTATTTTATATCCGTTAAGCATTGTAGCGGCATCCATCGGCTTTTTGCCTTCAGGCTGAACGGTAACAAGCTCTACCGAACCGTCTTTGCAAGATACTACAAGTTTATTGTCGCTTAATATCACAACGCCGCATTCATCGGCTGTAAGGGAACATTTTTTAGCCTTGATTACTTTTATACGTTTATCATCAATAAAGCAATATGCGCAAGGCCACGAATAAAAACCGCGAACGGCATTACAAATTTCATCAGCAGTTTTTGTAAAATCAAGATGAGCCATCTCTTTTTTAATGATAGGTGCATAGGTAGCATCGGCTTCATTTTGCTTTTTAGGTTCAAGTATACCTTGTTGCGCTTTTTGCAAGGTCGACAGCATTAAATCTGCCGACATAACAGAAAGTCGGTCAAAAAGCTCTTCAGCAGTTTCTTGCTCACCAATATCGGTAATAACTGTTTCTAAAATATCACCGGTATCAATTCCCTCGTCCATCATCTGTGTTGTAACACCGGTCTGCTTATCACCGTTTACGATTGCCCACTGTATAGGAGCAGAACCACGAAGATGCGGCAACAGTGAAGCGTGACCGTTTATACACCCGTATTTTGGTAAATCAAGAATTTCTTTAGGTAATATTTTTCCGTATGCTACAACAACTATAGCATCGGGATTTAGTTCTTTTAAAATGTCATAAGCCTTACCGTCACGCAAGGTTTTTGGTTGAAAAACAGGAATATTGTATTTTTGCGCAAGCACCTTGGTTTCGGGCGGAGTTAAAATTTGTTTTCGACCAACCGGTTTATCGGGTTGAGCAAACACCGCCGCTACATCAAAGTTTTCATCTATAAGTTTTTGAAGAGTTACCGCCGCATAGTCGGGCGTACCCATAAAAACAATTCGCATAAATTATCTCCTTTTTGCGTGGTCAATATAAAGCACACCGTCAAGGTGGTCGATCTCGTGACAAAGCGCGCGAGCCTTTAGCCCCTCACCTGTTACGGTAATGTTTTCACCAAATCGGTTTTGTGCACGAACACTAACCTTCATTGGACGTGTGATAACTTCACTTCGGTCGGGAATTGATAAACATCCCTCGTTACCTGTTTGTGTTTCTTCGCTTTTTTCGGTAATAACGGGGTTAATAAGCTCTATTAAACCGTCACCTACATCAATAATACAATATCGTCTTAACATACCCACCTGTGGAGCGGCAAGGCCAACACCTTCGGCGTGATACATAGTCTCTGCCATATCGTCAAGTGTCTGATGTAATTTTTCATCAAATGTAAGCTGTGTTCGACATATTTTACGTAATACGTCATCACCAATTTTTACAATATTTCTTTTTGCCATAGTAATCCTCTGTTTAAATAATATTTTCGGGGTTTATATCTATACCAATGTAGGTATCTTTTTTTAACTTAATATCGGTACAGGTTTTAATCATCTCGCGAAAACGCGAGTTGTTTTTTGTTTTAATAATAATTCGGTACCTGTATTTATTGTTAACCTTTGGCACCGTTGCAGATGTAGGACCTAAAATAATAAGCTTTACATCCTTATATTCATTCGCCACGGCGTTTTTTATATTTGCAAATATCTCACTTATAGTATTTTTTGCCACACTCGAATCAAAAGACTGTGAATATATCATACAAATATCGCAATATGGCGGAAAAATCATAAGCTTGCGATTTAATATCTCTTCTTTATAAAAAGCATCATAATCTTGTTGCTGTGCTAAAGAGATAATATTATTTTCGGTATCATTGGTTTGTATTACCGCAATACCGGAATTTTTTGCACGGCCGGCACGCCCCACAACCTGAGTAAGTAATGCAAAGGTGCGTTCATAACCGCGAAAATCTTCGCTGTTGAGCGCTTTGTCAGCGCCTATTACACCAACCACGGTAACACGTGGAAAATCAAGACCCTTAGCAACCATCTGGGTGCCAATCATAATATCATATTCACCGTTTGCAAAGGCAGTAAGATAGTTCGAATATGAATCCTTTGTGATGGTGCTGTCGGCATCTAAACGCAGTATACGCGCCGCGGGAAAAAGCAATTTTAATTCTTGCTCAAGTCTTTGCGTGCCTGCGCCCGAAAAGTGAAAAAGCTTATTACCGCATTCGGGACATTCGGTCGGCAACTCTTGTGAAGTGCCGCAATAGTGGCACATAAGGCGTTTGTTTGCCGAATGATAAGTAAGTGAAATACTACAATTATCGCAACAAGCAACCCATCCACAGCCGTTACATGACACATAGGTATTATGCCCACGGCGATTAAGCAAAATTATTGCCTGCTTTTTATTATTTAGCGACTGCTCAATTTGAAATGCGAGCTGACGGCTTATGTTAGATGAATTTCCGTCATTTATCTCCTTGCGCATATCAACAAGCTCTACCTTGGGTAACACGGCGCCGCCATAGCGTTCTTTTAATGTAAACAGCTTATATTTGCCGCTAAGCGCCGCGCTATAGCTTTCTACCGACGGTGTAGCAGATGCTAAGCATAACAAACAATTGTGATAATTTGCACGAAAGAGCGCTACATCACGCGCGTGAAAGCGTGGTGTCTTTTCAGACTTGTAGGTATGCTCTTGCTCTTCATCAATTACAACGAGCCCTATCTTTTTAAAAGGAGCAAAAACCGCACTTCGAGTACCAATTGCAATAAGCGCTTTACCCTGCCTAATGCGGTTGTACTCATCCATACGCTGACCTAAAGACATCGCACTATGAAAAACCGCAATTTTACTGCCGTATCGTGAACTAAAAATTTTAATCATTTGAGGTGTAAGGGCAATTTCGGGCACCATAATTATAACGCCTTCGCCCTTTTGTGAAACTTCATCAACAAGCTTTAAAAATACTTTCGTTTTGCCGCTACCGGTAACACCGTAAAGGAGTGCTACTTCGCCTTGTTGACTTTGTGTAAGCGAAAGCAGTCCGTTAAATGCATCTTGCTGTTCACTTGTAAGAACAATATCTTCGCGATTAACTGCATTACCACTCACATAGGGCATACGAAATTCTTGCTTTTCAAAAGATATTAATACCTCTTTTTTTTCAAGAGTGTTGATTACCGATGTAGACACACCTGTAAAATATTGCAGTTCTTTTACCGATACACTACCGGCGGCATCCACAATGTCATATATTTCTTGTTGTCGAGCGGTGAGCTTAAAATTAGCACTATTGTCATAATTAATTCTTACCCAGCGTCGAGTAATATCATTAATACGTCGCGTAGGAACAAGATTTTTAATTACAGCTTGTTTTTGTAACAATGTGGCAAGTACAGCGTTTGCATCTTCAAAAAGCTGTTCAATTTTTTTTAGCGGTTGTTCTCCTGAGGAGGTTAGATAATCAAAAACACATCTTTCTTCTTCGGTTAAAAGTGCGGTTGAGACAAATTCGGCATTTGCAAGATAATACTCGCTAAGCCGATAATTTAATCCGGCGGGAAGCATTATATGAATAGCATCAAAATATGTGCAAAACACATTATTTTTAAGCCATTCACACATTTTAAGCATTTCATCATTCAGTATAGGACTATCATCTGTAACCGAAATAATCTCTTTAGTTTTGGGTGTAATTTCACCTTTATGAACACTAAAAATCATACCCTGTTTCTTTGTGTTGCCCATACCAAACGGAACCGTCACCCTACATCCTGCCTTAGCTAAAGACGTAAGATTTTGAGGCACAGCATAGCTGTAACGCTTATCAAAAGAGCCGATAGCACCGTCAATTACAACCTCTGCAATAAAACGACACATACCGACTCCCCCTTTTTTTATAAGCAATTCAAGACTTAAAATTATACAAGACCTTTTTCACTTGCAAGCTTGTTAATTGCAATGCTTACAGGCTTTTCAGTAATAATTTCTTCATTTTTTTCAGCTTCGCTTGAAATTTCACGCGCACAGTTTGCAACCTCGGTTACAAGTGCGTAACGATTTTCAGAAGCCTCAATAAGTTTACCAATAGCAGGATTTAACATAACAATATTTCCTTTCAAATTTATTTATTTAAAATTTTATTTATAA
>JAZSKN010000062.1:0-41463 GCA_045534895.1 Acutalibacteraceae bacterium
AAAAATCGGTGTTATCAATAGTATAGAGCAAGATGGCAAGGATCGTATAAATCTAATTATAGACAATACAGAATATACAATGGTATATAGCAGTTTAAATTCTGATGATATTATCAGTAGAGATATTGATGAAGGGGATACTGTGAAAATTGAATTTGGAGTAAAATCAAAGTATATTTTTGATATATGCGAATTTAATATAAGCCCCTGATAAACTATACCAACAAGCATCGCAAATCGATTTCACTCGCTGTAAGGCGAATTTCATTATTTTATTTCTCCTTCCCTATTTAAATATTTTCAAAAGCAAGATGTTATTTGCATCTTGCTTTTTTTATTGTTTTGTGTATAATATAATTAAAGTGTTCTTTTTGGAACATATTTTACAAATGGAGGTGTGAATCATTAACTGTTTTTTGTTTAACGGATTATCAGAACAAGAAAGGCTGGACGTGCTTTCAAAAATGCAAAATATTAAAAATTTTGCAAAGGGTGACGAGCTTTACTGCAACGGTATGCTTGCCATAATTTTAAGCGGTAACGCTACTGTAAAAAGACTTAACGACGTTGGTGACAGCATTACAATACGCGCTATATCAAGCGGCGAGCTTTTTGGCGCAGCATCGGTTTTTGGGTCTTGGCAAAACGGCAAAAGCAGTGTTATTGCACAAGATAATTGTAACGTACTTTACATCAGCGAAGAAATGTTTTGTGAAATTATAAAGCAGTACCCACAAATTTCTATTAACTATATAGAATATTTAAGTGGTAGAATACGCTTTTTAAACCGCAAGCTTGATGCCTTTACAGCCAAGTCTACCGAAGAACGTCTATACGAATTTTTACTCTCTCTTGCCGATAGCGACGGTAACGTAAATCTATCGTTTGGAATGGCTGAGCTTGCACGCCGGTTAAACGTAGGTCGAACAAGCATTTACCGCGATATCGACACTCTTGAATCTAAAAAACTTATAAACCGTGATGGTCACAACTTTAAAATTTTAAAATAAGGTGATATTTATGAAAAAACTACTTGCAATTTTACTAACACTTACACTTGTATTTTCGCTTGCTGCTTGCAGCAATAACAATACATCCTCTACCCCATCTGACGTAGAAAGCGAACCGCAGTACACACCGGTTGATATGTCGGTTGCATATATGACCGGTCCTACAGGTATTGGTATGGCAAAATTAAACGCCGACAGTGATGCCAAGCTTACTGCAAACAACTATACATTTACTGTTGCAGCGGCCGCTACCGATATTTTACCTAAATTTATTAAGGGTGAAATCGATATTGCCTCGGTACCCACTAATGTTGCTGCAACACTTTATAACAACGAAAAAATTAAAGGCAAGGTTAGAATGCTTGCCGTTAACACCAACGGCGTGCTCTCTATTCTTGAAAAAGGCGAAACAATTAAATCTGTCGCTGACCTTAAAGGCAAAACAATTTACTCTACCGGTAAGGGTCAAAATCCCGAATATATATTAAATTACATTCTTACCGAAAATGGTATTGACCCTGCAAAAGACGTTACAATTAACTTTGTATCAAGCGATGATTTAAAGGCAAAGCTTATAAGCGGCGAAGCCGAAATTGCTATGGCACCCGAACCACTTGCAACCGCTGTCATGGTTCAAAATACATCACTTAATCGTGTGCTTAGCATTAATGATGAATGGTCAAAGGTTTCTGACACAACACTTATGATGGGTTGCGTTATTGCGCTTGACAGCTATATTAACGAAAATCCCAAAGCAGTAGAAAAGTTTTTAGAGGAATATGAAGCATCAATAAAATTTGCTACAACAAATATTGATGAAGTTGCTACTTATTGCGAAACCTACGGTATTGCTCCCAAAGCCGCAATCGCTAAAAAATCTATTCCTACCTGTAACCTTTGCTTTGTAACAGGCAACGATATGAAAACAAATGTAAACGGTTATTTTAACGTCTTATTTAATGCCGACCCAACATCTATAGGAGGTAAACTACCTGCCGATGACCTATATTACAACACTAAATAAAAAATCAACATTTAAAAAAATAATTAAAACAATATTAATAGCGACCTTCTGGATTCTTGTTTGGGAGGCCGCTTCCCGTGTTGTTAGCCGAAACAACGAGCTTTTGCTGCTTATTTTGCCAAGCCCGTTTGCAGTATTAAAAAAATGGTGGCAAATGGCATTTACGAAGGCTTTTATTAATGCCGAGTTACTTACCCTATCGCGTATTTTTATAGGCTTTATTATAGGTTGTTTTTTAGGCTTTTTTACAGGAATAATAACACATATTTCTAATATTTTTTATTCTTTACTATCCCCTATTCTTAAAATAATTCGCGCAATTCCGGTTGTGGCAATTATTATTTTAATGTATCTTTTTTTCGAAAGCTCTACCCTGCCCGTTTTAATTGTGTGCTTAATGGTTTTACCGCTTATTTGGCAAACGGTGCACGACGGGCTAAAAAACACGCCTGAATCGCTTTTAGAAATGGCTAAGGTATTTAAGCTATCAAGCGCTAAAACCTTTTTAAACGTAAAATTGCCAAGCATTACACCTGTTTTGATTACATCTTGCGTAAATGCCTTAGGTCTTGCTTGGAAATCGGGCGTTGCGGCCGAGGTAATTTGCCTGCCAAAAGAATCGCTTGGCACTATGCTTTGGCAAAGCAAGGGTAGCATAAATTTTGATGAAGTCTATGCCGTTACGCTAACTGTTGTTGTTTTAAGCATAATTATCGAAATCTTGCTTAAGTATTTGTGCAACAAATATCTTGTAAAAACGGAGGCGCCATAAATGATTAAGCTAAGTAACGTTTCTTTTTCTTACAATGATTTGCAAATACTAAATAACTTTAATTTAGAGGTAAAAAGCGGTGAATGCGTTCAGCTTTGCGGTGTATCGGGTAGCGGCAAAACAACTGTAGCAAGACTTATTTTGGGTCTTGAAAAAGCAGATAGCGGCAATATTGTCGTTCCGCAAAAAATATCGGTTGTTTTTCAAGAAGATCGCCTGTTAGATAACGCTGACGTAGAAAAAAATATACGATTAGTTCTTTCAAAAGATCAATATGCCTTTGCCGATAATTTGCTTAAAGAATTTAATTTATATAATGTTCGTAAAAAAAGAGTATCAGCGCTTAGCGGCGGAATGAAACGACGCATAGCGCTTGTGCGCGCTATTGCATTTGGCGGTGACGCACTTATACTCGACGAACCGTTTAACGGACTTGACGCAGATAACAAGCGAATTGCGGCAAACATTATCAAGCGTGAATTTTTAGAAAAAGGTAAAGCCGTTTTGCTTATCACACACATAAACGATGAGGCTCTTTTGTTAAATGCCAAAAAAATTGAAATATAAATTTATATTGACAACACCATAAATTTGAGAATTAACATAAAAAATCGGCAGTTAAAATAAACTACCGATTTTTTTATTTATAATATAATACCGGTACCGTGACCGATAGGTTCGCCTTTTTTCATTCGTTCAATATACGAACGTCTAAGCGACGTATCGTTTGGTAAATGCTCAACATTACCGTCATAAAGACAATCAAAAAGACGCCAGCACTCGCTGTAATTTTGATATTCACCGGAGCTTACAATGGTAAAATCGTCATAAAAGCGTGCCAGATTTGAACCGTCCTTTAACACTTCCCTGTGCCAAGGATAAAGCAACCAGCTATTGCAAATGAAGATAACGTTATCATCAAATTCATCTTTAAAAAACTCTTTTGCCTGCTTGTACGAGTCTGACACTAAAGAATGGTCAAGCTTTGTACCGGTACGCGGTATGTGCACACTTAAAACCTTTGTACCTTTAGGTATATGTACGCCGTCAACAGTACAGTCAAACCATGTATGATTAAGTTCAAACTGCAAGCGACCAAGAGCAAAAATTTTCATTTCCAGAAAACCTTTATACCACCACGCTACAAATGTACCGCATTTGCCGTGTACCAATCGACACTCTTCTAACTTATATCTCAAATCAGACATTGTTTCATAAAATATTTTATCTTCAATGCCCTTTTGGATATATCTCTTATGTAGTTCGGGCGCCAAACAAATAAGCAACAACATATATGCTGTATATTCGCAAACATTATGTGTTAAAGCAAGATTTTTTATATCTTCAAGCGTTTTTGAAAAATCAAAATCCGCCCTTTTGTAACCTTTTACAATTTCCTGAAATTCAGATGAATTCAAAAAAACGTCAAGTGCAGACAACAATTCTTGCTGTGCGCCAACAGGAAAATCTAATTTTTGCATCAGTTGTTTTGCGTTTTCTTTAATCATAATAAAAATCCTTTAAATTACAGTTACGTTTTTAAAATCTATATCTAAATCAAGCTGGTCAACCTTAAGACTTATCGGTAATCCGGACGGTGAAAAGGTAAATTCGTATTTATAACCGTTTGCCTGTGAACTTATTTCACAGTTTTCCTCGTCACATATTGCAGTGTCTTGTGAAGCTCTGATATCATTAAAAACCTCGTACAAAACCTGCGCTATCGCGCCTTGCGGTAACGAACCTACGTCTGGAGTGTACGTCATACCCTTAAATTCGGCCGTTATGCCGTTTGGGGTAATGTTTAGGGATAAGTCCTTTATTTCCTGTGGCTCGGTCACAACCAAATTTATAGCGTCCTGAGTAACGCTTACGTCCGCTGTAAATTCATTATCGCCATAATCAATTTCGGCGGTAAACGAAATGTTATCAAGCACGGGTGTCACGTTGTTCTTATGAGCGCAACCACAAAGCATTACTAATACAATTGATAGAGCAAAAAGTTTCCTAAACACAAAATCACCTAATCTGAAATTAAATTTAGCCCCATTATAATATCGCTTGGTAAAATTGCGCGCGTAGGCATACTTTCGGCCAATTTATCAGCAATAGCGCCGTGTATCCAAACCGAATTTAAAATTGCTGTAAGTGTATCATAGCCTTGTGCTAAGCGCGATACAATCATACCTGCAAGCACGTCGCCACTACCACCCGTAGCAAGACCGTCGTTGCCCGTAGTGTTAAAGAAAATTTTACCATTGGGTGTTGCAACAATAGTATTAGTTCCTTTAAGAACAAGATAACAATTATTATCAGCGGCAAACTTTTTGGCAAATTTTACTCGGTTTGCTTCAACCTCATCGATAGTAACATCGCACAAACGCGCCATCTCAGCAGGATGCGGTGTTAGTATTACAGGGGCATTAATATTTCTAATAATATTTATGTTGCCCTGTAATGCATTTATTCCATCAGCATCAATTACTGTTGGTATTTGCGATTTATTTAATGTTCTAACAACAAGCTTTCTAGCTTCATCACTGCGACCCAAGCCACAACCAATAAGAAGCGCATTACTGCTTGAAAGCGCCGATAAAATAGTTCTGTCGTAAACAAGCGGCGCGCCGGTTGTGTCGGTATCTACGGGTATGGTTACCGCCTCGGGAACTGAAGAAGTAAAGGAAGAATAATTTTTATCGCATACAAGCGATTTTACAACACCAACCCCGCTTTTAAGTGCCGCGCGTGAAGCCAATATTTGAGCGCCGCACATACCGTAACTGCCACAAAAAAGTAAAGCTGTACCAAAAGTACCCTTATGTGAATTTTTTGGTCTTTTAATCGGCATAGGCTGGTCAATAGTAAGATATGCATAATCCTCAAGCGGCAAGCCAATATCAAGCACCACGGTTTCACCACAATATTTACTTGTTTGCGGTAAAAGCTGACATAATTTATAACAACTAAAACTTAGTGTTAAATCTGCGCAAAATGCGTTTTGAACCTCTCCTCCGTCACAAAAAAGACCGCTGGGTATATCGATAGCAATTTTGACACAATCACTAACATTAATTTTATTTATAACGTATGCAATATTTTCTGACAAAAATCTGTTAAGACCTATGCCAAACAAAGCGTCAATTACAATATCATATTCAGGAGTATAATTATCAACTATTTTAATATCACTTACAATGTCTTTAAAATAAAGCGCTGTATCTGTTGCAGGAAAGCCTATAGGCGTAAATATACTAACATTAGCGCCATATCTTTTTAAATTGGCCGCAATAACAAGACCATCGCCACCGTTATTACCATTACCACAAACAATGCAAACCTTTTTTCCAATAACGTTATAACGATTTAAAATTTCACGTGTGGCGCTATCGCCTGCTAATCTCATTAATTGTGTATAAGAAAAAATGCCGCAATTTACGGCATTATCCTCGGCTTTTTTTATTTGAGCGGCTGTTAAAACCTTCATAAAATCACCTTTATCAATTTTAATTTAAGTTTTCGCCAATATGACGTGGCAACGTGCTTTTCATACCTGCTTTAATTCTGTCATCGGGAGCAAAAACAAAAGCCTTTTGCGGTTGACCTTCTTGCTTGTAGTGCAAAATATATGCATTGGGATCGTTTTCATTACAAGCAAAAAAGCAATTGCTGCTAACCTCACTCGGTATATGACCGTTATATTTTTCAATTCTTAAAACTGCTGTTAAATCAAAACTTGTCATACGCTTACGTGAGCTTTTAGCAATTATTTTATCAATATCTATTGTAGAGTTGGTGACAATGTATTCATATTCAATATTAAACATAGAATATAATTTAAAGGCGCCATATAATATTAAAAAAATTGCAACAATTGCAATATTACCAAACAACCATAAAGTTATCGCCATTAAAATTAAAGTTGCAATTGTAATACCGGCGTAACATAAATAGGTTTTAGAATTCTTTTTAATTGCAATTAATTGTTCAACATATACGTCCATAAAATTTCCTCCAAAAGACTTTACTTGCATTATATATTATTTTAGTATATAATTAAATAAAATGCAAGTATAGGTTTTTAATTTACAATGATTTAAGGTGAAAAAATGAAAATAAAACAAGGCTTTACACTAAACAATATAGACGGTCAGTCAATAATTGTTTGTGATAAAAATATTAACCCAAGCTTTAATACATCAATATCTCTTAACGGTACGTCAGAACATTTGTGGAAACTTATTCAAAATGGAGACGTTAACAAAGAGCAGATGCTTCACAGCTTACTTGATAAATTTGATATTTCGACTGTATTAGCTTTAAATGATATTGATGTATTTATAAAAACATTAAAAGAAAATGGAATTTTAGAAGAATGAAACAAAAAAAATCGACATTAATGTGGATATATAATCACACAAAACCTTTTATTCCACAAATAACAATTATATCAATTCTAAATATGATCGCCGCGCTTTGTTATATATTTTTAGCCAAGGTATCACAGCAAATAATCGATACGGCAACCAATAGCCTAAAAGACAAATTTTTAATTGGTACCGTACTACTTTTTAGTATTATTGTTTTACATATTGCTATTGAAGCTGTTGTTTCAATTATGCTTACATCAACCTCAACTAAAATGAGCAACAGTCTTAAAAACTATATGTTTACAAAACTAATGAGAAAAAAATATGTTAACATAGCAAAATATCATTCAGGAGATTTGCTTAACCGTTTTTCTTCTGATGTTGATGTTGTGGTTGCCGGAAGCGTAATGCTTATACCGTCAATTATATCAATGCTAACAAAAATTATTGCGGGAATTGCAGCCCTTTGCATACAAAATTATTATTTTGCTTTTATGATTTTAATTGTTGGCTTTGCATTTCCTTTATTTGGAAGATTACTTAGCAAAAGATATAAGCATTTACACAAGCAAGTGCAAATAACCGAGGGTGAAACTCGTTCTTTCTTACAAGAAAGTTTTGCTAATATTATAGTTGTAAAAACTTTTGGTGGCGAAAAACCTTTTTTACTAAAGCTTAATGAATTTTTAAACACAAACCGTAATCTAAGAATTAAAAAAGGCTTATTTTCGGTTATGATTTCTGCCTCATTGTTTTTGTTCTTTTCTTTAGGTTATTACGGCATTTTGGTATGGGGTGCTTCACAAATTGCATCGGGCGCTATGACCATAGGCACTTTAATTTATTTCTTACAACTAATATCTGTACTGCGCGCACCGCTTCATAATATTTCTGGCGTTATACCAAAATATTATTCATCAATCGCCTCAGCTGAGCAGTTAATTGAACTTGAAAATTTAGAAGATGAACCGCAAAATAATAACTTAAAAAACATTGAATTTTCAAAAATCATTGCAAAAGATTTGTCATTTGCATATACAAATGAAATTGTATTACGTAATAATAATTTTACAATAGATGCGGGTTCATTAACGGCAATTACAGGTCGTTCGGGCAGTGGCAAAAGTACCTTGTTCAAATTGTTATTAGGTCTCTTCCCTGCATCGACCGGTAATTTAAGCTTTGACAACATAAAAAATATTGATGAAACAACACGAAATATGTTTTCATATGTACCGCAAGGCAATATGATAATTTCGGGTACAATTCGTGATAACATCTCATTATGTGATTCAAACGTTGGAGAAAATGAAATCATAAATGCTGCAAAAACGGCTGCTATTTACGATTTTATTAAATCTCTTCCCGACGGATTAGATACCGTAGTTTCAGAAAGAGGTCAAGGACTTTCAGAAGGACAGGTCCAACGAATAGCAATTGCGCGCGCAATTTTATTTGACGCACCTATTATTTTGTTAGACGAAGCTACATCTGCATTGGACCAAAAAACCGAATCACAGTTGTTAACAAATCTTAAAAATTTAACAAATAAAACAATTATATTTATTACTCATCGTGATACATCATTAGAAGTATGTGATAAAATATTACATCTTTCTAATGGCACATTCACAGAAAAACAATAAACTAAATGTCTGTATCTTAAGCTTAGATACAGACATTTTATTTTAACAATTATTAATATTTAATATTTTAATTAGTTGTTCTACAGCGTCGTCATAGTTTTCAAAATCGACAACGTAATCACATATTTCCATATTTTTTTGCTCGTATTCAATTGCTGTAAGGCGGTTAACCTTATCTTCAACAGATGAATTTTTGCGTAAAATATTAGCCATAAGTGCTTTTTTATCACGCTTCATATAAATTGTCACAACATTTTTAAAATAAGTTTTAAGAGACATAGCGCCACATATATCCATAGTTGTAAGCACACGCTTACCGCGCGATAAAATTTCTTTTACATCGCCTCGTTTAGAACCGTAACCGTGCCCGGCATACATTGTTGATTGAAACATTTGTCGGTTATCACACATCTCTCTAAATGTTTCAAGCGGAACATAGTTATACCAAGCATTTTCTTCAAGTGCGGTCGGATCTTTTGTTGTATAACTTGTAAGTTTTTCAAAGCATTTTGCCTTTTCTAAAAATTTTGTTGCAATTTTAGATTTACCGCTACCGGACGGTCCGACAAGAACTACGATTTTAGGGTCAAATGTAATGTCGTCTTCTCTAACTGAATAACTGTCAGCAATAACTTCAACAAGCTTTAAAAATTCATCGTAATTATTAACCGCAAGCATTCCTGTTGCTTCCTGATTCCACGGTCTACGCATTAAAATTGGATATTTTGCTTTAGAATTAAGAATGTTGTGCATCGCATCATCAAACAAAATGTCAGTGGCAATATTATCTTTTCTAAACCCCATATAAATATGATCCTGCGGTATTTCAGGAAACTCTTCTAAAATACGTTTTGCGCGTATACCCATAAATTCGGGCGGTACGGCGGTACAAATATAAACATCCGTCATTTGTGTAAGCTTACGCACAAATTCTTTTGCTCCCTTATACACCGGTTGAGTACGATAAAAATCGGCATCATTAAAATATGGATATATTGCGTCTGCGCGTGTACCGTTCATTCCCCAACTATTTTTTTCATAAATAGTCATAGGCGGATCAAACTTGTATTTTTCATTTGCTAAACGAATGGCATACGATGTACATTCCATTAACAAATCATCTATATCAAGCGCAGTTGATAATCTGTATTTTCTACTCATAAACTTAACCTCTCTTTTTAAAAAAGCAACCTGCCGCATTTGATACAGAAATACGGAAAGTTGCTTTTAATTATATTTTTTATATTACAAAAATCAATATTATTTTACAACAATATTTACAAGACGTTTTGGCACATAAAGTTCTTTAATAACAGTTTTACCCTCAATTTCACTCGCTACTACATTATCAGCTTTAGCAAGGGAAATTGCACCCTGAGCATCAATATCGGCAGCAACGTTGATTCTGGCTCTAATCTTACCGTTTACTTGTACTGCAATTTCCACGGTAGAATCAACACATTTAGACTCATCATATTGTGGCCATTTTGTTGCATTAAGCATACCTTCATAGCCGGCAATCTCCCAAAGTTCTTCGGTCATATGGGGTGCAAATGGATTAAGCAAGGTAATAAATGTTTTAAATTCAGCTTTATTAATGCAACCTGTAGCAGAAATTGTATTAAGCAGTGACATCAACGCAGCAATAGCAGTATTCATTTTTAAAGCTTCAATATCATCAGTAACCTTTTTAATCGTCTTGTGAATTTCTGACTCAAGCTCTGCACGATAACTGTCGCCATCAATCAAAATATCAACGAGCGAGAAAACCTTATCAAGAAAACGCTTACTACCCTTAATTGAAGATTGACTCCAAGGCGCAGCTTTTTCAAAGTCGCCAATAAACATTTCGTAAACACGCATAGTGTCAGCACCGTAATCACGAATTATTTCATCGGGATTAACCACGTTGCCACGACTCTTTGACATTTTTTCACCGTTTTCACCAAGAATCATACCGTGACTTGTACGCTTGGCATAAGGTTCTTTATTGGGTACAACGCCGATATCATAAAGGAATAAATGCCAAAAACGGCTATATAGCAAGTGAAGCGTAGTATGCTCCATACCGCCGTTGTACCAATCAACAGGACCCCAATATTCAAGCGCTTCTTTGCTTGCAAGTGCATCTTTATTGTTAGGGTCACAATAACGCAAGAAGTACCACGATGAACCCGCCCATTGCGGCATTGTGTCGGTTTCACGCTTGGCTGGCGCACCACAGCAAGGACAGGTAGTATTTACCCAATCTGTAATCTTTGCAAGTGGTGATTCACCGTTATCGGTTGGTTCATAAGAATCTACGTTTGGAAGTGTAAGTGGCAACTCGCTTTCAGGTAGTGGCACATAACCGCATTTTTCACAATAAACCATAGGAATAGGTTCGCCCCAATATCTTTGACGAGAAAATACCCAGTCACGAAGCTTATAGTTTGTTTTGCGCTCACCAAGACCTTTTTCGGTAAGATATTCCTGAATCTTAACCTTTGCATCCTCAACAGATAAGCCGTTTAAGAAATCAGAGTTAACCATAACACCTGTATTACAATCGGTAAATGCAGCTTCCTCTACATTACCGCCTGCAACGACCTCAATGATAGGAAGACCAAATTTCTTTGCAAAATCCCAGTCACGAGTATCGTGTGCAGGTACAGCCATAATCGCGCCCGTACCATAAGAAATAAGTACATAATCTGAAATAAAAATCGGAATTTCTGTGTTATTTACAGGATTTACAGCCTTAATACCCTTAAGCATAACACCGGTTTTATCTTTAGCAAGTTCTGTACGTTCAAAGTCAGACTTTTTAGCAGCCTCTTGCTTATAAGCTAAAACCTCATCATAGTTTTCAATCTTGTCAGCCCATTTTTCTAAAAGAGGATGTTCTGGTGATAAAACAGTATATGTTGCTCCAAAAAGTGTATCAGCGCGTGTTGTAAACACCTTAAACTTATCGCCGCTTGTTGTGCCAAAATCAACCAAAGTACCATAAGAACGACCGATCCAATTGCGTTGCTGTGTTTTTACACGCTCAATAAAATCAACGTCATCAAGTCCGTCAAGAAGCTTTTCGGCATAGTCGGTAATTTTAAGCATCCATTGGCTTTTTTCTTTTTGTACAACCTCACTACCGCAACGTTCACAAACGCCGTTAACAACCTCTTCGTTAGCAAGAACGCATTTACAAGATGTACACCAGTTAACAGCCATTTGCTTTTTATAAGCAAGACCCTTTTTATAAAGCTGTAAAAAGATCCACTGTGTCCATTTGTAGTAATCGGGGTCGGTGGTGTTAACCTCTCTATCCCAGTCAAATGAAAAACCAAGAGATTTGAGCTGACGTTTAAAGTTTGCAACATTCATCTTGGTAACTTCTGCAGGATGAATATGATTCTTTATTGCAAAATTTTCTGTTGGAAGACCAAATGCATCCCAACCCATCGGATAAAGCACATTAAAACCTTGTAAACGCTTTTTACGAGCAACAATATCAATCGCTGTGTATGAGCGTGGATGTCCAACGTGAAGACCTTGTCCCGATGGATACGGAAATTCAACAAGGCCGTAAAATTTTGGTAATGAATAATCATTTTTTGCCGCAAAGGTCTTATTATCGTCCCAAATTTGCTGCCACTTTTTTTCAATTTCGGTATAATTATAATTCATATCAGTCACCTTCTGCTTCGTCAAGAATTGTTTTTAAATCAATTTCGGTTGCATCGCTCCACATATTGTCAAGATTATAAAACTCTCGTTGATCGGGAGTAAAAATATGTATCACGACGGATGTGTAATCAAGAACAATCCAACCTGTTGACTTGCCTTCTATATGATGAACCTTAACAGATTGTTCTTCAAGCTTTTCTTCAACCTCATCTGCAAGAGCACGAACATGCGTAGATGACGTAGCCGTAGCAATAACAAAATAATCCGCAAGGGTTGTTAAATCGTCAATTTTAAGAAGTTTTAGTTGTTTCGCTTTTTTATTATTTAATGCATTTGATGCAACTTTTGCAATGTTTAATGAATCCATTATAAATCTCCTTTCAAAGTGTTTTGATTATACGCCTTTACTGTATCAAGATGAAGTGGCTTGCCGCGCAATACCAAATCATTTATTGTATACGAAAGAGCATAGTCAAGCGCTGCTTCCATAGAAATTTCTACCTTTGCGCGCATAATATCTATATCATCATAATCGCGGTCGAGTGACGTAAAATCGGCAAGATATAATATTTTTTCAAGATGAGACATATTTTCACGCGCGGTTGTATGATATCGAACAGCGGTGATAATTTCTTTATCATCAATACCTAAAATATGCTCAATATATGCCGCACCGCTAATAGCATGCCACAGCTTTTCGGCTGATTTTTCAATGTCGTTAAGCATTATATCAAATTTATTAAATATTTGCAAGTGTTCTTCTTGAGTGGCATTTTTTGTAACATCATGCAAAAGCCCTGCAAGATATGCCTTTTCTTTATCTCCGCCATATTTTTCTACAAGACGAACAGCCTCATCAGCAACACATAACGAGTGATTATATCGCTTGTTTGTTAATTTACTTTTAAGAATATCTTTATATTTGTCGTACTTTTCAAACATTGTAAATTCCTTTTTTTACTATATAATTATAAACTTTTTTAGGCAATAATGATTTATCAATACTACTACGAAGCTCAGTCGAAGAAACATTTTTAATTTTATCATTTATAATATAAATATTTGCGCCGTATTTTGTAAGACGTTTATAAGCTTCATCAAAA
The DNA here is from genome assembly GCA_045534895.1 of Acutalibacteraceae bacterium. Taxonomy (GTDB): domain Bacteria; phylum Bacillota; class Clostridia; order Oscillospirales; family Acutalibacteraceae; genus UBA737. The sequence goes on from JAZSKN010000062.1 coordinate 13,589, forward strand.
TCATTAAGTCCCTCGCGTTTGAAGGCAACAAAAGACGTAATTGTAATCAATTCTTTCCAATTATACCACGTGTCTAATGTAGATAGCATATCGCCGCCAATTACGACAAAAAAGTCATCGTTTGGATATCTTTGCTTTAAAAGTTTTATTGTATCTACAGTAAAACTTTTACCTTCACGTTCAAACTCAATTAAACAAAGCTCTGATTTTTTAAAATCTTCGCAAACTAACGCGCACATATTTTGCCTATGAATGTCATCAACAACGCAATCAAATGTTTTGTGAGGTGGAATTTTATCGGGCATAACAAAAACCTTATCTATAAAATCGAGCGAACAAACGCTTGAAAGCATCTCATAATGCCCAATATGAAAAGGATTAAATGTGCCGCCAAAAATCGCAATATTTGCCATCTATTTCACCAATTTAATAGTTTTATTATCTTTGCTTTCGCGATAAAGTATAAAGCGATAACCAATAACCTGAACCACATCAGCGCCCACGCGCTCGGCAATTGTATCCGCCGCAGTTCGAGAAGTATCAGGACAGGTTTCAAGCACGCGCATTTTTATAAGCTCACGTGCTTCAAGTGCTTCATCAACCTGCTTAATAAGTTGATCGTTTATTCCGCCCTTACCTACCTGAAAAATAGCATCATAGGTATTGGCCATACCGCGAAGTTGCGCTCTTTGTCTACTGTTTAGCATAAATTTTCCCCATTAATATATTCTTTAATTTTTTCTTTAAAAAGTTCAAGTGCTTTTCCCCTGTGGCTTATACTATCTTTTTGTTCAGGAGTCAGTAATCCCATAGGTCCTAATTCACTAATAAAATAAGGATCATAACCAAAACCACCGTCACCGATCGGTTCAAAACCGATTATACCCTCACACTCGCCGCGAACCGTAAAGCAACTGCCGTCTGGAAAAACACAGGCAACTGCCGCAACATATCGAGCTGTTCTTTTTTCAAGAGGAACACCTTCAAGCTCGGATAAAAGTTTTTGATTATTTGAATCGTCATCGCCGTGCTCACCTGAATATCGTGCAGAATATATGCCCGGAGCACCGTTAAGATAGTCTACACAAATACCCGAATCGTCCGCAACTGATATTAATCCTGTGTTTTTTAAACCGTCCATAGCCTTAATTATAGCATTTTCTTCAAAGGTAGAACCATCCTCAACAGGATCGGGAAATTTATTTAAAAAATCTTTTTGACTTAAGACCTCAAAACCCATTGGTATTAAAATACGTTCAAGCTCTAAAAGCTTTTTTGCATTTTTTGTAGCAATAAAAATTTTCATATTACTCACCTAAATCAAAAATGCCGTCAGCAAATTCTTTTGCATTAAAGGGTTGTAAATCATCTATACCTTCGCCTACGCCAACATATTTTACAGGAATACCAAGTTCGTTATGTATGGCGATAACTATACCACCCTTAGCAGTACCATCAAGCTTTGTAAGAACAATACCGGTAATATCGGCAACATTTTTAAATTCGCGGGCCTGATTAACAGCATTTTGACCTGTCGCAGCATCAAGAACCAATAACGTTTCTATTGAAGCATCAGGTAATTCGCGCTTAATAATACGGTAAATCTTTGCAAGCTCATCCATAAGATTTTTTTTGTTGTGAAGTCTTCCTGCTGTATCACAAATGATTACATCGGCACCTCTTGACTTAGCAGATGCTATCGTGTCAAAAACAACCGATGCAGGATCACTACCCTCAACACTTTTTACCATGGTAACACCTGCTCGTTCTGCCCAAACACCAAGTTGGTCTATAGCCGCAGCACGAAAAGTATCAGCGGCGCCTAAAACAACGTGTTTGCCCATATTTTTAAGAATTAAAGACAGTTTACCAATTGTAGTTGTTTTACCAACACCGTTAACACCAATAACTAATATAACCGATGGCTTTGTATCAAGCTTTAACGGTGTATCAACGCCCAACATCTCTACAATTATATCATGCATTATTCCCTTTATTTGATTGGGATCGGTCAATCCGTCACGTTTTACTCTAACGCGAAGTTCGTCACAAATTTTAACCGATGTTTCAACACCAATATCAGACATAACGAGCATTTCTTCAAGCTCTTCAAAAAATTCTTCATCAATTTTAGTAAAACTATTAATGATATTTGTTATTCCCTCTGAAATACTGGCTTTTGTTTTTTGAAGTCCTGCTTTAATTTTACTAAATAAACCCATTTTATGCTCCTTGATTTTCAAGTAATTTCTTTTCAAGCTCTGCTACGTTTAATTCAAGCAACTTAGTAACGCCTTTTTCTTGCATTGTTACACCATAAAGCATATCAGCCTGTTCCATTGTGCCACGACGGTGTGTAACACAAATAAACTGCGTATTAAAGTCAGAACGTTTCATATAATCGGCAAAACGATCAACGTTAATATCATCAAGCGCAGTGTCAACCTCGTCTAAGAAGCAGAACGGTGGTGCATTTACCTTCATAATAGCAAAGTAAATCGAAAGTGCAACAAGCGCTTTTTCGCCACCTGAAAGTCCGTTAAGGCTTGGAACATTTTTACCCGGTAGTCTTGCATCAATTTCAATACCGCTTTCAAGAACATTTTCCGGATCGGTTAATCTTAATTCACCGCTACCGCCACCAAAAAGTTCTTTAAATGTTTTGGTAAAGTTTTCATTAATTTTAGCAAAGCCTTCTACAAACATTTCTTGCATTTGAGATGTAAGCTGATTAATAAGCTTACGAAGCTCGGTACGCGCCTTTTCAACATCCTCTACCTGTTCGTTCATAAAGTCGTAGCGTTCCTTAACCTCTTTATACTCTTCAATTGCCGAAACATTTACATTGCCAAGCGCTCTGATTTTTGATTTTGTTTCTGCAAGCTGTTTTTTAGCCTCAGAAGGCTTTTCAATTTCGGGAGCAATATCCTCGGCTTCACTTTTTGTGAGCTGATATTCATCAAAGAGTTGACGAATAACATCATCATACTCTTTCATCATAACTTCTTTACGTTCGGTAAGACGAGCAAGCTCTCCGCCAATTTTTTCACGTTCTAAAGTTCTTTCGCGTTCACTTGCACGTAACTCAACACCCGATTTTTCAACATTATTACGCTCGCTCATTAAGTCTTCAATTTGTTTATTATATTCTGAAATTTTTTGCTTAATGTTGTCGATTTCATCAATGTGTTGTGATATATCAGCGTTAAGCTGTGTAATCTTATATTTAACCGCCGCAATTTCAGCATCAATTTCTGCCGAACGAACTGCACGGTTTGAAATAGAAATTTCTATATCATTTGCTGATAACACAAGAGCATCAGCATCTTTTTGATTTTCAATAATCTGCAGTTTGATATTAGTAATCTCTGAAGTAAGATTTTCTCTGTTTTGTGAAAGGGTATCTCTACCACCCGTCATTTGATCAATCTCTGATTGAATTGCAGATTTTTGCGCCTCTAAGTCGGCGATTTGTTTTGCGGCACTGTTTGATTTTTCATTTAATAATACAATTTTTTCCTCACTGCCGTCACGTTCGTCGGTTAACGATTTAACGGTTGTATTAATATTATTAATTAAATCATCAAGTCTCTTTAACTCAGCCAAAAGACGAATTTTATCTTCATTTGCATTGGTTAAATCAGCTTTAACCGCAACAATATCAGCATTAACTTCGGCAACAACCGCTGTTGCGTCATCTAAAAGTTTAAGTGTTGTTTTTTCTTTTTCAACAAGCTTTTCAATTTCAGATTCAATACGCTTAATATCTGCGGCGCGACTAAGCATACCTGCCTGTTTAACAAGCGAACCACCTGTATACGATCCACCCGGATTAATAACCTGACCGTCAAGCGATACAACTTTAACACGGTAATTATACTTTTTAGCAAGTGTAGTAGCGCTATCGATATCTTCAGTAACTACGGTACCTGCAAGTAAATACTTAATAATTGTTTTGTATTTTTCATCAACACTAACAAGATCAGAAGCAATACCAACAAAACCGTAAATATCATCGAAGTCATTTTCTTTAAACTCACGTGAAGTTATCGATGAAATCGGCAAAAAGGTTGCTCTACCTGCATTGTTTGATTTTAAAAATGATATAGCGCGTTTAGCATCGGCCTCGGTATCTACAACAATATTTTGAATAGCATTACCTAAAGCTGTTTCAATTGCAACAGAATACTGTTTTTCTACCGAAATCAGTTTTGAAACAGGACCGTGTATACCGCGCAAAATGCCCTTTTCAGACTCAGCAACAACCTTTTTAACAGCGTGAGAAAAACCCTCCATATTATTTTCAAGTTCAATAAGTATTTGAACTCTGCGACGTTTTTCCTCAATATCCAAGTGAAGTCCCGTGGATTTATCGGTAAGCTCTTTAAGCTCTGAATTTCTGTTATTAAGACGCAGTTCGTAACCCTTGATTGCATTTTGATATTCTAATATACTATCTTCAGTTTTATCTAATAATTCCTTGGTTTCATCAAAATCATTAGAAAGAATACTTTTTTCTTTATCATTTTGTAAAAGCAAATCATCAATAACATTTCTACGAGAATTAATCTCATCAATAGAAGTATTGGATGTTGTCATTTCTACACGTAAATCAGAAGTTTTTACTGACAAGGAATTAAGAGTTTTTATTTGTTCTTCAATTTTTCTCGAAATATTTTCACTATCGCTTAAAAGATTATTAAGCTCGCTTTCAAGATTGGATAATTTAGTATTTAACCCCGAAATAATGTTTTGTTTATCAACTGCTTCATTTCTTTTGGCTTCAATTTCTTGTTTTGCAGTAGAATCTGATTCTTCTAACGCAGCTTTTTCAGTCAAAAGACGCTCAACAGTTTCATTATTATGTAAAATATCGTTATTTAAAACAGAAATTTCACCCTCAAATTTTACTGACTCTTCATTAGATAAAGAAATTTGTTGACGAATATTTTCTATTTGCGAAGTTATAAAAGTAAACTGTGCAGTATTTTGTTCAGACTTTACATCAAAATCATTAAGTGCTTCCTCAATTTCTTTATACTGCATTTGTGCGGTAGCTATTTTACTTTCTTGCGCACGTAATGCATCCTTAGAATTATTAAGAGTATACAGCCAAAGACCAATTTCTAACTGCTTTTTATCTTCGGCAAGTTTTAAAAACTTTTCTGCTTTTTTGCTCTGCTCCTCTAAAGGACCAACGCGTGATTCAAGCTCGTCTAAAATATCTTTAAGGCGCAATAAATTATCCTCGGCCGCAGAAAGTTTTCTTTCGGCCTCGGTTTTACGGTAACGATATTTCGAAATACCCGATGCTTCTTCAAAAATATCACGACGTTCATCCGACTTAGTGCTTATAATATTATCTATTTTACCCTGACCTATCATTGAATAACCGTCACGACCAAGACCGGTATCCATAAAAAGTTCATGCACGTCTTTTAAACGTACCGAAACATTATTAATTAAATACTCACTTTCGTGCGAACGATAAAATCTGCGGGTTATAGATACAAAATCATTATCAAAATTAAGGGTTCTGTCTGCGTTATCAATATTAAGTGTAACCTCACAAAAACCGTGCGGACGGCGTGTATCAGTACCGCCAAAAATAACGTCTTCCATTGATTGACCGCGCAAGCTTTTGGAAGATTGTTCACCCAAAACCCATCTGACAGCATCAGAAATATTACTTTTACCACTACCGTTCGGACCAACAACTGCAGTAATGCCACGACCAAACTTAAGAACGGTTTTATCAGCAAACGATTTAAATCCCTGAATCTGAATTGAACTTAAAAGCATTTTTATCTCCTTTCGACTTTGATTTGATAATCAATTAAATTATCATCGGTTTTCACAACACAATCAAAGCCGAGTTTTTTTAATAAATTAATATTATATTTTTGTTGACCGACCATTTTAGAAACGGATGAAGGATTAACAAAAATATTATAACTACCCTTTTGTTTAAGTAGTTCAAGTGTATTATTTAAATAAATCTTTGAATAACAAAGTTCACTGAATGCAGGATGCCACGGTCCTGCTATATAACTGTTTTCTTCAATAGAATGTAAACCTAAACGTATAACTTTAATGTTTGCATTTTTAAACATTACTAACAATTTCGCACATAAATTAACTGCGCTCTCTAGTGATTGAGGCTTGTACTTATTGTCAATGTATAATGCAGCAAGATCAGTGTTTTTTAAAACAATTGTAGGATATATTCTTACAGTATCGGGTTGTAATTTAATAATTTCTTCCGCTGTATTTATGGCGTATTCATCACAATCTCCGTATAGGCCGGTCATCATTTGAAGACCTAAATTAAAACCATTTTTTTTAATTAAAGTTGAAGCCATAATTACATCTTTGGCGTTATGACCGCGGTTGTTGAGCAATAAAACATCATCATTAAGGCTTTGAGCGCCAAGTTCGATAGAAGTAACACCGTATTTTTTTAAGATTTGCAAAATATCATTATCAATAGCATCGGGTCGAGTTGAAATTCTAATACCTGCAACAACGCCGCTTTTAACAAATTGATATGCGGTTTCAAGCAAATCAATCATATAACTTTTGTTAATGGCAGTAAAGCTTCCGCCAAAAAATGCTATTTCAGTCGTAGAAGCGTTATAATTTGATGATGATATAGCAACATTTACAGCATTAATTACGTCTTGTCGATTTGGTGCTTTATGCTGACCCGTGATATGCCTTTGATTGCAAAAGCTACACATATTTGGACATCCAATATGGGGAACAAATATAGAAATGTTAGAATGAGATTTACTCATATCTTTTCACCCATAAGTTTAAGCGCTTGACAAGCCGCCATTTGTTCGGCTTGTTTTTTGCTTTTTCCGGTACCTTGTCCAATTTCGTTAGAATTTAAATAAACAGCAACAGTAAAAATTTTATCGTGATCGGGACCTTGCTCGTCAAGAAGAATATACGAAACGTTCTCTTCGGGATTACGCTGAATAATTTCTTGAAGCAGGGTCTTATAATCTTTAAAGGTTTCCTCGTCGCAGTGATGCTCTAAATCACGTAAAACAGTATTATAAATATGCTTTTTTGCAGCAGACATACCACCATCAATATATATTGCGGCTAAAACTGCTTCAAATGCGTCAGCAAGAATAGAATCGCGTTCCCTACCACCGTTTTTATCTTCACCTTTGCCTAAAAGCAAATAATCGCCAATACCAATTTCTCTTGCAAAAAAGCATAAAGATTTTTCGCAAACAAGCGAAGCGCGCAATTTTGTAAGCTCACCCTCAGGCATATTAGGATATTTATTAAAAATATGCTCTGCAACGATAATCGATAAAACCGAATCACCCAAAAACTCGAGTCGCTCATTAGAATGAACGTTACCGCGCATTTCATTAGCGTATGACGAGTGTACCAAAGCGTTTTTTAAAAGTGCAATATTATTAAATTTGTAGTCTAACTTATTTTCAAGAGACAACATTTTAATTACTCCGATTTTACTAAATTTTCACTTATAGTGTTAATTACATTATTTTCTGTAAATTTAATTGCTTGACGAACCGCATTTTTTATGGCTTTAGCATCAGAACTGCCATGTGCTTTAATAACGGGCTTACTTACACCCAATAGCGGTGCACCGCCAACCTCTGAACTGTCCATCATAGCTTTAAGGGCATATAAATCTTTTTTTAAAATAGCAGCAGCAATTATATTTAAAACATTTTTACGAAGAACGTTTTTAATCATTTTAAACAAAGTAATTGATGTGCCTTCGATAAGTTTAAGAGCAATATTTCCAGTAAAACCATCGGCAATAACGGCATCACATACACCTTTGGGCATTTCGCGTGATTCAACGTTGCCTATAAAATTAATTGGCGCCTCTTTTAATAACTTGTATGCTTCGATTCTAAGTTCGTCGCCCTTAGTATCTTCGACACCAATGTTAAGTAAACCAATTTTAGGATTTTTGATTCCTTCAACTTTTTCAAGATAAACACTTGCCATAATACCAAATTGAGCAAGCATTTCAGGTCGGCATTCAGCATTTGCGCCCATATCCATTAGCATATAATGACCATCAGGCGATGGAATAAGACCACCAAGTGCCGGACGTTTAATACCCTTTATACGTTTAACTATTAAAGTTCCACCTACAACGATAGCGCCCGTTGAACCTGCCGAAACAAACGCATCTGCACGATTTTCGCATAATTCTTTAAAAGCAAGTGCCATAGAAGAATTTGAATGAGCTTTAATAATTGTTGTTGGATCATCATGCATCGAAATTACATCAAGTGTATCCACAATAATCAGTTCACCGTAAAACTTTAAATTATTTTCATTAATTATTTTTTCGATTATTTCTTTACTACCGGTTAATGTTATTTCACATTTAAATTGTAATGATGCATCACTGGCACCTTTTACAATTTCAACGGGAGCATTGTCTCCGCCAAATGCATCTATAACTACTCTCATAATATGTACTCCTTAATATTTTTAAAATATTCGAGAGAGCGCTCAGCCAATGCCGAGTATCTTTCGCGTTTGTCTTTAATATGAACGTCAAGTGCCGGTAAAACTCCAAAATTTGCGCCCATTGGCTGAAAATTTTCAACCGATTCATCGGTTATGTAATTAAGCAAAGCACCAATCATTGTAAATTTTGGTAAAATAAATTGTGTTTTATTTTTTAACTTATTAACAGCATTTATCGCGGCAACAATTCCGGATGCCGCAGATTCCATATAGCCTTCTACACCGGATAATTGACCTGCAAAAAATATATTTTCAGAATTTTTTAGTGAAAGATTTTTATTTAAAATTTTTGGTGAATTAATAAATGAATTTCTATGCATAACACCATAACGCATAAAATCAGCATTTTTAAGCGCAGGTATCATCGAAAAAACTCTTTTCTGCTCAGAAAATTTTAAATTTGTTTGAAAGCCTACAAGATTATATAGCGATCCTTCTGCATTTTCTTTGCGCAACTGAACAACCGCCCAAGGTCTATGACCCGTATTTGGATCGCGAAGTCCAACGGGCTTTAATGGACCAAATCTAATAGAATCTGCCCCGCGACGAGCCAACACTTCTATAGGCATACAGCCCTCATAAACGTTTAGTTTTTTATCGAATTCGTGCAGTGGTGCGCTTTGGGCGTTAATTAATTCATTATGAAACGCGTCATATTCATCCTTATTCATTGGACAATTAATATAATCGCCTTCGCCCGAATTGTCACGGTCATAACGCGAAGCAATAAATGCAGAAGAAAAATCCACGCTTTCAGCAGTTATAATTGGAGCTGCAGCATCATAAAAACTAAGGTTTCCTTCACCTGTAAGTTCTTCAATATCTTTAGCTAATCCACCGTCGGTTAAGGGTCCCGTAGCCACAATACATATGATGTCTTTAGGCAATTTTTCAATTACATCGCTTATTACGTTTATATTTGGATGCTCTTTGACCTTTTTTGTAATATATTGTGAAAAAATATTACGTTCAACAGCCAGAGCACCGCCCGCAGGTACAACAGAATGATCAGCCGCCTCAAGACAAATCGAACCAAGTAAGCGCATCTCTTGCTTAAGAAGCCCTGCCGCCGAGTCAACCCGCATTGCTTTTAATGAATTAGAGCAAACTAATTCGGCAAAATTATCCGATTTATGCGCAGGTGATTTTTTTATGGGTTTCATTTCGATTAAATCAACCTTAATACCCATATTAGCAACTGTATATGCCGCCTCACAACCTGCAAGTCCTGCACCAATTACAGTAATCTTACTCATACTAATTTTCCTTGTTATTTTTACCTGTCGACTGCCTTGAAGGACATTCAGAATTCATACAGTATTTACGATTTCTAAGTCCCAAAATTATATAATTACCACATTGTGGACAAACATCCCCCGTAGGCATACCGGGTGAAGCAAAATCACAATTTGGGTAAGCTGAGCATCCATAAAATTTCTTGCCTTTTTTTGAAACCTTTTTAACAAGCTTTGCGCCACATTTAGGACAAGGTTGTTTAACCTCATCTTCAGGCATAGGTTTTGTATTTTTACACTCGGGATAACCGGGACATGCTAAAAATTTACCAAATCTACCTGTTTTTTCAACCATTTTTTTGCCGCATTTTTCGCAAATAAACTCGGTTTCTACAACTGGAACTTTTACGCGTTTACCATTTAGTGATTGTTCAGCCTTTTTGTAGTGCTCATCAAAATCTTCATAAAAATCGGCAATTGTTTCTACCCAGTTAAGCTCACCGGCGCCAATTTTATCAAGTTTCTTTTCAAGACCTGCAGTAAACTTAGTTTCAAAAATACGAGCAAAATATTCATTCATTAAATCGCAAACAGCAAAACCTAACTGCGTTGGCTTAAAGGTTTTCTTTTCCTTTTCTACATAGCTTCTGTTAGAAATTACAGCAATTATAGAAGCAAAGGTAGAAGGTCTGCCAATACCGTTTTCCTCAAGAGTTTTTGTAAGTGTAGGTTCGGTATAGCGTGGTGGTGGCTGTGTAAAATGTTGATTTGGTAACAGTGATTTAAGTTTTAAAATGTCACCAAGTTTCATTTCAGGCAGTTCACTACCTTCTGACAAAGCATCATCTTTACCCTCTTCATAAAGTTCGGTAAAGCCTTTAAATTCAACCGAATAGCCACTTGCTTTAAATAAATAATCTCCGGCTGTAATATCAACAGCGACAGTCTTTTGTACACAAGCAGCCATCATCGAAGAAATAAAACGCTCCCAAATTAGCTTGTAAAGATTATACTGTTCAGCAGTAAGTGCTGTTTTTATCTGTTCAGGTGTTAAGAAAACATCGGTAGGACGAATTGCTTCATGCGCATCCTGTGCACCGTTTTTAGCCTTAAAATAACGTGGTTTTGATGGCAGGTATTTTTTACCATACTTTTCATCGATATACTTCACGGCGGCGCTTCTCGCCTCTTCAGAAATTCTTAAAGAATCAGTACGCATATAGGTAATAAGACCCATTGCTCCGTGACCCGGAATATCAACGCCTTCATACAATTGCTGAGCAATTCTCATTGTGCGCTGGCCATTATAATTTAACTTACGCGAAGCCTCTTGTTGAAGTGTTGATGTAATAAACGGAGGTGCGGGCTGTCGGTTACGTGTACCTTTTTTAATTTCAGATACAACATAAGTAGCACCATCAAGCGCATCGACAATCTGCTTTGCCGAATCTTCGTTGTTAATAACATCAAGCTTATTTCCATCAGAATATCCATAAAGTTTTGCTTCAAAGCTTTTTCTGTCAACCTTTAATTTAGCGTCGATAGTCCAATACTCTTCGCTTTTAAAAGCCTCAATTTCACGCTCGCGTTCAACAATAAGTCGCAAAACAGCAGTTTGAACACGACCGGCCGACAAACCGCTCTTTACCTTTCGCCAAAGAAACGGACTTAATTTGTAACCAACAATACGGTCAAGTACTCGACGTGCTTGCTGAGCATCTACTAAATCAATATTGATTTTATGTGGATTATTTATACCCGCATTAACGCCTGTCTTGGTAATTTCATTAAACGAAATACGGTTTTCTTCGTTTAAATCAAGACCTAAAATATGTGCCAAGTGCCAAGAAATTGCTTCGCCCTCACGGTCGGGGTCGGTTGCAAGAAGAACCTGCTCGCTTTCGGCTGCGGCCTCTTTAAGCTTTTTAATAACTTCCTTTTTGTCAGGCATATTTATATATTGTGGTTTAAAATCGTGTTCTATATCAACACCAAGCTTAGATTTTGGTAAATCACGCACATGACCAATAGACGCCATAACATTATAGCCATTGCCAAGATACTTTTTTACACTTTTAATCTTACTTGGAGACTCAACAATAACAAGCTTTGACATTTTTTACTCCTTTAACGTTTAATTAACTCGTAAATACCGCCCGGTAATGCTTTTATAACACCTTCGATTTCAAGTTCGGTAAGTGCTGAAAGCAAAGTATCACCACTTAAATCAAGGTTAAGCAATTCATCAACGGTAAATTTTTCATTATTCAAATTATTATACACTATTTTTGCTTCATTTGAAAGACCTAACTGTAATTTTTTTATAATTTTTTTATTACTATCAGATTCTTCATCTTCTAAAAATGCTTTTACAATATCAATATGTTCCGGAAATTTTTCAATATACTGATTAAAAATATCAACTGCATTTAAAAGAGGTATTGCGCCATCACGCAAAAGAGCATTTGAACCTTTATAGTTATCAAGCGTTGGATTTCCGGGTATTACAAAAACATCTCTTCCCTGTTCGTTTGCAAGACGTGCTGTAATTAAAGAGCCGCTTTTTAAGGATGCTTCTATAACTACTGTCCCCAAAGAAAGAGCAGAAATAATCCTATTACGTATGGGGAAACTGTACTTTGTGGGTGCTGTAAATGGCGGATATTCACTTATTAGGCAACCATTATTTGCAATTTTTTGACGTAAGGCTCTATTTTCGGGAAGATAGTCATAGCAAATACCACAACCCAAAACGGCAATTGTTTTATTCTTTGCCGACAAAGCACCTGTATGCGCCAAGGTATCGGCCCCAAGCGCCGCTCCACTTACTACAATCATACCTGCCTTAGCAAGCCGCTTAGCAAGCGAAAAAGCTGCCTTTTTACCAAAGTCAGATATTTTGCGTGGTCCTACAATTGAAATTAACGGCAACTTGTCTATAATTTTAAAATCACCTTTTACATACAAAATAATTGGACTATCAGCAATGCTTCGCAAGCTATCAGGATAATCATAATCGCAAATTGTTATAATAGAAATATTATTATTTAAACAGTCATTTATTATTTTTGAAATAGCTTTATCATCAAATTCAAGCAATTTATCAGCAGATTTAGAATCCATAAACTTTAACAAATCTGATTTTTTAAAGTTATAATCGAGCAAATCATTATCGCGCAATAAATTAAAAATCTTTACAGCCTTAACACTTCCGGCGCCAAAGCATTGCTGAATTTTTAAAAGATTTATAAGCGTAATATTATCATTAGAAATTAACATTTATCTATCCTTTACCATTTCCCACATTGCTATTGCAGCAGCGGCCGCCGCATTTAATGACTCGGCCTTTCCTTGCATTTTAATGGTAACATTATAATCTGCATTTTCTTTTAAATTGTCCGATAAACCATTTGCTTCGTTGCCGATAAGCAAAACGTCACCATATGTAAATTTTTGTTCATTAATTGGTGCGGCATCACGATCAACTACACATGCAAACGAGCGCAAATTGTTTTTAGATATAAAACCTAAAACATCATCTACTATATAAATCGGTAAGCGTAAAAGTGTGCCCATAGAGCTGCGTAATGACTTTGGCGAGTATGGGTCACAACTGTCGGATGATATAATAATACCATCAACACCGAGAGCCTCAGCTGTACGCGCAATTGCACCTAAATTCGACGGATCTGAGAGATTTTCAAGCGCAACATAACGACCTTTATTTGATAACTCCTTCATTTGTGTTGGTACTTTAGCAACACAAATTATACCTTGAGGATTATTGGTATCGCTTATTTTTTTAAACAAATCATCTCTTAATAAAATACAGCTGTCGCTTACAGTTGAAAATTGATTAATATAATCAATATGCTTTTCATAAGCAGATTTTGTAACAATCAGTTTATCAAATCTGATATTATTTTGAAATGCATCATCACAAATTCTAAGCCCCTCAAGTACAAAAAGATTGTTTTCATTTCTGTACTTTGAAGAAGCTTGTAAATGACTAACAAACTTGATAAGCGGATTATCTTTAGAACAAATTTCAACAAATTCAGACATAATTTTCTCCTAAAATAAAAGCAAAATTCGCCCGAGAAACACAAATATCTCGGGCGAGGTAGAATTATTTTTCTAAAGCTTTTTTAGCAGTTTTTACAAGATTTGCAAAACCTGCTTCGTCGTTTACTGCAATATCAGCAAGCATTTTACGGTTAATCTGAACACCGGCTTTATTAAGACCGTTCATAAATGTTGAATAGTTCATATCGTTAATTTTAGCTGCAGCAGAAATACGGGTAATCCAAAGACGACGGAAATCACGCTTTTTAAGTCTACGACCAATATAAGCATAATTGCCTGATTTCATAACCGCTTCTTTGGCAGTTTTAAAAAGTTTAGATTTAGCGCCAAAATAACCTTTGGCAAGTTTAAGAGTCTTTTTTCTTCTTTTGCGTGTTGCTAACGCACCTTTTACACGAGCCATTTCAAGTTTCCTCCAATTTCAAAATTCGATTACTTATAAGGAATAAGTTTCTTTACTGTTGCAACATTTGTTACATCAGCGCATACGACTTTACGCAGATTTCTCTTACGCTTTGTAGTCTTTTTGTTAAGAATGTGAGACTTGAAAGCATGAGCGCGTTTTACTTTGCCGTTTTTGGTGAGCTTAAAGCGCTTTTTAGCGCCACTGTGCGTTTTAATTTTAGGCATAATTTTATCCTCCTACAAAATTTTACTTACCAGATTTTGGTGCTAAAAACATAAGCATATTTCTGCCTTCCATTTTAGCAGCCTTTTCAACAGTGCAATAATCCTCGCAATATTTTGCAAAGCGTTCCATCAATTCGAGACCAATATCAGGATGACCTAATTCTCTTCCTCTAAAACGAATTGCAACCTTAACCTTGTTTCCATCTTTCAAGAAACGAATAGCATGATTACCCTTTGTTTCAAAGTCGTGATTATCAATACCTAAACCAATAATTCGAATTTCTTTAATTTCGATAACTTTTTGGTTTTTCTTGGCTTCCTTTTCACGTTTAATTTGCTCAAAACGGTATTTGCCATAATCCATAATTCTGCAAACCGCAGGATCAGCGTTAGGAGACATACACGCAAGATCCATATCCTTTGCATATGCAGCCTCAAGCGCTTTGGCGATTGGCATAATTCCAAGCTGTGATCCGTCAGAATCAATAACGCGAACTTCCTTAAATTTAATGTCTGTGTTGATAGCTAATTCTTTGATAGCGATTGTAAAGCACCTCCGTAAAAAATAACAAAGACATGAGCACAATACACCCATGTCTAATATAAACAAAACAAAAATCTTGTCTTATTAACCTTACGATAACACACGTTAAGGTGAGAAACATGGACTGCTCTTCTTCATTGTCGAGAAATATTATAACACAAGTTTTTAATTTGTCAAGTTTTTTTTATTCATTAATTGTGAGTTCTTTAATTGAACGAAGCTGATAATTAACATGTTTTAACAATTCGGGTTTACGCAGTGCTACTGCAGCACCACGTACAACACTGTGTGTTGGGTCATCTAACATATGAACTGCAGTGCCTGTATATTCAGATATAAGCTTATCCATACCGTTAATCAATGAACCGCCGCCCGCAAGATATAAACCGTCCGATTTAATATCTGCAACAAGGTCAGGATCGGCTTTAGATATAACCATTCTTATAGAGTTGCATATTGCATCGGCTGTTTCTTTTAAAGCATCATACACTTCGCCGGAAGTAATTTCAAAACTCTCGGGCAACCCGGTAAATACATTTCTTCCCTTTGCAACCATTGCAACCTCAACCGGCCTTGGCACAACAGTACCAATTTGAATTTTTATTGATTCAGCCATAAGTTGACCTATTTCAATATTATACTCTTTTCTAATATACTTAATAATCTGGGCATCAAAATCAAAAGAAGCAATTTTAAACGAATCACAAACAGCGATACCACCCATTGAAATTACGGCTATATCGGTAGTGCCTGCGCCAATATCAACAACAAGATACCCGTGTGGTTTTGAAAAATCTAACCCAAGGCCAAATGCAATAGCCAATGGACTCTCGATAACAGAGACGCTTCTACCGCCCGCGCTTTCAACAACGTTCGAAAGCGAGTGATGTTGTAATTCGGTAAGACCCACTGGCAAAGTTGCCATAATTTTAGGCCTTACAATTTTATTTGCAAATATTTTACCCATATATTCTTTGAGCATCGCTTCTGCAATATCGTATTCGGCAATTATACCGTTTTTTATTGGAAAAATACATTCAAAAGAATCCGGAGTCCTTCCTAAAGTGTTCTTAGCCATTTCGCCAAAATATATAGGTTCATAGGTTTCGCTATTAACAGTTACAATACTCGGAAGCTCTAAAACAACCTTAGAACTTGAAAAAATTACAGTTTTTGAAGAACCAATATCTATACCTATTTCCATAGCCATAAAATCACCGCCTTAAATATTATAATACATTATTGTAAAAACATCAATCGTGCTTTTTAGAAATTGTTCCTAAAGCACAAATGCAGTGTACATTTTCAGCACCTGCAAAAAGTAGCATTTTAGCACATTCATCAATTGTGGCGCCGGTTGTTTTGATGTCATCGATCAATAATACGGTAGCGTTTGGAATTTTTTTATTAAAGCCAAATTTACCGTCAACATTATTTATTCGATCCTTTATATTCGATTGATGCTGTTTTTTAATACGTTTTGCACAATAAAGAACCTCAGGAACATATGGTATTTCTAATAAGTCAGAAAGCTTTTGCGCAATATATCCACTGTGATCATACGCAAATTTTTTTGCACAAGGCACCGAGCATATAAAATCAAATTTAATATCATCATAGCATTTTTTAACGGCACAATATAACTCCTGTGTAAAAAAATCAACGTAATGCTGTTTTTTTGCAAACTTATACGCATAATATGCCTTTTTTATACGTCCTTCGTTTTTAAAAACGCAAATTAAAGAATTAAATCTATAAACATTAAACCTGCAAACGCAATCACTTTTTTCTAAGCCACAGCTTAAGCAAATATCATTTAAATCATTACGCTCTAATAAATTATTACAGGTTTCACAAGTGAATTTATCTTCATCAATCAATTCGCCACAGCATATACACTTATTGGGGTATATTGTTGAAATTAAAATCTTAATTATTCTGATTATCTTTTTCATTTTCAAGTATAAATTCCTTAAGCATTGTATAACGTAAAGTTTTTTTATCATTTTCAGCCATTGCATTATACAAATATTTTGAACCAACAATAACCAAAATTTTCTTAGCGCGCGTTACCGCTGTATATAAAAGATTACGATATAATAATTGCTTTGGTGTATCACACAAAGGTATTATTACACAATCAAACTCGCTACCTTGACTTTTATGCACTGTAATAGCATATGCAAGCTCTAATTCACCAATGTTTTCAATAAAATACGTTACAACACGATCGTCAAATCTTACGTTAAAAAAGCCACCCTTGATATCAATTAAATTAATATAACCTACATCACCGTTAAATACACCGTAACCTTTTTCGCCGTTATCACGAGTCCATTGCAAATCATAATTATTTTTAATTTGCATTACCTTATCGCCCGTTCTATAATAAACGCCTTTGTATGTTAGCTGTGGCTGATTATCTTTTTTAGGATTAAATGTCGATTGCAACAAATTGTTTAGATTAACAGTGCCTGCTTCTCCCTTACGCGACGGACAAAGAACTTGAATATCAGTTAAAGCGTTAAAGCCATATGCTTCGGGTAAACGACTTTCACACAACTCTAACACTGTATTACATACTTCGTATGAAAAATCACGCTGAAGCATAAAAAAATCATTAGACTTATTCGATAAATCAGATTGTTCCCCGTTAATTATCGCGTGAGCATTGGTTATGATAGTGCTTGTTTTAGCCTGCCTAAAAACCTTTTTTAAAGAAATGCTTGAGTATGCACCTGAACTCAAAATATCATTAAGAACATTACCTGCCGAAACACTTGGCAGCTGATCAATATCACCAACTAAAATTATACGCGTAGATATTTTTAACGAGTGAAGTAAGGCTTCAAATAATAAAGAATCAAGCATAGATGCTTCGTCAACAATTATAACATCACATTCAAGTGGATTTTTTTCGTTACGAGCAAAGCTTTGCTTGTCCTCGCTTGTCCATTCTACCTCTAAAAGCCTATGAATTGTTTTTGCTTCACGTCCTGTAAGCTCGGTCATACGTTTAGCAGCCCTTCCGGTTGGGGCCGCGAGCTGAATATTGGCATTACGTTGTTCAAAAATTTCAATTATTGCATTAAGCGTTGTTGTTTTTCCCGTTCCGGGACCACCGGTAAGTATAAAAACGCCGTTATTTAGAGACATATATATCGACTTGCGTTGTAATTCTTCGAATGATATGCCAAGTTTTGCCTCTATACAAGATATTTCTGCATCATCTATAGAATTATTAGAATTTAAATATTTGTTAGCAGCAAAAAGCCGTGCGGCAATATATTCTTCTGCATTATAATACTCGGGCAACATTATGTAGTCTTCAGAATTTACCGTTTTTGTACAAACAATAAAAGACTCAATCATTTTATCGCATATGTATTCAATTCTATCAGCGTCACTCTCAAGTAAATTAACAGCTACCAAAACTAACTTTTTGCGAGGTAAGCACGTGTGACCGTTCATTAAATTTTTTCGCAGAATGTATAAAACACCGGCTTTAAGTCGCATTTCATTATCAGCCGAAATACCCATATCAAATGCAATTGTTTCTACCTTTTCAAAAGGCAAATCAATTTTATCGTCACATAAATTATAGGGATTATCTTTAATTATCACAACACAGTTACTACCTAATTTTTGAAATATTGAAATACATTTTTCCATAGAAATTTGGTAAGGATTAAGCAATAACATCAAATCGCGAATACCGAACTGCTTTTTATATTCTACCGATATATTTCTTGCTTTTTCTAACGATACTCCCTTAATGGTTGCAAGATCATCGGGAGAATTTTGTATTACGTCAAGAGAATCAGAGCCAAATTTTTGAACAATTCTCTCGGCCGTGGCAGGCCCTACGCCTTTAATAATTCCGGAGGATAAATATCGCAATATAGCTGCAACTGTTTTAGGCGCAACCGTTTCATAACTTTGAGATGAAAACTGTTCACCATACAATTGATGAACAGTATAGTTTCCGGTAAATTTAACGTTATCACCAACGGCAATAAACGGCATAATACCAACAACGGTTATATGTTCTCTACCCGCTTTTAACGTGCAAACCGTATAACCGTTTTGTTCATTCTTATATGTAATTTTTTCTATAATTCCTTCAATTTGAATCAATTCGCCATTATTAGCGGTTTGCATCTAAAATTTCTCCTTGTGAAAGAAATGAACATTTTGATAAAGAGTTTTTAAAACAAAGAGCAATTCTTTTGTTTTTGGCAAATTCGTTACACGCAAATATTTCATAATCATCTAAATCATCTAAAACGGCAATTATTCCATTGGCAAAAGAATCACCGTGCCACTTGATTTTTTGCCATAAAAAATCAAGTTGATTAACAGCAAAGCCTTTTTTTAATGTCACAATCAGATAATTGCTTATTTTAACTTTTGGATAATAAATCAGCATTTTTAATATGTATATAAATTCACATAAACCAAGCACAAAAAACAAAATGAACAAAACAGTAAAAAAATTACTAATCACAAATACCACCCCATCACATAATATGCAAAAAGGCGGTATTTGTTATAAATATTAATATACAGTAAGTGATACTTTGTACGCACCGATTTGCCATACAGTGTCATACACATCTGATTTTATAATAACCTCAACAGTATATGCACCGGCAGTTTTATCGGTAAGATCGACAACAGCAAATAAATCGGATGATTTAATTTTTTTAATAACGTCTGCAGGACCGCAAATTTTAACATTTCGAATTTGTTTGTCTGTTTTTGCTTTTAAGCCTTCACTTAATTCCTTGCATCGTATATCCTTAATATTAACCGTAGTTTCGGCATATTTTGAGGTATCAATATCTACGGTAAAATAATCGACGCTTTCAAGAAATCTTACACCATCAGGTAAAGTTATTGTTGTTTCAAACTTGTTGTTTGATGTTGATACGTCTCTAAAATTAATTGGAGAAAGCGAAAAACTATCAAGCTTATCAACAATCTCCGGAGTACCAATAATTGTAACTTCGTTTTGACTAAGTTTGTATTTAATATTATCAACCGATAAGCCGGCAGGTAAATTATTAAATACCGGTTTGCAAGGAACTGTTTTTTTCTTGGAAATGGGCTGTATAACCTTAACATTTGTAAAAGATAAAGTCAAATATGAATTAGTTATAATATTTTGATTAGCATCATAAACGGTACCGTCTGCGGTGTATCTGTACAATAATTTTCCGTTTGCATCACATAAATCAACGTCAGAGCTAAAGGTTTGCGATGCATCAAGTGTTGTATTAACCTCAGCAAAGGTTGTAACGGATGCAATTTTTTCAATTGTAGAACGTGGACCCTTAACAGTAACCGTAGTTTGCTGTGAATCGGCAATTACAGGTGTTTCAGCAACAAGACCCTCTGCCGCGCTTACGCCAATAAGCTTTGGCACAATTGTAAATTCTTTTGTATCGATAAAATCAATTGTAACATCTATCGATGATGGTGAAATAGAAGTAATAGTAAAGCCTGATTTTCCGCTACTGTCGGCAGCTATATCAAGATTAAAAACACCGGCGGAATTAATCTCAACCGTAGAAGCAGAAAGTGAAAAATCTTCGGCCTTTAAGGCGCTTACAATATAGTTTGGACCACTGACAGTTATTGCAAATTTTTGAGAAGCAACATCAGATACAATACCAAGTCCCAACGCCTCTGCCGCGGTACCTTCAAGCGAAATATGGGCGCTAAGGTCCGAAAAAGTTTGTTGGCGAACAGGATTTTCGACCATTGCAATACCTAACCAAAGCGCAAAAGCAAGAATAACAGATAAAGTAACCGTAAATTTTTTATTGTATAACAAATTGTTCAGGCGCAAAAACGAAGGAAGATTAATTTTCATTTGTATCATCCTCCTTAACTATATCATTTTTGTCTTTTTTACCAAACGAAAATACATTTCGCAATTTTTTAAACAAATTATCTTGTTCCATATCACTTTCGGTGATAAGTTTATCTTTAATTTCGTTAAATGCAGAATCAAAGGTATGATTTCTTGTAATCTGACCATTAAAGGCAATAGAAATAATGCCGGTTTCTTCTGAAACTATTAAAACGATTGCATCTGAATTTTCGGTCATGCCAATCGCTGCGCGATGGCGAGTACCAAGTTTTGAAGAAAACGCCGTGCTTTGTGTAAGGGGTAATATACAAGAAGCGGCACATACCCTTCCATCACGGATAATTACAGCACCGTCATGAAGTGGTGATTTTGGAAAAAAGATGTTACCTATAAGCGATTCGCTTACCTGTGCATCAATTACAGTACCGGTGTTTATAATCTCACCTAACTGCGTTTTTCTTTCAAAAACAATAAGTGCGCCTGTTTTGCTTTTTTGCAACTGAACAGCGGCATTACATATTTTTTCAACAGGCTCCAAAATTTCTGCAACTTCATCATTTCCCGATTGTAAATTGCTTATTCTTGTTTGACCAACTCTTTCAAGTAAGCGTCGAAGCTCAGGTTGAAAAATAATGGCAACAGCAACAATTGCAGAGCCAAACACTGCAGATAAAAGCCAACGCAAAACGGCAAGCTTAAACACAATTGCAAAAGCATACAAACCAAGAAGCAGAATAATACCTTTAACTAACTGCCCTGCTCTTGTTTCACGCAAAAATTCTATCGCTTTATAAACTATAAAAGCGATAATCAAAATATCAATAATATCAAAAATTCTGACATTTGAAATCGTATATACAAATTGATTCCATACTCTGTACAACGTATCTAAAACAGCACTCAAAAAATCATTCCTTTGCACTATTATTCTCATTTTATTTATTTTAACATAAATTTAAAATTGTATCAATAGTGTTTTTGTGATTTTTTAAAATTTTTTTATTATTTTTATTAAGTTACTAACTTCATTATAATTGTTAAATATCGATGGAGAAAATCTTACGGTTCCCTGCTTTATTGTACCTATTTTTTTATGTGCCGTAGGTGCGCAATGCAATCCCGCTCGTAAAGCATATCCGTTTTTATTTAAATATTCAGCAACAATTTCAGATTTTACATCACCAATGTTAAAACTAACAACAGGTGCACAATGACATTCGTATGGATTAACGTAAAAAATTACATTTGAACTGTTTAGACTGTCATAAAAATAATTAACAAGCGAATTTTCGTGTTTATAAATACAGTCTCTCTTATTTTTAACAAAATCTATTCCGGCGCCTATTCCCATAATACCGGGTACGTTTAAAGTACCGCTTTCAAGCATTTCTGGCATAATATCAGGTTGATTGTAGCTTAAAGAGTCTGTGCCTGTTCCGCCCTGTATGATGGTTTTATCAATCGGCTTTTTAGCAATTAATATTCCGGTACCCATCGGAGAATATAATCCTTTGTGTGGTGCTACACACAAAAAGTCTATACACATTTCATCCATATTTAAATCAATAACCCCTGCTCCTTGCGCGGCGTCAACACAAAAAAGTATACCTTTTTCTTTGCACAGTCTTCCGATTTTTTTAAGCGGTAATACTTTACCTATAACATTAGAAGCCGAAGTGCACAATATTAGTTTTGTATTTGGTTTTATTGAATTTTTAAAATTATTTAATGTTTTATTATCATCATATATATTCACCTCGGCAACCGTATATTCAATGTTAAGTGCCGTTAACGGACGCATAACTGCATTATGTTCTAAATCAGAGACTACGATATGCATCCCCTTGCTTAATATTCCTTTTAAAACATAGTTAATACTTTGAGTGCAATTTTGCGTAAAAACAACCGTTTCCGGACCCGAACTAAAAAAATAATCCGATATCTTTTGTCTTACCTTAAAAACTGCGCTTGCAGCTTTTTGTGATAATTTATGCCCGCTTCTACCCGGATTTGCCGAATAATTTTCAAGCGCAAGACGCACCGTATTTATAACTGTTTGCGGCTTTTTACCCGAAGTTGCCGCGTTATCAAAGTAAACCAATAAAATCACCTCAAATTATTAAAGCAGTCCTTTCGGACTGCTTTTTAAAATTTATGCAATAGTATTTAACTCAGTAATTTTAATATTAGAACTCTTTAAAATTCCAACAATTTTTTGCAGATTACCGTCTGCAACAATTACATATCCACACCCGCTACTTCCGTCAGAATTTGTTTTTCGTTCAATATAAGCGCGAAAACCTTGCTTGCGAAGTAAATCTCTGCCCTTAATAGCATAGGTTATAGATCCAATTGAAATTATATGGCGTTGCATAAAAACACTCCGATTTAAAATTATATTTAAATCTGTATTACATAATATGCAACACAACCGCAAAGGGTCAAAAATCGAAATCATTAATCAAATATTTCTTTCTTAAAAAATTAAATACTGCAGTTAGAATAATCGGTAAAATAATCATACCAAAAATACCGCCTAATCTTAAGCCCAAAAATATAAATATTAAGCTAAATATAGGATTTACTCCCATTTGCTTGCCAATTATTTTCGGTTCAACAAAATTTTTAACCCCTACAACAATCAAGTAAACTATTATTAAACCTACAGCAAGCAAAATATTTTTTTTTGAAAATTCTATAATTGACCACGGTAACAAAACAATTCCTGTTCCAAATAACGGCAAAATATCTATTAAAGAAATAATAACCGCCAGAGATAAATAATTTGGTATGTTTAGTATTAAAAATGATATTAAAAGCAGTAAAAAAGTTATTATAAAAAGCACAAAATAACCTAAAAAGTATTTAGTTATGCATTCTAATGTTATGTTTTTAATTTCAACAGAAGTTTTGTAAAAACCATCACTCGCAAAACCTTTTATAAATTTTTTAATTTTATCATAATCCTTTGCTATATAAAAACTTGCAACAACCGTTACTATGCAGCAAATAAAAATATTAGGAATTTTTTTAATTGTTGATGCAAAGAATTCTGATAAATATTTTGCAAATTTATTAACAAATTCATTAACTGCTTCATAAGAAATTTTTTTAAACGAAGCATCTATGTTTTTTGTACGATTGTTAAATATCGTCATAAAATTATCGAAAATATTATTTAATTCACCGTTTTTTACAAACGAAATAAAGTACTTGTTGATTGCTAAATATAAAATCCATATCAAAAAAGCAACAACAGCGATTAAAAACATATAAAAAAATACAGATAAAACCGCCGCAGATAGTCCTTTTTTAATTTTATATTTTTCAGATAAATAAATAGCGGGTTTTTGAACAATATAAGCGATTATAATGCCAAAAACAAAGGGAAATAAATATACCGCTGTCCATTTTATGCAAAGATAAAGCAGAGCAAAAACAATAAAGAAATAAATAAAATTAATAATAAAATTTCTCTTTTTATCTAAATTCAATTAATAATGCACCACCTTTTAATAATAATATCACCAAAAATTGATGTATTACGTAATTTATTATTGATTTTTCAAAGCACTTGTAGTATACTTTCTAAATGTCGATTTATATATATAATTGCCTTTTAGGAGGTTAAAAATGATAAATGTCGCAATTATGGGGCACGGTGTTGTAGGTTCTGGTGTTGCAGAAATTTTACTTGATAACAACACCCTTATAAACCAAAAAACTAAAGACGAAATTAATGTTAAATACATACTTGACTTGCGTGATTTTAATACACTACCCTATAGTGATAAATTCATTAAAGATTTTGAAATAATCGCTAATGATAATGATATTAAAATTGTAGTAGAGGTTATGGGTGGGGTTAATCCTGCTTATGATTTTGTAAAAAGATTATTGCTTTCGGGCAAAAGCGTTGTTACCTCTAACAAAGAATTAGTTGCTGCAAAAGGTGCCGAGTTATTACATATCGCTAACCAAAATAACGTTAACTTTCTTTTTGAAGCAAGCGTTGGTGGCGGTATACCGATCTTGCGTCCAATTTCACAATGCCTTGCCGCCAACAACATTACCGAGGTTAAAGGTATTCTTAACGGAACAACAAACTACATTTTAAATAAAATGATAGTAGATAATATGGATTTTGATTCAGCTTTAGCACTTGCTCAAGAAATGGGCTTTGCAGAAAGAAATCCTGCTGCCGATATTGAAGGTCATGATGCCTGCCGCAAGGTTTGCATTTTAGCTTCACTTGCCTTTGGTAAGCACGTATACCCCGAACAAGTTTCAACCGAAGGTATTACTAATATTACACTTACCGACGTTGAATATGCCGATTCATTTGACTGCGCTATTAAACTAATTGGTAGTACAAAAAAGCTTGAAAACGGTAATATTACGGCAAGTGTAAAGCCTATGCTTGTGAGTCGAAGTCATATATTATCTAACGTAAATGGTGTATTTAACGCAATTATGGTTACCGGTGATTCTGTTGGTGACGTTATGTTTTACGGCAAGGGTGCCGGAAAAGAAGCTACTGCAAGCGCAGTTGTGGCCGACGTTATTGATTGCGCAAAGCATATTAAAGCTCGCAAATACGTTGATTGGGTCGATGGCTCCGATGATTACGTTACAACTATAGATGAAAAAGTTCGTCTTTATGTATATATTCAGTCCAATAATTTCGATATGCTTTGTAATCAGTTTTCTGAAATTTTTTCTGATAATACATGGCATATTAAAAATGATTATAAAAAAGAAATCGCATTTATTACCGACCTTGATTACGAAAGTAATATTATGAAAAAATTATCCGGTATAAAATGCGATACAATAAAGGTAATGCAAACCTTGTTTTAGGAGGTAATTATTTATGTCACTAATAGTAAAAAAATTTGGTGGTTCATCTGTAAAAGATGCCGAACACGTACTTAACGTTGCAGGCATTGTTGTAGATGATTACAAAAAAGGAAACGACGTTATCGTTGTTGTATCTGCTCAAGGTGATACAACTGATGACCTTATAGAAAAAGCTCAAGAAATTAATCCTTCTACCCCACTTAAACGTGAAATGGATATGTTGCTTACCGCGGGTGAACAAATTTCAATTGCTTTACTTGCAATGGCAATTGACAAATTAGGTTGCCCTGTTATTTCGCTTCTCGGTTGGCAGGCAGGCTTTAGCACCGATTCACATCACGGTAAAGCAAGAATTAAAAAGATTAATACCGAGCGTATGAAAACCGAGCTTTCAAAGGGAAATATTATTATTGTTGCCGGCTTTCAGGGACTTAACAAATACGACGACCTTACAACCTTGGGACGTGGCGGTTCAGACACAAGCGCTGTTGCAATTGCGGCGGCTATGAGCGCAGATAGATGTCAAATTTATACCGACGTTGACGGTGTATATACTGCTGACCCGCGCAAAGTTAAGAATGCCGTTAAGATGGACGAGGTACAGTATGACGAAATGCTTGAGATGGCAACCCTTGGCGCTCAGGTACTTAACAACCGTTCGGTTGAAATGGCAAAAAAATATAACGTTGAACTCGAGGTTCTTTCAAGTCTTGAAAGAAAACCCGGTACTATTATAAAGGAGCATGTTAAAATGGAAAAAACTTTAATTCGCGGTGTTGCAAAAGATACAAGTGTTACAACAATATCAGTCGTAGGTCTAAAAGACCAACCCGGTGTTGCATTCAAACTATTTAACAAACTTGCACAATATAAAGTTAACGTAGATATAATTTTACAGTCAGTAGGTCGTCACGGTACAAAGGATATCACCTTTACAGTTTCACACGAGCAAATGGATGATGCGATTAAAGCTATGGAATCAATGAAGGGTGTATTCGATTATTCTGACCTTAAGGTAAACAACGGCCTTTCAAAAATTTCTATAGTTGGCGCCGGTATGGAAAGTAACCCCGGTGTAGCATCTAAAATGTTTGAAGCACTTTACGATGCTGATATTAATATCCATATGATTTCTACAAGTGAAACAAAGATTTCGGTTCTTATCGATACTGAGCTTGCAGATAAAGCTGTTCAGGCAGTTCACGATGCGTTTATTGGATAATAAAAACATTTCAACCTCCGAACTAATCGGAGGTTGATTTTTTGATATAATCTACAACATTTTTTGCTATTTATGATGCGAAGCGTTCCTTAATGTTGCGAAGCAATATTTCACCCATCCGCAAGGGTGGATTTAGTTTAAAAAGACCTTGTCGTTCGAAAAGGTAAGCAAAAGTACACTACGGTTATTTATATTATCACGGCAAATGTTGTAACAATGAGTCTGCATGAGCTCCGATTAATATTTGATTAGTTATTTCGATAATTGTAAAGTTATCTTTTTGAAAACTACCAACTAGACTGTGTTCGTTCTCATATAAAATCTCCTTACCATACCATGGTTTGTTTGATTGAGGTGTCAGTTCAAGATATACCACTTTTTCTTCTGCTTCAAAGGTTAGAATTGTATGTGGAGTTTTTTTAAAATTATGATGGAGTAACCAAATTTTGCTTGGGATATTGAGCTGATCTAAAATGGTTTTCATTACTATCACTGCATCAATGCAAGTTCCGATTTTTTCTTTCAAAGTATCTTGCGGATCTTGTATGCGATAGGTGCTTTTTTGCAGATTGAAAAACTTTTCATCAAAACCATTGCTGAAATCAGGCGTGTACTTTCTGCCATTATAATAAAATCCGTACTGATAGCCGCTTTGATAGAGTTCTTGTCTTAAAATATCACATATTTCCGTAATTTTCAGTTTCCTTTGCGGTGTTGACATATCAGGAAGTTTATTTTTAGCCATTGAAATCACCTCGTTGAATACATTATATCACAGATTTCAATGATTTTCAATGAAATCGCGCGGGGCGCGATGAAATCCGAGCAATGCTCGGATGAAATCTTCGGCTTTGCCTCAGATGAAATTAAATCCGTCCTATC